>NZ_JAUSZL010000002.1:3355603-3660658 GCF_030817535.1 Streptomyces sp. V3I8 | reverse complement strand
CGGCGCCGGACGCGGCGCCCGACGCGGCGCAGTCGCCCGAGACGGCCCTGCGGCCGGACGCGGCGCCCAGGGTTCACCACCACTGGCACCTGTCCGACCTGCTGCACCCGTTCCAGCACCGTAAGGCGGTGTGAGCCCCGGGGCCGGGCCCGCCCCGCCCCCGGGCCCCGCCCCGCCCCCGCCTCCGGACCCGCCTCCCCCGGGCCCGACCCGGCCCGCCCCGGCGCCTTCGTAGGATCGGGGTATGCCTTCCAACGCCGAAGCCCCGCCGCTGCCGGACCCCCTGAGGGTGCCGGTGGCCGACTCGCACACCCACCTGGACATGCAGACCGGCACGGTCGAGGAGGCCCTCGCCAAGGCCGCGTCGGTCGGCGTGACGACGGTCGTGCAGGTGGGCTGCGACCTGGCGGGCTCGCGCTGGGCCGCCGAGACGGCCGCCGCGCACGACGCCGTCCACGCGACCGTCGCCCTCCACCCGAACGAGGCCCCGCGCATCGTGCACGGGGACCCCGACAACTGGTCCCGGCAGGGGGCCCGGCAGGGCGGTGGCGACGGCGCGCTGGACGAGGCGCTGGCCGGGATCGACCGGCTCGCCGCGCTCGCGCAGGTCAAGGGCGTCGGTGAGACCGGGCTCGACACCTTCCGCACGGGCCCCGGCGGCAAGGAGGCGCAGGAGCGGTCCTTCCGCGCCCACATCGAGATCGCCAAACGGCACGGCAAGACGCTGGTCATCCACGACCGGGACGCCCACGCGGACGTGCTGCGCATCCTGAAGGAGGAGGGCGCGCCCGAGCGGACCGTCTTCCACTGCTACTCCGGGGACGCGGAGATGGCGGAGGTCTGCGCCCGTGCCGGCTACTACATGTCGTTCGCGGGCAACATGACCTTCAAGAACGCGCAGCCGTTGCGCGACGCCCTCGCCGTGGCGCCGCTCGAACTCGTCCTCGTCGAGACCGACGCGCCTTTCCTGACGCCGGTGCCGTACCGCGGACGGCCCAACGCCCCGTATCTCATTCCGGTCACGGTCCGGGCCATGGCCGCCGTGCGGGGCCTGGACGAGGACGCGCTGGCGACGGCGCTCTCGGCGAACACCGCCCGCGCGTTCGATTACTGACGCGTGACGGACAGCGCGCTCCCGGGGCCCGACCGGGGGTGCGTGGCGACACAGCGTGGCCGTGCCGCTTTGGAGAGTGACGGACGCTCCGCTAGGTTCTGCCCGTCCACCGGTCTCCTGGAGCGTGTCGTCGTGAGCAGTTCGCAGTACGAGACGTATGGGCAGTACGAGACGTATGGCCCGACCCACCCGTTCCCGGAGTCGTACGCGTACGCGTACGGCCCCCCGGACACGTACCTGCCCGCGTACGAGACTCCCTGCCTGCCCGCGTACGAAACCGCGTACGCGTACGAAACCGCGTACGAAACGACCTACGAGGCCTCGTACGAGTACGCCGACGCGCCCTGGACGTCCGACGCGGCGACGCTCCCGCGGCAGGCCGCGCCCTCCGCGCCCCCCGCGCCGACCGCCGAGATGCCGTCCCCCGGCGGGCGGGCCGAGACGCGACGGGCCGCGCGGCGGCGCAGGAGCGCGGAGCGGCCCGATGTGCGCAAATTGCTGCCGCAGGCGCTGGTCGTGGCGTTCCTCGCGGGCGGCACCACGGCGTTCGTCGCCGACGACAAGGCGGTCGAGCTGACCGTCGACGGCAAGCCGCGCACCCTGCACACCTTCGCGGACGACGTACGTGAACTGCTCGCCGACGAGGGGGTCCGGGTCGGCGCCCACGACGTGGTGGCCCCCGCTCCCGGTACCGCTCTGGCCAACGGCGAGGAGGTCGCCGTGCGGTACGGGCGGCCCGTGCGGCTCACCCTCGACGGGCGGCGCAGCACCGTGTGGACGACGGCGCGGACCGTGGCGGAGGCGCTGCGGGAGTTCGGGGTGCGGGCGCAGGGGGCGTACGTGTCGGTGCCGGTCGGCCGGTCCATCGGGCGGGCGGGGCTCGCGCTCGACGTCCGGACCGAGCGGGCCGTGACGGTCATGGCGGACGGACGGGCACGGACGGTCCGCACGAACGCGGCGACCGTCCGCGAGAGCCTGGCGGAGGCCGGGATCACCCTGCACGGGCAGGACACCACGTCCGTGCCGGCCGAGAGCTTCCCGCGCGACGGGCAGACGGTGACGGTCCTGCGCATCACCGGGACGAGGGAGGTCCGGGAGGAGTCGATCGCCTTCGAGGTGCGGCGGACGCCGGATCCCGAACTGTTCCGGGGCACCGAGGTCGTGGAGCAGGCCGGGCAGCCGGGGCTGCGGCGCGTCACGTACGCCCTGCGGACCGTCAACGGCGTCCGGCAGAAGCCGCGGCTGCTGCGGAGCGAGACGGTGCACGAGCCGCGTACGCAGGTGGTGAAGGTGGGCACGAAGCCGCTGCCGATGTCCGTGCAGGGGGCGGACCACCTGAACTGGCAGGGGCTCGCCCACTGCGAGTCAGGGGGGCGGCCGGGGGCGGTCGATCCTTCCGGGACGTACGGGGGGCTGTACCAGTTCGACACGCGGACGTGGCAGAGCCTCGGCGGGGCGGGGCGGCCGCAGGAGGCGTCCGCGGCGGAGCAGACGTTCCGGGCGAAGAAGCTGTATGTGCGGCGGGGGGCGAGTCCCTGGCCGCACTGCGGGAGCCGGCTCCAGGGGTAGGCCCCCTGCGGGGGCTTCGGCTTCGGCATCGGTTTCGGCATCGGCATCGGCTTCGGCTCCGGCTTCGGCCGCGAGTCCGGTGGGGGCCGGTCGCGCAGTTCCCCGCGCCCCTGAAGAGCGGGGCTGCGTCCCTGCCCCCTGCCCCCTGCGCCCCGAGGAGCGGGGCTGCGCCCCTGCCCCCCGCGCCCCCGAGGAGCGGGGCTGTGGCCGGTCACCCGTACCCTTGGGGCGTGACCAGCCCCGCCTCCGACGCCCTTCTGGGCCCCGCCGACATCCGCGAACTCGCGGCAGCCCTCGGCGTACGGCCCACCAAGCAGCGCGGTCAGAACTTCGTCATCGACGCCAACACCGTGCGGCGCATCGTCCGGACCGCAGGCGTCCGCCCCGAGGACGTGGTCGTCGAGGTCGGACCGGGCCTCGGGTCCCTGACCCTGGGCCTGCTGGAGGCGGCCGACCACGTCGTCGCCGTCGAGATCGACGACGCCCTCGCGGGCGCGCTGCCCGCGACGGTCGCCGCCCGGATGCCGGACCGCGCCGAGCGCTTCTCGCTCGTCCACGAGGACGCCATGCGGGTGACCGAACTGCCGGGCCCCGCCCCGACGGCCCTCGTCGCGAACCTCCCGTACAACGTCGCCGTCCCGGTGCTGCTGCACATGCTCGAGACCTTCCCCACCATCGAGCGCACGCTCGTCATGGTGCAGGCGGAGGTCGCCGACCGGCTCGCCGCGCCGCCCGGCTCGAAGGTCTACGGCGTGCCCTCCGTGAAGGCGAACTGGCACGCCGAGGTCAAGCGGGCCGGATCGATCGGCCGCAACGTCTTCTGGCCCGCGCCGAACGTGGACAGCGGCCTCGTCTCGCTGGTCCGCCGCGCGGAGCCGGTGCGTACGACCGCCTCCCAGCGCGAGGTGTTCGCGGTCGTGGACGCCGCCTTCGCGCAGCGCCGCAAGACCCTGCGGGCCGCGCTGGCCGGCTGGGCCGGTTCGGCGCCGGCCGCCGAGACCGCCCTGGTCGCCGCGGGCGTCTCGCCGCAGGCGCGCGGCGAGTCCCTGACGGTGGAGGAATTCGCACGGATCGCGGAGAACAAGCAGTGAGCGGGACGGCGGGCGGGACGGCCGGTGGGACCGCGGGCGTGACGGTACGGGTTCCCGCCAAGGTCAACGTCCAGCTGGCGGTGGGCGGTGCGCGGCCCGACGGGTTCCACGACCTCGCCAACGTGTTCCTCGCGGTCGGACTGTACGACGAGGTGACGGTGACCCCCGCCGACGCCCTCCGGGTGACGTGCGAGGGCCCCGACGCGGCCCAGGTTCCCCTGGACCGTACGAACCTGGCGGCCAGGGCCGTGGAGAAGCTCGCCGAGCGGTACGGGCGGGCCGCCGACGTGCACATCCACATCACCAAGGACATCCCCGTGGCCGGGGGCATGGCGGGCGGCTCCGCCGACGGGGCGGGCGCGCTGGTCGCCTGTGACGCGCTCTGGGGCACGGGTGCCCCGCGGGACGAACTCCTGGAGATCTGCGCCGAGCTGGGCAGCGACGTGCCGTTCAGCCTGGTGGGCGGGGCGGCGCTCGGGACCGGGCGGGGGGAGAAACTCCGGGTCCTGCCGGTCGGGGGGAGCTTCCACTGGGTGTTCGCCGTCGCCGACGGCGGGTTGTCGACGCCGGCGGTGTACGGGGAGTTCGACCGGCTCAACGCGGGGAAGCGGGTGCCGGAACCGGTGGCTTCGCCCGTGCTGCTCGACGCGTTGGCGTCGGGTGACGTCCCGGCGCTGGCCGCGGCGCTCTCCAACGACCTCCAGGCCGCCGCGTTGTCGTTGCGGCCCTCGCTCGCCGCGACGCTGGCCGCCGGGGCCGACGCCGGGGCACTGGCCCCGCTGGTCTCCGGGTCCGGGCCGACCACGGCGTTCCTCGTGCGGGACGCGGCGGCCGCCGTGCGGGTCGCCGACGCGCTGCTGGCGTCCGGGACCTGTCGCGCCGCGCGCGTGGCGGCCGGGCCGGTGCCCGGGGCTGTCGTGCTGTGACGGTCGTGTGCCGGGTGCGGGTGAGCGGGGGCCGGTCGCGCCGTTCGCCGCGCCCCTGAAAGATCACGGCCGTTCCCCCGCCTCCGGGTGCCCGGGCCGCCCGGAAGGATCATTCCTGCGGGCGGCTACCCTGGAAGGTCGATCGATCCCCCTTGTCAGGAGTGCGATGGCCGTCAATCTGGTCAATGTCGAGGCAGTCAGCAAGGTGTACGGAACCCGTGCGCTGCTCGACGGAGTCTCCCTCGGCGTGTCCGAAGGGGACCGGATCGGGGTGGTCGGCCGCAACGGTGACGGCAAGACCACACTGATCCGGATGCTCGCCAAGCTGGAGGAGGCCGACACCGGGCGCGTCACGCACTCCGGCGGGCTGCACGTCGGGGTGCTCACCCAGCACGACTCCCTCGACCCCGCGGCCACCGTCCGGCACGAGGTCATCCGGGACATGGCCGACCACGAGTGGGCCGGCAACGCCAAGGTCAGGGACGTACTGACGGGCCTGTTCGGCGGGCTCGACCTGCCCGGCTTCCCGCAGGGCCTCGACACGGTGATCGGGCCGCTGTCCGGCGGTGAGCGGCGGCGCATCGCGCTGGCCAAACTGCTCATCGAGGAGCAGGACCTGATCGTCCTCGACGAGCCCACCAACCACCTGGACGTGGAAGGCATCGCCTGGCTCGCCCGGCACCTGCGTGAGCGCCGCTCGGCCCTCGTCTGCGTCACCCACGACCGGTGGTTCCTCGACCAGGTCTGCACCCGCATGTGGGACGTGCAGAAGGGTGCCGTGTACGAGTACGAGGGCGGCTACACCGACTACGTCTTCGCGCGCGCCGAGCGGGAGCGCATCGCCGCGACCGAGGAGGTCAAGCGGCAGAACCTGGTCCGCAAGGAGCTGGCCTGGCTGCGCCGCGGCGCCCCCGCCCGTACGTCCAAGCCGCGGTTCCGCGTCGAGGCCGCCAACGAGCTGATCGCGGACGTGCCGCCGCCCCGGGACAGCAGCGAACTGATGAAGTTCGCCTCGTCCCGGCTCGGCAGGACCGTCTTCGACCTGGAGGACGTCACCGTGCAGGCCGGGCCGAAGGTGCTCCTCAAGCACCTGACCTGGCAGCTCGGGCCGGGCGACCGGATCGGTCTGGTCGGGGTGAACGGCGCCGGCAAGACCTCCCTCCTGCGGGCCATGGCGGAGGCCGCCCGCTCCGAGGGCGAGAAGCAGCCCGCCGCGGGCCGGGTCGTCACCGGCCGGACCGTCAAGCTCGCCTACCTCTCCCAGGAGGTCGCCGAACTCGACCCGGACCTGCGGGTGCTGCAGGCCGTCCAGGCGGTCCGCGACCGCGTCGACCTCGGCAAGGGCCGCGAGATGACCGCCGGCCAGCTCTGCGAGACCTTCGGCTTCAACAAGGAGAAGCAGTGGACGCCCGTCGGCGACCTCTCCGGCGGTGAGCGGCGGCGGCTGCAGATCCTGCGGCTCCTGATGGACGAGCCGAACGTCCTC
This sequence comes from Streptomyces sp. V3I8, assembly GCF_030817535.1. Taxonomy (NCBI): domain Bacteria; kingdom Bacillati; phylum Actinomycetota; class Actinomycetes; order Kitasatosporales; family Streptomycetaceae; genus Streptomyces; species Streptomyces sp. V3I8. The sequence continues at coordinate 3,654,472 of NZ_JAUSZL010000002.1, read as the reverse complement.
TTCCTCGACGAGCCGACGAACGACCTCGACATCGAGACCCTCACGCAACTCGAGGACCTCCTCGACGGCTGGCCGGGCTCCATGATCGTGATCTCCCACGACCGGTTCTTCATCGAGCGGACCACCGACCGGGTGTTCGCGCTCCTCGGCGACGCGACCCTGCGGATGCTGCCGCGCGGCATCGACGAGTACCTGGAGCGGCGGCACGCGATGGAGGAGGCCGCCGCGGCCTCGGCTCCGTCCTCGGTGACCGAAAAGAGCGCCTCCTCCGCCGCCGGCTCCGCCAAGGACAGCCGCGTCGCGAAGAAGGAACTGCAGAAGATCGAACGGCAGCTGGACAAGCTCTCCGAGAAGGAGGGCAAGCTGCACACGCAGATCGCCGATAACGCCACGGACTTCGGAAAAGTGGCGAAACTGGACAGTGAGCTGCGTGAACTGGCCACCGAGCGCGAGGAGTTGGAAATGCGCTGGCTGGAGCTCGCCGACGACGCGTGAACGGCGCGTGAAGAGACGTAACGAGGGCATCACGGGCCGGTTCTCCCTTGGGAACAAGGAGAGATCCGGCCCGGTGTTCGAGCGCTCCCGGGTGATAGAAAGAGCCGTCTGGGAACAGTCTCAGGCCTTCCGGCCACCACGGTGAGTGCACCGCCCGCAGCGGTGCGTACTGCAGGGCATGGCTAAAAATCAGTGAAGAGGGGGGACGCGCTGATGACTCAGCCGCCCGAGGGACCGTCGCAGCAGGACGGGTCCGGAGCGCCGCAGGACAAGCCGCCGCAGCAGCAGGGCGGCTTCGGCCCTGCGCAGGACCCGCGCGGAGCCACGCCCCCGCCGCCCGCCCAGCCGCCGGCGGCCCCGCCGCCCCCGCACGGCGCACCGCAGACCCCGCCGCCCCCGCAGGGCGTTCCGGGCACCCCGCCGCCGCCCGCCCCCGGTTACGGCTACCCGCAGCAGCAGCCCGGTCCGTACGGGCAGCCGCAGCAGCCCGGTCCCTACGGTGGGCCGGGTCCGTACGCCCAGCAGCCGGGACCGTACGCCCAGCCCGGTCCGTACGGGCAGCAGCAGCCGGGCCCCTACGGGCCGCAGCCCGGATACGGGTATCCGACGCAGCCGCAGTTCCCGGGCGGCCCCGGCACCCCGCCGGGCGGTGGCCCGCGCGGCCCCTTCAGGAACAAGCCCCTGGTGATCACCGGTGCGGCGCTGGCCGCGGTGCTCGTCATCGTCGGCACCATGTGGGCCGTGTCCGGCGGTGACGACGGGGGCCAGAAGAAGCCCGTCGCCGACGGCAGTCAGGACCCCAGGCCCTCCGGTTCCGACGCCCCGGTCAACCCCGGTGACGGCGAGGGCGACGGCGACGCCGGCACCGACGACCTCAACGCGGGCCGCCAGGCGGGCGAGGCGAAGGTGCTCTGGTACAAGGAGGCGCCCGACGCGCCCGGTTCCGGCGCCGACGCCCCCGGTATGTGGATCACGGACGAGGTCGCCGTGAAGGCCGCCTACAAGCAGGTCCTCGCCTACGACGTCGAGGACGGGAAGGTCAGCTGGCCCGCGCTCACCTTCCCGCAGCCGATCTGCGCCGCGTCGCAGCAGAAGACGTCCGACGACAAGGTCTTCGTGGCGTACAAGGAAGGCGCCAAGAGCGGCGCCGAGTGCAACCAGATCGTCGAGATCGACCTCGCCACCGGCAAGAAGGGCTGGACGAAGGAGATCCCGAAGGGCGACCTGTTCGACAGCTCCCTCTCCCTGAGCCTGAACGTCGTCGGGGACACGCTGCTGGCCGGCCGTTCCATGTCCGGCGTCGGCTACGACACGGGCAGCGGCGACAAGCTCTTCGACGTGAAGAAGTACGGCGACTCCTGCTTCCCTTCGGCGTTCGCGGGCGGTGCCAAGCTGCTCTCCGTCTCGGGCTGCGGCGCAGGCGGCGACAACGAGCACGACGAGGTGCAGGAGCTCGACCCGGCGACCGGCAAGGCCCGGTGGACGAAGAAGATCCCCAAGGGCTGGCGCGTGGAGCGCGCGTACTCCGTCGACCCCGTCGTCCTCTACCTCACCAACGCGGACAAGAAGCAGTGGAACGTCACCACGCTGAAGAACGACGGCACGGCCCGTTCGCAGCTCGACGTCGACGAGTCGTTCGCGCCGGACTGCGGCTGGGCGATCCTCACGCGTGACCTGCTGGGCTGCGAGGGCGTGGCCGCCGACGCCAACACCCTCTACCTGCCGACCGAGGCGAAGAGCGGCGCCAACGAGGTCGTCGCCGTCAGCCTGGAGACCGGCAAGGAGAAGTGGCGTGTCAAGTCCCCGTCGGACACGTCGATGATGCCGCTCAAGATGGACGGCACGGACCTCGTCGCGTACGTGAAGCCCTCGTACGACTCGGGCGGCCGGGTCGTCTCGGTCCCGACCGCCGGCGGCTCGCACACGCCGAAGACGCTGCTGCGGAACCCGCAGGGCGCGGCGCAGGTGGAGAACGGTTTCTTCTCGAAGGCCGTCGACTACGTGGACGGGCGCTTCTACCTCTCCACCACCCGGCTGACCGGCAACGACCAGTCCAAGGAGAAGCTGATGCTGGCCTACGGCAAGTGACCCGGCCGGTCCGGCTCCCTACCGCTCCGGTCCGGCTCCTTCCCGCCGCGGCACCGGCCGGCGCCGCAGCCGGTCCCCGCGGCCGCCCCGCACACGTCCGTCCGACCTCCGTCCCCTTCGCACCCGAGGTACTCACGTCATGAGCCAGCCGCCGCCCCCGCCGCCCAACCAGCCGCCCCAGGGCGGCGGTTTCGGCCCGCCGCAGGACCCGCCGCCCGGCGGTTTCGGCCCGCCCACGCCGCCCGCCGGCCCGCCCGCCGGACCCCCGCAGCAGCCGCAGCCGCAGCAGCAGCCGGGCTACGGCTACCCGCAGGCCCCCCAGACCCCGCCCCCGGCCGGACAGCCCGCCGCGCCGCAGGGCCCCCCGCCGCAGGGCCCGCCGCAGCAGCCGTACGGGTACCCGCAGGCTCCCGGCGCCCCCCAGGGGGCCCCGCAGCCGCCGACCGTGCCCGGGTACGGCTATCCGGGCCAGCAGCCGCCGCAGGGCTACGGCTACCCGGGGCAGCAGGCTCCGTACGGCTATCCGCAGCCGCACACCATGCCGATGCAGCCGCAGGCCCCGCAGGGCGGGCGCAGGACGAACAGCCAGGTGGCGATCATCGTCGCGGCCGTGGCGGCCATCGCGCTGATCGTCGGCGCCGGCGTCCTGTACGCGAACTCCTCCGGCAAGGACGACGGCAAGGACACCTCCGCGGGCTCCGGCGGCACCGGGGGCAAGGACGGCAAGGACGGCGGAGGCGACGCCGGCACGGGCGGCGGCTCGGAGAAGGTGCCGTCCAGCACCAGCGCGAAGGTCCTCTTCCAGCTGCCCGCGCCCGAGGTCCCCAAGAAGGAGGTCTGGAGCGTGGAGGGCTCCTGGCTGACGGACGAGGTGTACGCGAAGGCGGGCGTCCGCAAGATCGTCGGGTACGACCCGGACACCGGCAAGAAGTCCTGGACCCTGCCGCTGAAGGGCCTGACCTGCGCCGGTTCGCCGGAGGTCACCAAGGACGGGGTCGCCGTGGTGGTCGCGGAGGAGGCCGCGCGCACCAAGGCCGACCCGTACCAGCAGTGCACCGAGGTCACCGCGTTCGACGTGAACACGGGCAAGGCGCTGTGGACGAAGTCGGTCGCCCCGGGCGGCGGTGAGAAGGCCGCCTTCAAGGAGGTCAGCATCACCGGCACCACGGTCGCGGCGGGCTCCGGCCTCGACGGCGGCGCGGCCTTCGACATCAGCGACGGCAAGGTCCTGTGGCAGCCGAAGGTCGGCACCTGCGAGGACGTCGGCTATGCGGGCGGCGAGCAGCTCGTCGCGGTCCGCAAGTGCGGCGACTACGGCAACGAGAAGTACGAGGTCCAGCTGCTCGACCCGAAGTCGGGCACCGTCAAGTGGAGCTACAAGCTCCCCTCGGGCATCGACAACGCCAAGGTCATCTCCACCAAGCCGGTCGTCTTCGGCGTGGACTCCGGGGAGATCACCGCGTCCGGCGCGACCGACGTCTTCTCGCTGGACGAGAGCGGCAAGCTGCGTACGAAGATCACGCTCGAGGACGGCAAGTACGAGCACGACTGCGGTGTGAACAAGGTCCACGACTGCGCGGCGATCGCGGTCGGCAACGACAAGCTGTACGTGCCCACCAAGCAGCACGAGGGCGCCGAGCAGTACAGCCGGGTCAACGAGATCGTGTCCTTCTCGCTGGCCTCGGGCAAGTCCACGAGCGACCGTGCCGACGCCGGCGACGGCTACGAGATCTGGCCGGTCCGGATGGACGGCACCAACATCATCGCGTACAAGAACGGCCCCTACGACAAGGGTTCGCAGGTCGTCTCCATCGACGGGGGGACCTTCAAGGAGACCAAGCTCCTGGAGACCCCGGCCACCGACCAGGTCCGCAGCGCGATCAGCGGGATGGTCCCCAAGTCGTCGGAGATGCTGTACGGCGCCGGCCGGCTCTTCATGGCCGAGGACCTGATCAGCGCGCCCTACTCGAAGGACGAGAAGGACTACACGGCGATCGGCTTCGGCGCCCGGTAGCCGAGGCCCGGGCGGTCCGCCCGGAACGGCCCGCCCCCGGGTGGTACGACGGTCAAACGTTCGTCCGTCGATCACGGCTCCGTCCCTGCTCAGGGGCGGAGCCGTTCCCATACCCCCCATCGCGCGCGAATGCGAGGAATTTCGGAGATCCGGGGCACTTCTCTCCGGTAGGGGGAGCGCAACGTCGAACAAGCGTGTAGCTTCCGGGGATGGAAAGCCGGGGGGCTCCTGTCCATGGGGTACCAGTGGTGATCCTGGGGGAGGGACTGGGGGTTGGGCTCGATGGGAGTGCGGCTCATGGTGGTCGACGACCACCGACTGCTCGCCGAGGCGCTGGCCTCGGCCCTGAAGCTGCGCGGACACCGCGTGCTGGCCGCGGCCGCGCCGGCCGCGGGGGCCGCGGAGCTGGTGATCACGAGGGCGCCGGAGGTGTGTCTGATCGGTACGGCCACGCCTGCCGAACCGGGCATCTTCGACCCGGTGGTGAAGATCAAGCGGGAGCGGCCGCAGGTCGCGGTGCTGGTCCTCGGGCCGGTGCCCAATCCGCGCGGGATCGCCGCCGCGTTCGCCGCCGGCGCCTCCGGTTACGTACGGCACGACGAGCGGATAGAGGGCGTCGAGCGGGCCATCATGAAGGCGCGCGCCGGGGAGGCCGCGGTCGCGCCGCAGCTGCTCCAGGGCGCTTTCAGCGAGCTCCTCAATCCGGCGGCGCAGCCCGACGACGAGGGGCAGCGGCTGCTCCAGATGCTGACACCGCGGGAGGTCGAGGTGCTGGTGCGGGTGGCCGACGGCGAGGACACCCGGCTCATCGCGGCCGGCATGGGCATAGCGCCGAGCACCGCCCGTACGCATGTGCAGCGGGTCCTGATGAAGCTGGGCGTGGGCTCCCGCCTGGAGGCCGCCGCGCTGGCGGCCCGCACGGGCCTGCTCGACCGGGCGGGCCCGGTGCCCCCGCACCCGGCGCCGGGTGCGGGGCAGGAGATCCGGGGCCTGTCCGACCGGCCCTAGGACCGGTCTGCCGGGACGCCCCGTCTCCCGGGCGCCCCGGTCGCCGGGCGCGCCCCGGCTATCCGGTGCGTCCCGGCTGTTCCGCCGGGTCGTCGGCCGGTGTCGGGGGTGCCACCGGGCGCAGCCACAGCCAGGCCAGGAAGAACAGGCCGAGGAGCAGCATGCTCAGGCCCGTCCAGAGGTTGATGTTGACGCCCTCCGCCTTGTCGATGTCGGCGTCGGACGCGGTGATCCCGGCGATCGTCACGATGATCCCGTAGACCACGAAGAGACCGCCGATGATGCGGCGGATGTCGAAGAGCCGGGCCGCGGTGGCCGACCTGCTCTGCAGTTCGGTGACCTCGCGGCGGACGTCGCGCTCGGAGTTCCCGGCGCGTTCGGGGTGCTCGGGGTGTTCGGGGGTGGTGGACATGGGTGGTCGGTCCTCCGGTCGTCGGACGTCGTCAGAAGGAGAAGGGGATGTAGCAGGCGGCGGCCAGGACGACGGCCCCCCACCCGAGCAGGGCCGGCCTGCGGTACCAGGCGTCGTCGCCCGCGCCGGCCGGCTCCTCCATGCCGGGCGAGCTGGTGCCGTACACCAGCCCCCGCAGCTCCGCCTCCGGCTTCGGCGCGGTGAACAGCGAGACGGCGACCATGACCACCGCGCCGGCCACGAACCCGGCGATCGCCGAGACGAAGTTGGCGCCCTGGTCGGAGGGGATGCCGATGACGCCCTGCTTGTAGAGGACGAAGTAGTTGACCATCGCGGCCGTTGTGCCGGCCAGCAGGCCCCAGAAGCCGGACTTCATGGACGCGCGCTTCCAGAACATGCCGACGATGAAGACGACGAACATCGGCACGTTGAAGAAGGAGAACAGCGTCTGGAGGTAGCTCATGATGTTCGAGAAGGAGGAGGCCAGGAACGCCGTGCCGATCGAGGCGAGCACGCCGACCGCCGTGATGAGACGGCCGAAGCGCACGTAGTACGCGTCCTCCTCGTCCCGCTTCACGTACTTTCCCCAGATGTCGTTGGTGAAGACGGTGTTGAAGGACGAGATGTTGGCCGCCATGCCCGCCATGAACGCCGCCAGCAGACCGGTCACCGCGATGCCGAGGACGCCGTTGGGGAGCAGGTCCTCCATCAGGTACGGGATCGCGTCGTTGTACTGCAGGTCGGAGCCGGACGTCCCGATCTTCGGTACGAGCACGGCCGCGACGAGCCCTGGGATCATCACCAGGAAGACGATGAAGATCTTCGGGAACGCGGCGATGAGCGGGGTGCGCTGGGCCGCCGAGAGGTTCTTCGCGGACAGGGCGCGCTGCACCTCGGCGAAGTTCGTCGTCCAGTAGCCGAACGAGAGCACGAAGCCGAGACCCAGGACGATGGTGAGCCAGTTGGCGCCCAGCGGGTTGTCGCTGCCGATGCCGGTGCCGCCCCACGCGGTGGTGAAGTCACCGCCGTGGCTCGCGGTCAGCGAGTCGGTCAGGCCGTCCCAGCCGCCGACCTTCTTCAGGCCCAGCACCGTGAGCGGGATGAGCGCGGCCAGGATGACGAAGAACTGCAGCACCTCGTTGTAGATCGCGGACGACAGGCCGCCGAGGGTGATGTAGCCGAGCACGAAGGCGCCCGCGACGACGATCGACACCCATTCCGGCCAGCCGAGCAGCGCCTCGACGACGATGGCGAGCGCGTAGAGGTTCACGCCGGCGATGAGGACCGCGGCGAAGGCGAACAGCACCGAGCTGAGCAGGTGCGCGCCCCTGTCGAAGCGCAGCAGCAGGAACTCGGGGACGGACCTGACCTTCGAACCGTAGTAGAAGGGCATCATCACCAGGCCCAGGAAGACCATGGCGGGGATGGCGCCGATCCAGTACCAGTGCACGGTGTAGACGCCGTACTGGGCGCTGTTGGCGGCCATGCCGAGGATCTCGGTGGCGCCGAGGTTGGCGGCGACGAAGGCGAGCCCCGTCACCCAGGCGGGCAGCGAGCGCCCGGAGAGGAAGAAGTCGAGGCTGGTTCTCACCGAGCGCCGGGCGGCGAAGCCGATGCCGAGCACGACGACGAAGTAGATCGCCAGGATCGTGTAGTCCAGCCAGTTCGTCGGGAGCCGCAGCTCCGCGGCCAGGTGTACGGGTGACGCGGAGGCGGCATATGTGGGGGTCTGCATACTGCACTCACTTCATCTTGGTGTTCTTTGTTTGGTTGTGATGCTGACGAACATGGGGATTTGTGGTTCGATGTGTTTGGTTCTGTTTATTGGTTTGATCGGGTTAGGGATGGGGAGTCCGGCGTGAAGAAGACCTCGACCCGGCTGGCCGACGGTCGTGAGCTCATCTACTACGACTCGCGCGACGACACGGTGCGCGACGCGGTGGACCGGCGTCCGCTCGACCGCACGGTCACCACTTCGGAGGTACGGCGTGACGCGCTGCTCGGTGACGCGGTGGCCGTCGCCTCGCACCGCCAGGGCCGCACGTACCACCCGCCGGCCGGTGAATGCCCGCTGTGCCCCTCCGAGGGCGACCGGCTCAGCGAGATCCCGGACTCCTCGTACGACGTCGCCGTGTTCGAGAACCGCTTCCCGTCGCTCGCCGGGGACTCCGGACGCTGCGAGGTCGTCTGCTTCACCTCGGACCACGACGCGTCCTTCGCCGACCTGACGGAGGAGCAGGCGGGCCTGGTCCTGGAGGCGTGGACCGACCGCACGGCCGAGCTGTCGCATCTCCCCTCCGTGGAGCAGGTCTTCTGTTTCGAGAACCGGGGCGCCGAGATCGGTGTGACGCTCGGACACCCGCACGGGCAGATCTACGCCTACCCCTTCACGACGCCTCGAACAGCCCTGATGCTCCGTTCGCTGGCGGCGCACAAGGAGGCCACCGGCGGGGAGAACCTCTTCGACGCCGTACTGGCGAAGGAGCTGGCCGGCGAGCGGGTCGTCCTGGAGACCGAGCACTGGGTGGCCTTCGTGCCGTACTCGGCGCACTGGCCGTACGAGGTGCACCTGTACCCGCGCCGCCGCGTGCCCGACCTGCTGGGTCTGGACGAGGGCGCGCGCACAGAGTTCCCCCAGGTCTATCTGGAACTGTTGAGGCGCTTCGACCGGATCTTCGGCGAGGGTGAACCCGCGACGCCGTACATCTCGGCCTGGCACCAGGCGCCGTTCGGCACGCTGGAGGAGTTCGACGGCGTGGTGCGCGAGGACTTCGCGCTCCACCTCGAGCTTTTCACCATCCGCCGTACGTCCGGCAAGCTGAAGTTCCTCGCGGGTTCCGAGTCCGGCATGAACGTGTTCATCAACGACGTGCCGCCGGAGACCGCGGCCCAGCGACTGCGAGAGGTAGCGAGTTCATGAGTGGGAAGTACCTGGTCACAGGCGGCGCGGGCTATGTGGGCAGCGTCGTCGCCCAGCACCTGCTGGAGGCCGGTCACGAGGTGACGGTCCTCGACAACCTCTCCACCGGCTTCCGCGAGGGCGTCCCGGCGGGGGCCGCCTTCGTCGAGGGCGACATCCGCGACGCGGCCAAGTGGCTCGACGCCTCGTACGACGCCGTACTGCACTTCGCCGCGTTCTCGCAGGTCGGCGAGTCGGTCGTGAAGCCCGAGAAGTACTGGGACAACAACGTCGGCGGCACGATGGCGCTGCTCGGCGCGATGCGCGATGCGGGCGTCCGCACACTGGTCTTCTCCTCCACCGCGGCGACGTACGGCGAGCCGGAGACGACCCCGATCACCGAGTCCGCGCCGACGCTCCCGACGAACCCGTACGGCGCCTCCAAGCTGGCCGTCGACCACATGATCACCGGTGAGGCGGCCGCGCACGGGCTGGCCGCCGTCTCGCTGCGCTACTTCAACGTGGCGGGCGCGTACGGCACCAGCGGCGAGCGGCACGACCCCGAGTCGCACCTCATCCCGCTCGTCCTGCAGGTCGCCCAGGGCCGCCGCGAGGCCGTCTCGGTCTACGGCGACGACTATCCGACGCCGGACGGCACCTGCGTCCGCGACTACATCCACGTGGCCGACCTCGCCGAGGCGCACCTGCTGGCGGTCGCCGCCGCGCGGCCCGGCGAGCACCTGATCTGCAACCTCGGCAACGGCAACGGCTTCTCGGTCCGCGAGGTCATCGAGACCGTCCGGCAGGTGACCGGGCACCCGATCCCCGAGGTCGCGGCCCCGCGCCGGGCCGGCGACCCGGCGGTCCTCGTCGCCTCGGCCGCCACGGCCCGCGAACGGCTCGGCTGGAACCCGTCCCGCGCGGACCTCGCGGGAATCGTCGCGGACGCGTGGGAGTTCGCGCAGAACGCCGCGCAGGACATCGCGAAGGCGGAGGGGAACTAGTGGGGGCGGAACAAGCGGCCGAGCAGGTCCGGGGCGGCTTCGAGCGGCTGTACGGGACGGCTCCCGAGGGGATCTGGGCGGCGCCCGGCCGGGTCAACCTGATCGGTGAGTACACCGACTTCAACGAGGGCTTCGTCATGCCGCTCGCACTGCCGCACACGGCGGTGGCGGCGGTCTCGCGGCGCGACGACGGCGTCCTGCGCCTGCACTCCGCCGACATCGAGGGCCCGGTCGTCGAGCTGCACGTCGACGGCCTCGCGCCGCTGACGAACACCAGCTGGGCGGCGTACCCCGCCGGGGTCGTCTGGGTCCTGCGCGAGGCCGGGCACGCCGTCACCGGCGCGGACATCCACCTCGCCTCGACGGTCCCGACGGGCGCCGGCCTGTCCTCCTCGGCGGCGCTGGAGGTGGTGACGGCGCTCGCCCTGAACGACCTGTACGAACTGGGCCTCACGGGGCCCGAGCTGGCCCGGATCGCCCAGCGCGCGGAGAACGACTTCGTGGGCGTGCCCTGCGGGGTCATGGACCAGACGGCGTCCGCCTGCTGCACCGAGGGCCACGCCCTCCACCTCGACTGCCGCGACCTGTCCGTCCGGCAGGTGCCCTTCGACCTGCCGGCCCAGGGGCTGCAGCTCCTCGTCGTCGACAGCCGGGTCAAGCACGCGCTGGGCGACGGGGCGTACGCGGAGCGGCGCGAGGGCTGCGAGGAGGGCGCCCGGCAGCTGGGCGTGCCCTTCCTGCGCGACCTCGCGTACGAGGATCTCGACGCCGACCTCGCCCGGCTCCCGGACGAGCGGGTGCGGCGGTACGTACGGCACGTGGTGTCGGACGACCATCGCGTCGAGCAGGTCATCGCGCTCCTCGACGCGGGCGACATCCGGGGGATCGGCCCCGTCCTGACGGACGGCCACGCCTCCCTCCGCGACGACCTGCGGATCTCCTGCCCGGAGCTGGACCTCGCCGTCGCCACGTCCGTCCGGGCGGGTGCGCTGGGCGCGCGGATGACGGGTGGCGGGTTCGGGGGCTCGGCCGTCGTCCTGGTCGAGGCCGCCGACGCCGACACGGTCACCAAGGCGGTGACCGAGGCGTTCGCGGCGGCCGGGTACACCGCGCCACGGGTGTTCCCGGCGGTGCCGTCGCAGGGCGCGCGCCGCCTGAGCTGACGCGCTTTCGCCTCACCGGGCCTCCCTCTCGCCGGGCCTCCCTCGCCGCTGGTCGGGGGAGGCCCGTGCCGTCTGCCCGGCGGACCCCGCACCGGCGGCTGCGTGACGGCCGTGGGCCGCGTCACCGCGCGCGGCGGGCCCCTGCGCGTGGCCTCAGGGGCGGACGGTGAGGCCGTCCAGGGTGAGGTCGAGCAGGCGTTCCGCCTGCTGCCGGTGTTCGGCGCCCGCCGAGGTCAGGGCGATGCCTTCGAGGGCGGCGCCGATGTCGGCGGGGCGGATGTCGGTACGGATCGTCCCGGCCGCCACGCACGCGTCCATGAGCGACGCGATGGCGGCCCAGATCATTTCCCGGCTGTGGCCGTAGGGGTTGCCTCCCGTCGCGGCGATGGCGCGCAGGGCGTCGATCATGCCGTACTTGGTGGTGACGTAGTCCAGGAAGAGGCGCGTCCACGCGCGCAGGGCCTCGTCCGGCGGCTTGCGTGCGAGCAGGGCGGGGGCGGCGTCGCAGAGCTGGGCCACCTCGTTGCGGTAGACCGCCTCGACCAGGACCTCCCGGGTGGGGAAGTTGCGGTACAGGGTCGCGCTGCCCACGCCCGCCTCCTTGGCGATGCGCTCCATCTGCGCGTCCAGCCCCTCCGTCGTGAACACGCGCGCGGCGGCCGTGAGGATCTTCTCCCTGTTGCGCCGTGCGTCGGCCCGCAGCGGGCGGTGCATCTCGTCTGTCATCGGTACCCGTCGTCCCCTCTCGAAAGCCGCTCGGAAGTCTCCCGGAGGTGTCTCGAATTGCCAAACGGGGCCGTCCCCACTTAGGCTCGAATAAATGGGGGCGCCTCCACTTAGACTGTAGGCCAATGCGCCGACCGGCGCACGCCCCCGGAAGGAAGCCGATCATGTCGAAGATCCAGGGCAAGGTCGTCGCGATCACCGGGGCCAGCAGCGGCATCGGCGAAGCGACCGCGGTCCACCTCGCCGAAAAGGGCGCCCGGCTCGTGCTCGGCGCCCGCAGGGAGGACCGGCTGAACGCGGTCGTGGACGCCATCACGGCCAAGGGCGGCACCGCCACCGGTGTCGTCGTCGATGTCAGGCACCGCGAGGACCTCCAGCGTCTGACGGACGCGGCCGTCGACCGGTACGGCCGGCTCGACGTCCTCGTCTCCAACGCGGGCACGATGGCCATCTCCCCGTTCGACGACCTGCGCCAGGACGACTGGGACGCCATGGTCTCCACCCACGTCACCGGCCTGCTCAACGGCATCGGGGCGGCCCTCCCGGTCTTCCGCCGGCAGCGTTCCGGCCAGTTCGTCAACGTCGCCTCCACCGCGGCCTACGTCGTCAAGAGCCCCCAGGCCGTCTACGCGGCCACCAAGACGGCGGTGAAGGTCCTCTCCGAGGGCCTGCGCCAGGAATCGGGACCCGACCTGCGCGTGACCCTCGTCTCGCCCGGCTTCACCGACACCGAGGGCGTGGGCAAGGGAGCCAGTCCCGAGGCCGCGGCCACGCTGGTCCGGCTGCGTGACGAGATCGCCATGCCGCCCTCCGCCGTCGCCTCCGCGATCGGCTACGCGATCGGACAGCCCGACGGCGTCGACATCAGCGAGATCGTCGTCCGGCCCACCGTGCAAGCCTGACCGGAGGTGGTCGCGGCAGGTGGCCGAAAGGCGCCGAGCACGTACTCCCCGGGCCGAGGGCGTCCGGGATCATGAAGCATGCTCCCCGATGACTGGCACCTCACCCAAGACGTCGACGACTTCCTCGCCCGGGCCGGGGACTTCCTGCGCTCGCGCCCCGCCCTGCACAACATGTCGCTGACGGACATCGAGAGACTGCGGATACGCGGGGCGGCCGAACCGGACGCCGAGGCCCCCGTCCTCGGCCGGCTGGGGCCGGAAGACGAAATCAGCGCGATCTTCTATCTCACTGCGCGCGGGCGCCTGGGCCTCACGCCCCTCCCCGCCGGGCGGACCGACGCCCTCGCCGCCCACCTGGCCGGTCTCGGGCATACGCCCTCCACCGTCATCGCGGACCACGACACCGCCGGCGCCTTCGCCCGGTCGTGGCAGCGGGCCACGGGCGCGGCGCCGGTGCCTTTCTGGCGCACGCATCTCTACCGGCTCGGCACGCTCACCCCACCGAGGCCGCTACCGGAGGGCCGGGGGCGCCGCACGGGCGGGCAGGACCGCGAACACGTCGTGCGCTGGTGCCGCGAGTTCTGCGTCGACGTCGGGGAGCAGGCCTCCATCGACCTGATCGACGCCGGTTCCTGGGACGAATCGCGTTTCGGTGACCGGCACTTCACGTTCTGGCAGACCCCGGACGGCACGCCCGTCTCGATGGCGGCCGCGACCTCGGTCATCGGCGGCGTGGTCCGGGTGGACCCCGTCTACACCCCGGCCGGTCTCCGGGGCCGCGGCTACGCGGGCGCCGTGACGGTCGAGACGAGCCGGACGGCGCTGGCGGCGGGCGCGACGGACGTCGTCCTGTTCACGGACCCGGACAACCCCACCAGCAACGCCCTCTACCAGCGCCTCGGGTACGTCCGCGTCGCCGACTTCGCCGGGTACCGGTTCTCCCCGGGCGCACCACGGGCCGGCCGGCCCTCCGGCCGGTGACACCCGGTCCTGCCCGCCGCCGGCGCGGCGGGCGAGCGGTCCCGGGCCCCGTCCCGTGACCGCGGGCCTCAGCCCAGGCGCTTCGTCAGCGTGTACTCCGTGATCCCCGGCGGGTAGCCCGGGATCACGCACACCACCTCGTAGCCCTGCTTGCGGTAGAAGTCGGGTGCCTGGAAGTCCCACGTCTCCAGGCGCGAGGCACGGCAGCCGCGGGACGACACGGCCAGGCGCTCCGCCCGGGACAGCAGACGCGAGCCCAGGCCCGCGCCGCGGTGGCGCTCGTCGACCCACAGGTAGGTGACGTGCAGCCAGGTCGCCCAGGTGTGCCCGACCAGGCCTCCCGCGACCTCGCCGCGCTCCGTCGACGCCCACACCTGCAGCGGAACCTCCCGTTCGTCAGGGGTTCCCCGCAGTGAACGCAGCACGGGTGAAGCCGCCGTGTTGGCCTCCCGCAGCCGGGACCGCAGGAATTGGCTGCGTTCCCTGTCGACTTCTGTCTCAATGCGAAACATACGGCTCACCATAAACGCGCTGGCCAATCAGTTCTGCAAATCACCTTCCGCTCCTGGCGCCCAGCCGTACTCTGATGAGCAGCACCGGTGGGGGCCGGTGCCGATCAGGGGGCGAGACAGTCGGGTACGACGCCCGAAGTGGGGGTAGCAGTTCCAGCACGGCGGCGGCCGTGCGGCTGCGGCACTCCGTTTCCCGGGCCGACGGAAGGCTCGGGATCACCTCGGGCGCCGTACCCGCGCCGGTCCGTCCCCCGACCAGTGGGGGTTGAAGTGGTTCGCATCCGTGTTCTGGTCGTCGACGACCACCGTATCTTCGCCGAGTCGCTCGCTGCCGCCCTGGCCGCCGAGCCCGACGTGGACGTCTCCGCGGCGGGCAGCGGTCCGGCCGCGCTGCGCTGCCTCGAACGGGCGATCGCGGAAGGCCGCAGATTCGACGTGCTGCTGGTCGACGCCGACCTCGGCGGCAACGTGCCGGGCGCCCGGCCGGCCGTACCCGTGCACGACAACAACGAAGAAGGCCTGGTCGACGGCATCTCGCTGGTGGCGGGCGTCCGTTCGGGCCAGCCCGCTGTCCGTATCGTCGTCCTCGCCGAGAAGGACGACTCGCGGCGTGCGGCCCTCGCCCTGCAGGCGGGCGCCTCGGGCTGGGTCGCCAAGGACTGCTCGCTGTCCCGGCTGCTGACCGTCATCCGCGGGGTGCTGCGGGACGAGACGCATCTGCCGCCGGCCCTGCTCACCGGCGTGCTGCGGGAGCTGACCGCGGCCCGCAAGCACCGCACCGAGAGCGAGCGGCTGGTGGAGTCGCTGACGCCGCGCGAGCGCGAGGTGCTGCGGTGCATGGTGGCCGGGCTGGGGCGCAAGGCCGTCGCCGAGCGGCTGTTCCTCTCCCCGCACACGGTCCGCACCCATATGCAGAACGTGCTGGGGAAGCTGGGCGTCCACTCGACCCTCGCGGCCGTGGCGCTCGCCCGCCGCGCCGGGGTCGGGCCGGTCGACCTAGCCGGGGATGTTGTCGAACGGGGCGGTCAACTGGCGTAGCAGCGCGGCCAGTTCACCGCGCTGGGCCCGGCTGAGCTCCGCGAGGATCGCCCGCTCCTGGTCGAGGAGCCCGGCGAGGGCCTGGTCCGCCCGGTCACGGCCCTCCTCGGTGAGGCGCACGAGTACGCCGCGGCGGTCGCTGGGGTCGGGGAGCCGCTCGACCAGGCCCTTCTTCGTGAGCCTGTCGATCCGGTTCGTCATCGTGCCCGAGGTGACGAGGGTCTGGGTGAGGAGCTGGCCGGGGGAGAGCTGGTACGGAGCCCCCGCGCGCCTCAGCGAGGTGAGCACGTCGAACTCCCAGGGCTCCAGGGCGTGCTCGGCGAACGCGATCCGGCGTGCCCGGTCCAGGTGCCGCGCGAGCCTGCTCACGCGGCTCAGCACCTCGAGCGGTTCCACGTCGAGGTCGGGGCGCTCCCGGCGCCATGCTGCGACCAGCCGATCGACCTCGTCCTCCATGGCGATCAGTGTAGTGGTTGTGTCGATGTGGAGTCTCTTGATATGGAGTATCTTGAGGTCAAGTATCTTGACTGCGAGATAACTGTGGTGTGAGGGTGGAGGCCAGCCCGCCCCGACGCCGAGGAGGCCCCATGTCCGCCGCCCCCACTCCCACCTGGGATCCGGATCAGTACCTGCGCCACGCGGAGCACCGCGCCCGCCCCTTCGCCGAGCTGCTCGACCGCGTCCCCGCGCTGCCCGGCGACCCGGCCCGCATCGCCGACCTGGGCTGCGGGCCCGGCAACGTCACCGGCCTGCTCGCCTCGCGCTGGCCGGCGGCGCACATCACGGGGTACGACAACTCCGCGGAGATGCTGGCCCGGACCGGGGAGCACGCGGGACCGACGGCGGGCGGGGGCCGCCTCGACTTCACCCACGCGGACCTCACGGACTGGGCGCCCCCGCAGACGTACGACCTGATCGTGTCGAACGCCGCGCTCCAGTGGGTGCCGGGACATCTGGAGGCGTTCGGCCCGTGGCTGGACGCGGTGGCTCCCGGCGGGACCTTCGCCTTCCAGGTGCCGGACAACATCGACGCGCCCCTGCACGCCCTGATGCGCGAACTGGCGGGCTCCGCACGGTGGAAGGGCCGGCTGGACGGGGTCCTGCGCCGTGCGGACTCGGTGCACGACCCGCTCGTCTACCTGGACCGGCTGGCGCGGCTCGGGTGCGCGACGGACGTCTGGGAGACGACGTACCTGCAGATCCTGCCGGGGGAGGACGCGGTTCTCGACTGGTCGAAGGGCACGGGGATGCGGCCCGTCCTCACGGCCCTGGCCGACGACCCGGAGGCCGCCGACGCCTTCACCGCCGAGTACCGCGACCTGCTCCGCGCCGCCTACCCGGCGGCCCCGTACGGCACGGTGCTCCCGTTCCGCCGCCTGTTCGCGGTGGCGCGGAAGGCGGCGTGACCGGACGCTCGTCGGCATCGGCCACGTGCGGCTCGCCGCGCGGAGGCTGCTGGTTCCGGGCGGGGGCGGTTCGCGTGCACCTCGGGGCCGAGGCGGACTTCCGGCCCGCGCGGAAGGCGCATCCGGGACCGCGGGTCACGGCCGTCGAGGCGGATGCGGCCCGGCCGGCCTCCCGTGGAGCGGCGGTCACCCGGGACGACCTGCTGCCGGGACACCGCCGCTTCTGCTGCGAGGACCCGGTGGGCAGCCGGCCGGAGTTCCTGGATCCGGTCTGACCGCGACGCCCGCCGGCCCGCTCACCCCGGCGGGATCTCCCGTGTCCGGGCCTGGTGGCGGCGGGCCTTCAGGCGGTTTCCGCAGGTTTTCATCGAGCACCAGCGCGCGGTGTTGGCCCGGCTGCGGTCCAGGAGGAAGAGGCGGCACTCGGGGTTCCCGCACGGCCGCAGGCGGCCGGGCAGGCGTTCCTTGACGTCCGCCCAGGCGAGCACCAGTTCCACGGCGAGCCTGCGCTCCGGCGGTACCCGCAGGTGCCACTCGATGCCCGACGCGCCGGGCCGCGGGACCTTGTGGACGTCCTCCAGGACCCGGCTTAGACGGGGCTCCGCCGACGAGCCCGGCGTGTCCGGCGTGTCCGGCGTGTCCGACTCCAGCGCCTGGAGCGCGTCCCGGGCCGTGCGCAGCCACCGGCGTTCGTCGTCGCCGCCGGTGCCCCCGTGCTCCCGCGCCCACGTGTCCATCTCGCGGTCGTCGCCCCACAGGTCCCGGCGTCGGCCGTCCGTGACCGGGGTGCTGTTCAGCGCCTGCATCAAGGCTTCGTCGTCCAGCACGGTCCTGCCCTCTCCGTCCGGCTAACTCCATCGAGACGTTTGACAGGTTACTCCATGGGCGGTCTACTGGACGCGCCGGAGTAACCGTCAAAAGGCATTGAAGGGGTTAGTCATGGTTGAGGTCCGCCATCGGTACGCGACCGTGCGGGGGCATCGCGTCTTCTACCGCGAGGCAGGGCCCCGTGAGGCGCCCGCGCTCGTCCTCCTGCACGGGTTCCCCACCAGCTCGCGCATGTTCCGCCATCTCATCCCGGCGCTGGCCGACCGGTTCCGGGTCATCGCCCCCGACCACCTCGGCTTCGGCAGCTCCGACGCCCCGCCCGTGGACGCGTTCACCTACACGTTCGACTCCCTGACCGACATCACGGAAGCGCTGCTGGACCGGCTCGGTGTCACCCGCTACGCCGTGTACGTCCAGGACTACGGCGCGCCCGTCGGGTGGCGACTGGCCCTGCGCACCCCGGACGCCGTCACCGCGGTGATCACGCAGAACGGCAACGCCTACGAGGAGGGCTTCGTACCGGAGTTCTGGAAGCCTGTGCGGGCGTACTGGGACGATCCGGGCCCGCGGACCGAACCCGCCGTCCGTGCCGCCCTCTCGCTCGACGCCATCCGCTGGCAGTACCTGCACGGGGTGGACCGGCCCGAGCTGGTCGACCCCGACACCTGGGCCGCCGACCACCGCGAGGTCGGCCGGCCGGGCAACGACCTCGTGCAACTGGCGCTCTTCCGCGACTACGCGAGCAATCCGCCGCTCTATCCCCGGCTGCACGCCCACTTCAGGGAGCGCCAACTCCCTCTTCTCGCGGTCTGGGGCGCGGGCGACGAGATCTTCGGCCCGGCCGGGGCGCGGGCCTTCGCCAGGGACCTGCCCGCCGCGGAGATCCATCTGATTCCGGGCGGCGGGCACTTTCTGCTGGAGAGCCACCTGGACACCGTGGCCGGGTACATCCGCGGATTCCTGACCGGCGCCGGGTCCGCGGACCCGGCCTGATCCAGGAGAAACGCCCTGGTGCCTGGTGCGGCACTAGCTCTTGCGGCGTCCTATCAGGCGCGGCTTCGCCTCCAGGCCGTCCAGGCCGTGCCAGGCCAGGTTGACCAGATGGGCCGCCACCTCCGCCTTCTTGGGGCGGCGGACGTCCAGCCACCACTGACCGGTGAGGGCGACCATGCCGACCAGGGCCTGGGCGTACAGCGGAGCGAGCTTCGAGTCGAAGCCGCGCCGCCGGAACTCACGGCCCAGGATGTCCTCCACCTGCGTGGCGATGTCCGAGATGAGGGACGCGAACGTGCCCGTCGACTGGGGGATCGGGGAGTCGCGGACCAGGATGCGGAAGCCGTCCGTGTACTCCTCGATGTAGTCGAGGAGGGCGAAGGCCGCCTGTTCGCAGAGCTCCCGGGGATGGCCGGCCGTGAGGGAGCTCGTCACCCCGTCCAGGAGGCGGCGCATCTCGCGGTCGACCACGACCGCGTAGAGACCCTCCTTGCCGCCGAAGTGCTCGTAGACGACCGGCTTGGAGACGCCGGCCTTCGCCGCGATCTCCTCCACCGACGTCGCCTCGAAGCCCTTCTGGGCGAAGAGGGTGCGGCCGATCTCCAGCAACTGGGCCCGCCGTTCCGCACCGGTCATCCGGGTGCGGCGGACGCGCCGCGGCTTTTCGTTGCTGGGTGCGCTGGAGTCGGCCACGCCGTCAATCATGCCGCCTCGGCGGTCTCCGCCTTGCGCCGGGAGCCCTTCCCGTCCGGGTTGCGGCGCGAATCGATACGCGAGCGTGACGGCCAGCGCACGTCGTACGCCCAGCCGAACCGCTCGAACCAGCGGATCAGCCGCGCCGAGGAGTCCACCTGGCCGCGCTCCACGCCGTGCCGCGCCGACGTCGGCTCCGCGTGGTGCAGGTTGTGCCACGACTCGCCGCAGGACAGCACGGCCAGCCACCACACGTTGCCCGAGCGGTCACGCGACTTGAAGGGCCGCTTGCCCACCGCGTGGCAGATCGAGTTGATCGACCAGGTCACGTGGTGCAGCAGCGCCACCCGTACGAGCGAACCCCAGAAGAACCCCGTGAACGCGCCCCACCAGGACATCGTCACCAGACCGCCGATCACCGCGGGCAGGGCGATGGACAGACCGGCCCACAGCAGGAACTGGCGGGAGATCGTGCGCAGCGCCCTGTCCTTGATCAGATCCGGCGCGTACTTCTCCTGCGGCGTCTGCTCCTCGTCGAACATCCACGCGATGTGCGCCCACCACAGGCCCTTCATCAGGGCCGGGACGGTCTCGCCGAAACGCCAGGGCGAGTGGGGGTCACCCTCGGCGTCGGAGAACTTGTGGTGCTTGCGGTGGTCCGCCACCCAGCGCACCAGCGGCCCCTCGACGGCCATGGAGCCGGCGATGGCGAGGGCGATCCGCAGCGGGCGCCTCGCCTTGAAGGAACCGTGCGTGAAGTAGCGGTGGAAGCCGATCGTGATCCCGTGGCAGCCCAGGAAGTAGAAGAACACCAGCAGACCGAGGTCCAGCCAGCTCACGCCCCAGCCCCAGGCCAGCGGGACCGCCGCGAGGACGGCCAGGAACGGGACGGTGATGAAGAGGAGGAGCGTGAGCTGCTCGACCGAGCGCTTGCGCTCACCGCCCAGCGTGGCGGAGGGGAGGGAGGGATCGTTGTCGCGCGCCTTCGAGGCGTCGTCGATCACGTCGGAACCTGTGGGCATGGGGCTTCCTCTGGGGGGTCGAGGAGAGTGAAGGTGGCCGGTAAGCACGCCTCTGGGTAGCCGGAAACAGCGCTTACGGTTGCGTAACCTACGGCGTCGTAAGTATGGCAGCGCGTTTCCCCGGGGCAAGAGCCCCAGAGACTGCGCGTCCCGATGGACACCTATCCTTGGTCTCGGTCGGACAGCGCGGTCCGCTCTGTTTCATCCCCGGATGCCCAGCCGCTGACGCGGCACGTGCCGCCTCGGGCTGACGGGTTCCCCTCCAGACGAGCTTCAACACTGCAAGGAGCCGCACCTGTGAGCAGTGCCGACGACCAGACCACGACAACCGGCAGTGAACTGCGCGCCGACATCCGCCGCCTCGGCGATCTGCTGGGCGAGACCCTCGTACGCCAGGAGGGTCCCGAGCTCCTCGAACTGGTCGAGAAGGTCCGCCGCCTCACCCGGGAGGACGGCGAGGCCGCCGCCGAGCTGCTGCGCGGCACCGAACTGGAGACCGCGGCCAAGCTGGTCCGCGCCTTCTCCACCTACTTCCACCTCGCCAACGTCACCGAGCAGGTGCACCGCGGCCGCGAGCTGCGCGCCCGGCGCGCCGCCGAGGGCGGCCTCCTCGCCCGTACGGCGGACCGGCTCAAGGACGCCGACCCCGAGCACCTGCGCACGACCGTGCAGCACCTCAACGTCCGTCCCGTCTTCACCGCGCACCCCACCGAGGCGGCCAGACGCTCGGTCCTCAACAAGCTGCGCCGCATCGCCGCCCTGCTGGAGACCCCGGTCATCGAGGCCGACCGGCGCCGCTACGACACCCGTCTGGCCGAGAACATCGACCTGGTCTGGCAGACGGACGAACTGCGCGTCGTGCGCCCCGAACCGGCCGACGAGGCCCGCAACGCCATCTACTACCTGGACGAGCTGCACGCCGGCGCCGTCGGCGACGTCCTGGAGGACCTCACCGCGGAACTGGAACGCGTCGGCGTCCAGCTCCCCGACGACACCCGCCCCCTCACCTTCGGCACCTGGATCGGCGGCGACCGCGACGGCAACCCGAACGTCACACCGCAGGTCACCTGGGACGTCCTGATCCTCCAGCACGAGCACGGCATCAACGACGCGCTCGAACTGATCGACGAACTGCGCGGCTTCCTCTCCAACTCCATCCGCTACACCGGAGCCACCGAGGAACTGCTCACCTCCCTCCAGGACGACCTGGAGCGGCTGCCCGAGATCAGCCCCCGCTACAAGCGCCTCAACGCCGAGGAGCCCTACCGCCTCAAGGCCACCTGCATCCGGCAGAAGCTGGAGAACACCAAGCAGCGCCTGGCCAGGAACACCCCGCACGAGGACGGCCGCGACTACCTCGGCACCGCCGAACTGCTGCAGGACCTCACCCTCATCCAGACCTCGCTGCGCGCGCACCGCGGCGCCCTGTTCGCCGACGGCCGCATGAACCGTACGATCCGCACGCTCGCCGCCTTCGGCCTGCAGCTCGCCACCATGGACGTACGCGAACACGCCGACGCCCACCACCACGCGCTCGGCCAGCTCTTCGACCGGCTCGGCGAGGAGTCCTGGCGCTACGAGGACATGCCGCGCGAGTACCGGCACAAGCTCCTCGCCAAGGAACTGCGCTCCCGTCGGCCCCTCGGCCCGACCCCCGCGCCGCTGGACGCCGACGGATCCAAGACCCTCGGCGTCTTCGAGACCGTCAAGAAGGCCCTCCAGGTCTTCGGACCCGAGGTCATCGAGTCGTACATCATCTCGATGTGCCAGGGTGCCGACGACGTGTTCGCCGCCGCCGTGCTGGCCCGCGAGGCCGGACTCCTCGACCTGCACGCCGGCTGGGCGAAGATCGGCATCGTGCCGCTCCTGGAGACGACCGACGAGCTCAAGGCCGCCGACACCATCCTCGAGGACATGCTGTCCGACCCGTCCTACCGGCGGCTCGTGGCCCTGCGCGGCGACGTGCAGGAAGTCATGCTCGGCTACTCCGACTCCTCCAAGTTCGGCGGCATCACCACCTCCCAGTGGGAGATCCACCGCGCCCAGCGCCGGCTGCGCGACGTCGCCCACCGCTACGGCGTACGCCTGCGGCTCTTCCACGGCCGCGGCGGCACCGTCGGCCGCGGCGGCGGCCCCTCGCACGACGCGATCCTCGCCCAGCCCTGGGGCACCCTGGAGGGCGAGATCAAGGTCACCGAACAGGGCGAGGTCATCTCCGACAAGTACCTCGTGCCGTCGCTGGCCCGCGAGAACCTCGAACTGACGGTCGCGGCCACCCTCCAGGCCTCCGCCCTGCACACCTCCCCGCGCCAGTCCGACGAGGCGCTCGCCCGCTGGGACGCCGCCATGGACGTCGTCTCCGAGGCCGCCCACAACGCCTACCGCAAGCTCGTCGAAGACCCCGACCTGCCGACGTACTTCCTCGCGTCGACCCCCGTGGACCAGCTCGCCGACCTGCACCTGGGCTCGCGGCCCTCCCGCCGTCCCGGCTCGGGCGTCTCGCTCGATGGCCTGCGCGCCATCCCCTGGGTGTTCGGCTGGACCCAGTCCCGGCAGATCGTGCCCGGCTGGTTCGGCGTCGGCGCCGGCCTCAAGGCACTGCGCGAGGCCGGCCTCGACAGCGTCCTGGACGAGATGCACGAACAGTGGCACTTCTTCCGCAACTTCATCTCCAACGTCGAGATGACCCTCGCCAAGACCGACCTCAGGATCGCCCGCCACTACGTCGAGACCCTCGTCCCCGAGGAGCTCCGGCACGTCTTCGCCGCCATCGAGGCCGAGCACGAGCTGACCGTACGGGAGGTGCTGCGCATCACCGGTGAGGCCGAACTCCTCGACGCCCACCCGGTGCTGAAGCAGACCTTCACCATCCGCGACGCCTACCTGGACCCGATCTCCTACCTCCAGGTGGCCCTCCTCAAGCGGCAGCGCGACGAGGCCGCGGCCGGCGCCGAGCCGGACCCGCTGCTGTCCCGCGCCCTGCTCCTGACCGTCAACGGCGTGGCGGCGGGCCTGCGCAACACCGGCTGAGCCGGCAGGACACCCCAGGACGAAGGGCGTCAGGGTCACCCTGACGCCCTTCGTGCGTCAGATGTCAGAGCGCCAGGAACGCGGCCGTCACCAGCGCCAGACCCGCGCCGCCCAGCGCCCAGCCCAGCCGGCTCCTGCCCAGGCCGCCCGCCACCACCACCGAGACGAGCATCAGCGCGCCGCCCAGCGGCACCCAGGCGTACAGCAGACCGCCGGCGCCCGCGCGGACCACCTCGTCGGTGCCGGGCTTCACCACGACCGTGTACGTGCGGCCCTTCTCCACGGCCACCTCGCTGTCGAGGACCACCCGGTCCCGCGCGGTGGAACCCGCCGACACGGGCCGGTACGGACCCGAGCAGCGGTCCTCGGCGCACCGGGTGACCGTCATCGTGCCGCGCTCACGGCCCTTGGTGAGCATCACGTGCTGGGCGGTCCCCCAGGAGGCCCAGACACCCGCGATCAGGATCAGCACCGCGACCGCGCCCATCACCGCGAACCGTCCGAACCGCAGCGCCGCGACCGCTCTCCGGCGGGAGGCACGGGCCTGGGCATGGGCGGGCATGGCGGCGATCCTTGGCCATGGCCGTGCGGTCGGTCAACTCCGGGACGGCCCACGCGGGGGACAAGTCCCGTGTTGTCAGGAGTTGTACGTCGACTGCGCGCGCTCAAGACCCTCGATGACCAGGCACTCCACCGCGTCCGCGGCCCGGTCCACGAAGTAGTCCAGCTCCTTGCGCTCCGCCGAACCGAAGTCCTTCAGGACGAAATCGGCGACCTGCATGCGCCCCGGCGGACGCCCGATCCCGAACCGCACCCGGTGGTAGTCCGGCCCCATCGCCTTCGTCATCGACTTCAGGCCGTTGTGCCCGTTGTCGCCGCCGCCCAGCTTCAGCCGCAGCACGCCGTGGTCGATGTCCAGCTCGTCGTGCACGGCCACGATGTTCGCCGTCGGCACCTTGTAGAAGTCCCGCAGCGCCGTCACCGGCCCGCCCGACAGGTTCATGTACGACATCGGCTTCGCCAGGATCACCCGGCGGTTCAGCGGCCCGGGCGGACCGATCCGCCCCTCGATCACCTGGGCCTGCGCCTTCCCGGCCCGCTTGAACCTGGCGCCCATCCGTCCGGCGAGGAGGTCGGCCACCATGAAGCCCACGTTGTGACGGTTCATGGCGTAGTCGGGGCCGGGATTGCCGAGCCCCACGATCAGCCAGGGGGCACCTGGTTCCGTGGTCACGTCCGTTACTCCCATCGGTCCTGGACCGGCTGGTTCGGTTCAGCGGATACACGCCGGCCGCCGCCCCCTGGGGAGCGGCGGCCGGCGAACAGCGGATCCCGGACGGGATCAGGCGTCGGAGTCGTCCGACGCGTCGTCCGAGGACTCCTCGGCCTGGGCGGCCAGGACCTGCAGCACGACCGCGTCCTCGTCGATCGCCAGCGTGGTGCCCTCGGGCAGCGGGATGTCCTTCGCGAGGATGGCCGCGCCGGCCTCCAGGCCCTCGATGGAGACGGTGACCGACTCGGGGATGTGCGTCGCCTCGGCCTCGACGGTCAGCGTGCTCAGCACGTGCTCCAGCAGGAAGGCGCCCGGGGCCAGGTCACCCTCGGTGTGCACGTAGACCTCGACGTTGACCTTCTCGCCGCTCTTCACGAGAAGCAGGTCGACGTGCTCCAGGAAGCCCTTGATCGCGTCACGCTGGACGGCCTTCGGGATGGCGAGCTGGGTCTTGCCCTCGATGTCCAGGGTCAGCAGGACGTTCGGGGTACGCAGGGCGAGCTGCAGCTCGTGGCCCGGCAGCGTGATGTGGACCGGGTCGCCACCGTGGCCGTACACGACGGCGGGGACCTTGCTGTCACGGCGGATGCGACGCGCGGCACCCTTGCCGAACTCGGTGCGGGTCTCGGCGGCGAGCTTGACCTCGGACATAGTCACTCCTCGTAGTACGGGAAAGCCTGGAAAGGCCAGGGAAGGAAGTCACCCGGCCGAACCATCGGCCTGCTACGAAGAGCGCGTCGATAACGGACCGCCGCACCCAAGAGTGCGGCCTCCCTCGCCGAGCAACTGTGACAGCTTACGCGGCGGGGAGGCCGTACAAGAAATTGATCTGTCCCGGTCCGCGCCTACTCGTCGAAGAGGCTCGTCACCGAGCCGTCCTCGAAGACCTCACGGACCGCGTTCGCGATCGTCGGCGCGATCGAGAGCACCGTGATCTTGTCCAGTTCCAGCTCGCCCGGGGTGGGCAGGGTGTCCGTGAAGACGAACTCGCTGACCTTCGAAGCCATCAGACGGTCCGCGGCCGGACCCGACAGGACCCCGTGCGTCGCCGTCACGATGACGTCCTCCGCACCGTGCGCGAACAGCGCGTCCGCCGCGGCGCAGATCGTGCCACCCGTGTCGATCATGTCGTCGACCAGGACACAGACCCGGCCCTCGACGTCACCCACGACCTCGTGCACGGTCACCTGGTTCGCGATGTCCTTGTCACGGCGCTTGTGCACGATCGCCAGCGGCGCGCCCAGACGGTCGCACCAGCGGTCGGCCACCCGCACCCGGCCGGCGTCCGGGGAGACGACCGTGAGCTTGGAGCGGTCCACCTTGTGGCCCACGTAGTCCGCGAGCAGCGGCAGCGCGAACAGGTGGTCCACCGGCCCGTCGAAGAAGCCCTGGATCTGGTCCGTGTGCAGATCCACCGTCAGCAGGCGGTCCGCACCGGCCGTCTTCAGCAGATCGGCCACCAGACGCGCCGAGATCGGTTCACGCCCGCGGTGCTTCTTGTCCTGGCGGGCGTAACCGTAGAACGGCATGATCACGGTGATGCTCCGGGCGGAAGCCCGCTTCAGAGCATCGATCATGATCAACTGCTCCATGATCCACTTGTTGATCGGAGCCGTGTGGCTCTGGATCAGGAAGCAGTCGGCGCCGCGGGCCGACTCCTCGTAGCGGACGTAGATCTCACCGTTGGCGAAGTCGAAGGCCTTCGTCGGGACGACCCCGACACCCAGCTGGTGGGCGACCTCCTCGGCAAGCTCGGGGTGGGCGCGGCCGGAGAAGAACATCATCTTCTTCTCGCCGGTCGTCTTGATCCCGGTCACAGCACTGTCTCCTCAGAGGTGTCTCAGCCGGATGTCGAGATGTGCTCTCAAGCGCGTTCTCGTGCCCTCGAGTGCGGTCTCGGCTGGGTGTGCGGATGTGCGTCTACCACGGTACGCCGAGTCCGACCCGACCTTTTCCGGTCAGCTTTCGCCGCCGGCCTCCCGGGACGACGCCTCCGCGGCCCTCGCGGCGGCGCTCCCCGGACGCTTGCGGGCCACCCAGCCCTCGATATTCCTTTGCTGGCCGCGGGCCACGGCCAGCGAACCGGGCGGCACGTCCTTCGTGATCACGGATCCGGCGGCGGTGTACGCGCCGTCCCCGATGGTGACAGGCGCCACAAACATGTTGTCCGAGCCCGTCTTGCAGTGCGACCCCACCGTCGTGTGGTGCTTGGCCTCACCGTCGTAGTTGACGAAGACGCTCGCGGCCCCGATGTTCGAGTACTCGCCGATCGTCGCGTCACCGACGTACGACAGGTGGGGAACCTTCGTGCCCTCGCCGATCGAGGCGTTCTTCGTCTCCACATACGTACCCACTTTGGCCTTCGGGCCGATGCGGGTACCGGGACGGAGATACGCGTAGGGGCCCACGCTCGCCCGGGGGCCGACCTCCGCGCCGTTCGCGACCGTGTTGTCGACCCGGGCGCCCGCACCCACCGTGGTGTCGTTCAGCCGGGTGTGCGGGCCCACCTCGGCGCCCTCGCCCAGGTGCGTGGCGCCCTGGAGCTGGGTGCCCGGGTGCACGACCGCGTCCCGCTCGAAGGTGACGGTGACGTCGACCCACGTCGAGGCCGGGTCGACGACGGTCACACCGGCCAGCATCGCGTCCCGCAGCAGGCGGTCGTTGAGGGTGCGGCGGGCCTCCGACAGCTGCACCCGGTTGTTGATGCCGGCGATCTCACGGTGGTCGTCCGCCACGGCGGCGCCGACCCGGTGCCCGGCCTCGCGGAGGATGCCGAGGACGTCCGTCAGGTACTCCTCGCCCTGGCTGTTGTCCGTGCGGACCTTGCCGAGCGCGTCCGCGAGGAGCTGCCCGTCGAACGCGAAGACACCGGAGTTGATCTCACGGATCGCGCGCTGGGACTCCGAGGCGTCCTTGTGCTCGACGATGGCCGTCACGGCGCCCGAGACACCGTCCCGCACGATCCGGCCGTACCCGGTGGCGTCCGGCACCTCGGCGGTCAGCACGGTGACCGCGTTGCCGTCGCCGGTGTGCGTCGAGGCGAGCTTGCGCAGGGTCGCGCCGGTGAGCAGGGGGGTGTCGCCGCAGACGACCACGACGGTGCCGTCGACGGCACCGCCCAGTTCCTCGAGGCCCATCCGCACCGCGTGCCCCGTGCCGTTCTGCTCGGCCTGCACGGCGGTCCGTACGTCCGGGGCGGTCTCCGCGAGGTGCGCGGTGACCTTCTCCCGGGCGTGGCCCACGACGACGACCAGGTTCTCGGGGGCCAACTCACCGGCGGCGGCGAGCACATGACCGACGAGGGAACGGCCGCAGAGGTCGTGCAGGACCTTGGGTGTGGCCGATTTCATACGGGTGCCCTCGCCCGCTGCGAGAACGACGACGGCTGCGGGTGGGGTCTCCCCTGCTCCGGAGCCGAGAGCTTGGGGAAGGTTGGCGCTCACGGATATGCCCTTCGGCTACTGGTGTCTGGGACATCCGCAGGATACCGGGGCGTTTCGGGGACGACATGGGAGCGGGCCCTGACAGTGCTGTCAGAGCCCACGTGAGGAGGGCTCCCGGGGAAGGAATCGAACCCTCATTCAACGGACCAAAACCGTTTGTCCTGCCATTAGACGACCCGGGATAAATTGCGCCTTATGTCCGATTATTTTGATCGGCCTTGCGCGCGGACAACACTATGCCGTACCAGGCGCCTTCGATGCGACGGTAGAGGTCTGCGCTCTGGTGGACCTTGATTACCAGGCAGCCACGATAGGTCGCATCGATGTTCTTGCGAACCGTCTTGGGGTTGTGCTTCTTGATGGTCGTCTTGTTGAACGCGCTGCTGTCGGCACCGACGAGGTCCGCCCAGTACCGTTCCGCGCCCGCCACGTCGGCCGTCTCGTGGATCATGACGCAGTACCGCACGCGATCACGCCCCACTCCGAGGAGGTCGAGCCAACGCAGGAAGAAGTCGATCATTCCCGGATCGCTGTTGACGAAGGTGACGAACTCCCGGCGAGCGTGGGGCTTGTCCTTGGTGCCCTCGGCCCAGTAGAGGCCGACGCCCACCAGGAACAGCTCGCGATCAGACATGGTGCCGATGTCGTCGGCGGCCGCGGCTTTGGCACGTTGGCGTTCCTCCTCACGCAGCCGCATCGTGGCCTCCCAGCCGCGCTTGGCGATCGCCGAAGCCTCTTCCCGGGTCCGCCTGGGCCGTTCCGGCTTCGGCAGGTCCCGTACCCACAGGGAGATCGAGCTCTTCGAGCAGCCCAGCTCGGCCTGGATGCGGTCGTACGTCCAGCCCTGGAGGCGGAGCTCCCTGACCCGTGCGCGGAGGTCGTCCTTCGCTCGTGGGCGCTTCGTCCACTCGGGGGGCGGCTCGCCCTCCAGGAGGCGGTTCAGGATGTCGTTGTTGTGGACCTGGAGCCGGTCGCGGATCTGGCGGCGGCTGAGGCCCTCGCGGCGCAGGGCCATGGCCCGCTCCCGAAGTCCCTCGAAGTCCGCGTACTTGCCCGGTGCATGTTCCATGGGCATACCGTCTGGGCGGAATGTGGCGTTCCGCGGTCGAACGGCGGGCGATTCATCAGTTCGAGGGACGGAGACGGGTTTCGCTTTTGTTCGGTTGCGAGAAGTGGTGTGAACCAGTCCGGGAAACTCACCGGAAACCGGGCGGGGGGCAATCGTAGGCTGGAGGCATGACCACGACGGGGGAAGACCACACCGCGACCCTGACCGGGCCGTGGTGGTGGGCGAGGTGGCGCAGTGCGGTGCTCGACGGAAGTCTTGCGCTGGTGTCGGCGGTGGAGTGCGCGGCGGAGGGGTTCCCGTTCGCGGACGCGGCCGGGCTGCCGGTGCCCGTGGGGATGCTGTTCGGGGCGGTCGCCGGGTCCGTGCTGGTGTTCCGGCGGCGGTGGCCGATCGCCGTCGTCCTGGTGTCGATCGCCATCACGCCCGCCCAGATGGGTTTCCTGATGGGGCTCGTCGGGCTGTACACGCTGGCGGCCTCGGAACTGCCCCGGCGGATCATCGGGGCGCTGGCCGGCATGTCGATGGTGGGGATGCTCATCGTCACCTACGTACGGGCGCACCAGGGGATGGTGCGGGGCGATGTGGCGCCGCTGGGGGACTGGTTCGTGCCCTTCGTGTCGATCACCACCTCGCTCGGGATGACGGCGCCCCCGGTGCTGCTCGGGCTCTACGTGGGTGCCCGGCGCCGGTTGATGGAGAGCCTGCGGGAGCGGGCCGACTCCCTGGAGCGGGAGCTGCAGCTGCTGGCGGAGCGCGCCGAGGAGCGGGCGGAGTGGGCGCGCAACGAGGAGCGGACCCGCATCGCCCGCGAGATGCACGACGTCGTCGCGCACCGGGTGAGCCTGATGGTGGTGCACGCCGCCGCGTTGCAGGCGGTGGCCCGCAAGGATCCCGAGAAGGCCGTGAAGAACGCCTCGCTGGTGGGGGACATGGGCCGCCAGGCCCTGACGGAGCTGCGCGAGATGCTGGGCGTGCTGCGCAGGAACGACGGGGCGGTGCCGGGTTCGGCGTACTCGTCCGCGCCGGTGCAGGCCGTGCCGCTGGCCGCCGTGGGGGCCGCGGCGGCGGCCGCCGCGGCCGCGTCCCGGGACGTCGAGGAGGAGTCGGGGGAGGGGCCCTGCCTCGACGACCTGGAGGAGCTGGTGGGGCAGTCCGCCGCCGCGGGGATGGTCGTCGACCTCTCCGTGGAGGGGAGGGCGCGGGGGTACGCGGCGATGGTGGAGCAGACCGCCTACCGGGTGGTGCAGGAGGCGCTGACCAACGTCCACAAGCACGCGGCGGGCGCGAAGACGCGGGTGCGGCTGGCCCATCGCGGGGCGGAGATCGCGATGCAGGTGGAGAACGGGCCGCCGCCCGAGCCGGGGGCCGCGTCCGACGCCCGGCTGCCCAGCGGGGGGAACGGTCTGGTGGGGATGAAGGAGCGGGTCGTCGGTCTCGGCGGGGTGTTCGTGTCCGGCCCGACGGACGCGGGCGGTTTCCGGGTGTCGGCGGTCATCCCGGCCGGGGGCTGAGCCGGGACCGGGCCGGCTGCGTCCGCGCGGCAGCGGTTGCGCCGTGACCGTACGGCGGGCGCGCGGCGGTTGCGTGGGTGCCGTGCGGTGGGCCCACCGTGGCTGTCGGTGTCGGTTCAGCCCGCTGTCAGGCGTACCGGTTCCCGGCCCGCGACGAGTGTGGTCAGGGCCTGGTCGATGTCGGTGCCGAGGTACCAGTCGCCGGTGTGGTCCAGCATGTAGACACGGCCCTGCGCGTCGATGGCCAGCAGGGCTCTGCTGTCGGTCTCCTCGCCGAGCGGGGCGACTTCGGTGTCCAGGGCCCTGCCGAGGTCGGCGAGGGTGCGGGCCATGTGCAGTCCGTGCAGGGGGTCCAGGTGCAGGGGTGAGGGGGCGATCTGCCGGCCGGACTCGATCGTCGTGACACGGAGTCCGCCGAACTCCGCCCATGCCTCCACCGCCGCCGGGAACACGGCATGGCGGTGCCCGCCCGCGGACTCGTGGCTGCGCAGGGCGTCCGCCCAGAACTCGGCCTGCCTTATGTCCCAGCGGCCCGGCCGCCAGCCGGCGGAGCGCAGCGCAGCGTCGACCGGCACGGAGAAGCGGGTGGTGGAGGTGGCGGCGGTGCGGTCGGTGTGCATCTGCCCTTCGCGATCGTTCCGAGCCGCCGCCGTGGTGTCCGGCGGCGGGCTTCTTCGAGTGACGCCGGTCGCGTCCTCGTGCGGCGGAAGGCCCCGGTCAGTCCTCCCGTGCGGTCGGGTCGACGACGCGTACGCCGAAGTGGGCGCTGAGCGCCGTGCAGGAGCGGCAGGGCGGCGCGAAGCTGCCGTGCAGCGGGTCGCCGTCCTCACGGATGCGGCGGGCGGTGAGTTTGGCCTGCTTGAGGGACTTGCGGGCCTCTCCGTTGGTCATCGGCTTGCGGGCGGCCCGCTTGGAGCGGGCGGCGTCGGCCGCGACGAGGTGGCGGGAGATGAGGATGGCCTCGGCGCAGCGGCCGGTGAACCGGTCGCGCTGCCCGCTCGTGAGGGTGTCCAGGAAGTCCTGCACGAGGGGGTGCAGCGGCGGTGGCTGGTCGCCGCGGCCCGCGGTGCCGGTGAGCGTGGCACCGCGTACGGAGAGGGCGGCGGCGATGGTGGGCAGTATGCCGTCGCGGCGGTGCAGGAGGACCGGGGCGGCGGGCAGCTCGGAGCTGCTCCAGCCGACCCGTGGATCTCCGGACGTACCCGTGTGCGTCGCGTTCATTGTCCTGTTCCTCCCCTTACCGCATCCCCCGGTGCTCCGACAGAGTGCCAAACTCCGTGGCCCGTGCGGAAGCTGGGGCGGTGCGACACGCGAGGTCTTCGTCTCACCGTCACGGCTCGATGACGGCAGGTCACGGAAGCGGAGGGTCCTTGGCCGGTGGGGGACAGGAGGCCCGGTGACCGGTGTCGCTCCACCGCATAGGCTGTCGGCATCCGCGATCCTTCAGAACGCCGCAGGGGGCAACCGCCATGACGACAGGTCGGCTCGGGCAACAGGCCGCGCCGCCGAACGCGGCCTACACCGGGCAGGTCGTGCACTTCCCGGATCCGGTCCGGGCGGCACGTCACCCGAGAGGGGTACGTGTCGACGACGCGGGTTACCCGGACTTCTCGTCGTATGCGCGCGCGGCCGCCGAGATCGCCGAGCCGCCCGAGGGGTTCGGGGTCGACGAGCTGCGGCTGACGGACTACGTGTCGGCGAACGCCGCCCTGGCGGCGTCCGGGCACGAGCTGTGGGACACCATCCCGGCCGTCGCGACCCCGCACGGCTGGACCTGGCACCACGTGCCGCGCACGCGCCGGCTGGAGCTGGTGCCGGTCGAGGTGAAGGCGCTGCTGCGGCACCACGGCGGGCTCGCCACCGCGGTCGTCGACCAGGACAAGCGGGGCACCCGGCCGTTGCAGGAGACCCGGCCCGCGCACTTCGGGCTGCCGAAGGCGGCGGTGGCGGTGACCGAGCAGCAGGTGCTGGGTGTCGAGGAGGACCTCGGGTACCGGCTGCCCGGGGCGTACCGTTCCTTCCTGAAGGCCGCGGGCGGGTGTGCGCCCGTCGGGGCGGCGCTGGACGCGGAGTTGGGGCTGCTGGTCGACCAGCCGTTCTTCACCGTGCGGGACGAGGCCGCCGTCAACGACCTCGTCTACGTCAACAAGTGCCTGCGCGACCATCTCACCAAGGACTACCTGGGAGTCGCCTTCGTGCAGGGCGGGCTGCTGGCGGTGAAGGTGAAGGGCGACCGGATCGGCTCGGTGTGGTTCTGTGCGTACGACGACGCCCGCGACCAGGACGCGTGGCCGCCCGCGGAGCGCGTACAGCGGCTGTTGCTGCCCTGTGGTGACGACTTCGACCAGTTCCTGTCCCGGCTCGCGGGCAATCCGCCCGAGCTGGAGACGGTGGCGAACCTGATGGTGGACGGCGGCTTCGCGCACGCCGTGCCGGTGTCCGCCGTGTCTTCGGTGGGGGAGTGAGCGTCCGATGGTGACCTTCGCGCAGGCGCAGGAGCGTGCGGAAGAATGGATCAACGGGGACGTCCCCGGTTACCAGCACCGTGAGGTGCGGATCCGGGAGTTCGATCTCGGGTTCGTGGTGTGGGCGGAGGACCGTGCGGACGGTCCGCGCTCCGACGGTGGTGCCCAGCGGCTCGTCGTCGCGCGCGACAGCGGGGAGGCCACGCTGTGGCCCCCGCTGCCGGTGGGCGAGGTGATCCGCCGGTACGAGGAGGAGTACGGGCTGTCGGCGCAGACGCCCGATCCGGCGCCGGCGCCGCCCGCCCGCGTCGACCTCAACCAGACGTCGTTCCTGCTGACTCCGCCGGAGTGGCTGCAGGAGGCGGCGGACCGGATGGGGATCCCGGACCACCGGGACCGCACGTCCGGCGGAGCCGCGGCCGGGGCCCGTGCCGGTTCTCCCGTCGAGGACGCGGTTCCTTCCACCGGAGCGGCTCCTTCGGCCGGCGCCGTCCCGCCGGCGGACGCCGTTCCGCCCGCCGACGCCGTTCCCGTGGCGGACGCGGCTCCCGCCGGGCCGGGCGGTGCGGGCGGTTCGCTGCCCGAGACGTTGCCGGGTCCCGGCGTCGGTTCGCCCGCGCCGTCCGGTGCGGGGGTGCCCGCCGCCCCGGGCGGGGGCACGGCGTGGCCCGCCGCCGGCGGGGCCGCCCTGCCCGCCGACGCGACCCCGTGGGCCGGTACCGACACCAACGCCGAGCCGGGGGAGGACCGTTCGGTGCCGTTGCCCGTGACGGTGTACGCGCCGCAGATTCGCGATGTCGGGGACGACGGGGCGCCGCCGCCCCCGCCGGAGACGACTCCCGAGGCCAGGACCAAGCTGATCTCGGGCGGCAGCGGGCTCCCGCGCACGGCGGTCGCGCCCGCGCTGGGCGAGCAGCGGCCGCCCGCCTTCCCGCAGGGCGCCGCCCCGCAGGGAGCGCCGGTGCCCGGCACACCGCCTCCGGGCACGCCCTCGTACGGCTATCCGCAGGGCGCGCCGCCGCAACAGCCGCCGCAGCCGCAGTCGCCCGTTCCCGGCGCGCCGCAGGGACCGCCCTCGCCGAGTGCGCCGGGCCGGCCGTTGCCGCCCGACGCCGGTGACATCGCGGACGCCGCGACCAGCAAGGCGCAGGGTCCGCCGCGTGGCGCCCGCGGTGCGGGCGCGCCCGGTACGCCGCCGCCCCCCGGGGCGCCCGGCACGCCGGGTGTGCGGCCGGACGGTCCGCCTCCGGTGTCCGGGCCCGGTGCGCCGGGCGCCCCGGCCGGCGGGTACGTGCCGACGCAACTCGTCTCGCAGCTCGGACCGGACGGACCGGAGGGCCCCGCGGACCCGGGTGCTCCGGCCCGGCCCGGCGAGCCCGCGGCCCCGCAGCCGCCGGGTGCCCCCGGAACTCCCGGTGCTCCCGGGGGTGCGCCCTCCGGTGGCGTCCACCACGCGGCGACCATGCTCGCCGGCCCCGCGGTCGGCGGTCCGGGTGCGCCCCAGCCTCCGGGTGCCCCGGGTGCTCCGGGCGGTCCCGGTGCCCCGGGTGCGCCCGGCCGGCCCGGCGGTCCCGCCGCCCCCGGCGGTACACCGTCCGGCGGGGTGCACCATGCCGCGACCATGCTGTCCGGTCCGCCGGTCGGTGGCCCGGGCACGGCTCCGCCGCCCCCGCCCGCTCCGGGTGCGCCCGGTATGCCGCCGCCCGCCCCGCACCTGCCCGGTCAGCCCTTCCCGGGCCAGCAGCCCTTCCCGGGGCAGCCGCCGATGCAGGGCCGGCCGATGCCGGGTCAGCCCCTGCCCGGGCAGCCCCCGGCCTACGGCTATCCGCAGCAGGACCGGCCCACGGTCGGCCCCGGCTACCAGGCGGTGCTGCGTTACCGCGCCCAGGACGGCAGCGAGCAGCAGCTGATCCGGCGGTCGGCGCCGGGCACCCCGCACCCGGAGTGGCAGATCCTGCACGAGCTGCGGGCGATGAACGTGCCGCCGCAGCAGGTGCTGGAGCTGCACACGGAGCTGGAGTCCTGCGAGCTGCCGGGCGCGTACTGCGCGCGGATGATCCGGGAGAGCTGGCCGCAGGCACGGATCACCAGCATCGCCTCGTACGGCACCGACCACGCGAGCCGTCAGCAGGGCATGGCGCAGCTGCTCGCCCACCAGGGTGAGCTGCACCAGGTCGCCGACGGCCCGGCGCGGCCCGCGCCCGTACGGGCGCCGTTGCCGCCGGTGCAGCCCGCGCCGCCGATCCCGCCGGAGGCCATCGGGCAGGAGCTGGCGGCGGCCTTCGGGCCGGGCCTGTTCCGGTTCGACCAGGCGGCGGTGTCCCGGCAGGGCGTACCGCCGATCGTGGCGCACACCCTGGTGGTGGCCGGACTGCCCGTCGACATGAACCCGTTCTTCTGGGCGCAGGCCCAGCCGGGCCGGCCGGTGCCGACGCTCGCCGAACTGGCGCAGGAGCGGGGCGTGCAGCCGGGTGCCGACGCGGGCTCGTACCTCGTGATGGGCAGCGACTTCGGCAAGGCGGTCTGTGTCCAGTACGGGACCGCGAACATCGTGGCCGTGCCCGTGGAGGCGGGGCCGGGCGGTGCTCCCGTGCCGCCGCAGTTCGTGAACACGGGGCTGCCGGAGTTCGCGCGCAGCCTCGCGCTGCTGGGCCGTATGTGGCGTCTTCGCTACGGCCTCAACCAGGAGCAGGCGGGGCGCTGGACCGTCGACTTCCAGGCGCAGCTGGCCGCGATCGACCCGGCGGCCCTCGGGTCGCCGGAGAGCTGGTGGTCGGTGCTGCTGGAGCAGATGTGGGACGGTCTGCTCTGACGGCGGGGCACCTCGGCGCGGTGTGACGAAGGGGGCCGGGCCCGGTCGACCGACCGGGCCCGGCCCTCTTCCGTGCCGTCCTCGGTGGGCGGCCGGGCGGGCGCGGACCGCAGGCCCTGGGGGCGGAATGCGCGGAGTGTCGCGTTATGAACACTTCCGTCTGATCCCTCAAGATGTGCGGCATGAGCAGCTCACCGGTGTCGTCCCGGGGATTCGAGGTCGTACGGGGCCGTGGTTACCGTCCCGAGCAGGTCGACGCGTACGTGGCGGCGCTCTCGGCCGGGCGGGACGCCGCCTGGGAACGGGCCGCCCGGCTGACCGTGCTGGCCAGGGAGATGGAGTCCGAGGCGCTGCGGCTGCGCGAGGTCGTGACGCAGCTCGCCCCGCAGACGTACGAGCTGCTCGGCGACCGGGCCCGGCGGCTCCTGGCGCTGGGCGAGGAGGAGGCCGCGGCGGTGCGCGGGAGCGCGCGGCAGGAGGCGGCCCTGGCCGTGGCCGAGGCCCGGGCAGCGGCGCAGCGGGTGTGCGAGGCGGCGCGGGCGGACGCCGACGAGGTGCGCGGCGAGGCCGAGGAGCTGGCCCGCCGCAGGCTGGCCGAGGCCCGGGCCGAGGCCGACGAGCTGCGGATCTCCGCGCGGCGCGCGGTGAAGGAGAGCCGCGCCGAGGCGCTGTCCGCGCTGCGGGAGACGCGGCGGCGCGGCGAGAACCTGGTCGCCGAGCAGGAGAAGGAGCATGCCGGGCGCCGGGAGCGGGCCGGGTGCGAGGCCGCCGAGCGGGAGGCCGCGCTCGACGCGCGCCACGAGGAGCTCGTCGCGCGCGCCGAGGAGGGGCTGGCCGGGGCGGCCCGCGCCCTGGCCGAGGCGCAGGAGTCGGCCCGCCGTCTCCAGGAGGACGCGGACGCCCGCGCCGCCGAGCTGCTCGCCGACGCCCGGGTCCAGGAGGAACGCACCGCCCGTGAGACGGAGCGCGTCCTGCGCGAGCACGGCGAGCGGTGGGACGAGGTGCAGGCCCACATGGACCACGTACGCAGCAGCCTCACGGCCCTGACGGGCCGGGCGGCGGCCGAATGACACCTGGCCGCCCGCACCCTCGGTGCCGCGTTCCTGCGGTGCCGTACTCCTTCGGTACCGTCTTCCTGCAGTTCCTGCGGACCGCTCCCGCGAGGATCCAGCCCCCACCGCCTCGTACTGCCTGCGCTGTTCCGCCACCTCCCGCGGGCCCGAGGCCACCGTGCCGAGCCGGCCCAGGGCGAAGCCCGGCGGGATGGAGGCGAGGCCGGTCGTGGTGAACGGGAACCAGGTGAAGTCGTGGTCCGGGAACGCGGAGACGGGGGACCCGGAGACCGGGTTCGTGCCGGTCATCAGGACGAGGAACGGTGTGAAGTAGCCGAGCGCCGTCAGGGTCGCCACCCGCCGCTGCCACCGGTACGCGGTGCGCAGGACACGCAGGTCGCTGTGCCGGCCGGATGCGGCGTGCTGGGGGCGGGGCGGTGGCTGGTGAGACGGGTGGGGCGACGGGCGGGGCGGTGGCTGGTGCGGTGGCCGGGGTCGGTGGTGCGGCGGGAACGGGTGTACGACGGGGACGTGTCGTAAGACATCCCGAGACATCCCGGTTCTCCTCGCGTGGCTCGGGCCCGGTGCGGACCGCAGGGAGCGGGGGTGAGCGAGCACGCACGCTGCTCATGAGTAGCCGAGCGGCGCGAGGGTTGCGGCGAACTGATCGGTCGGTATGCGCTTACTTCGCCGACCTCGGGTGTTACCCCCGATAACTTCCTTACGTCCGCCCCGTCCTTGTCGGCCGGCGGGCCCGGTCCGGCCGCCCTCAGTCCCCGGGGCCCTTCAGGACCGGGAAGCGGCGGGGCGCCACGAACAGCACGACCAGGAAGGCCACCGCGGCCGCGCAGGCCGCGCCGAGGTAGACCGAGTGCACGGCCTCCGCGACCGCGCGCCGTACGTGCTCGGCGGGCGCGCCCGACTCCAGGGACGCGGTCACCGAGTCCAGGTCGCCCGCGCCGCCCAGCCGGGAGGCGAGCACCCCGTTGGCGACCGCGCCGAACAGCGCGGCGCCGATCGTCTGGCCGCTCTGGCGGCAGAAGAGGACGGAGGCGGTGGCCGTGCCGCGCTCCGCCCAGCCGACGCTCGACTGGACGCCGATGAGCAGGGGCAGCTGGAAGAGCCCGAGCGCCCCGCCGAGGAGGAACATCAGGGCCGTGGGCTGCCAGGCCTCGCCCGGGTAGGGCAGGAAGGGGAAGGCGAACAGGACCAGCGTGGCCGTGCCGATGCCGAGCAGCGCCGTGTCGCGGAATCCGATGCGCCGGTAGACGTGCTGGCTGAGGGCCGCCGAGACGGGCCAGCTCAACGTCCATACGGAGAGCACGAATCCGGCGGCCACGGGGGTGAGGCCGAGCACCGACTGCGCGTACGTGGGCAGGAAGACCGTCGGGGCGACCATGAGCAGGCCCAGCGCGCCGAGCGCCAGGTTCACGGCGGCGATGGTGCGCCGGCGCCAGACCCAGCCGGGCATGATCGGTTCGGCCGCCCGGCGTTCGACGAACACCAGGAGGGCCGTCAGCCCGCATCCCGTGCAGAACAGTGCGATCGAGGGCGCCGACAGCCAGGGCCACGCGACCCCGCCCTGCACCAGGGCCGTCAGGAACACGCCGCCGCAGGCGAAGACGGTGAGCGCGCCCGCCCAGTCGATGCGGGGCGGGCGCGCGGGGGCGGCCCGCCCGGGTTCGTGCAGGTGGCGGATCAGGAGCCAGAGGGCGAGCGCGCCGAGCGGCAGGTTGATGAGGAAGATCCAGCGCCAGTCGGCGTACGCGGCGAGCATCCCGCCGAGTGCCGGGCCCGCGATCGCCGAGGTGGCCCACACCGAGGACAACCTGGCCTGGATCCGCGGGCGTTGCTCCAGCGGGTAGAGGTCGGCGGCCAGCGTCTGGACCGTGCCCTGCAGGGCACCGCCGCCGAGGCCCTGGACGATGCGGAACGCGATCAGCGCGGCCATGTTCCAGGCCAGCGCGCACAGCAGCGAGCCGAACAGGAAGAGGACGCAGCCAGCGATCAGCACCGGCTTGCGGCCGAAGGTGTCGGAGAGCTTGCCGTAGACGGGCAGCGTCACGGTCACGGCGAGCAGATAACCGGAGAACAGCCACGAGAAGACGGCGAAGCCGCCGAGGTCGCCGACGATCTGCGGGACGGCGGTCGACACGATCGTGGAGTCGAGCGCGGCCAGGGCCATGCACAGCATGAGGGCGGCGACGACGGCCCGGCGGTTGCGGGCCCCGGCCCGGGCCGCCGCGGGCCCGTCCTCCGTCACGACCGGTATTCCGGTGTCCCCCTGGCCCACAGGATTCCTTCCCCTCGCGTCCGTCCGCCGGGGCCACTCTCCCATTCGCGCCGCCCGCCGCGGGAGGGCGCACCCGTCCCTGAGACCGGCTCCGCCCGGAGGTGGACAACCCCTAGGGGTAGCTCGGTACTTCGGCTCGGGGAGGGGTCGTCCCGGCGGAGGACGAGACGGGACGCGGCCGTCCTTAACCTGGCTTTATGCCACTGGGGACGGCATCCCGCACCTTCGGGGGCGGCGGCCCATACCCACGGGGGTGGGGTTTACCCCCGCAGAAGACTGCGCCGGGCACCAGCGCGGGGGGCCGCCCCGCGCACCAGACTTGTCGCCGTAGGCACACGAGGACCGCACCACCCGAAGACCGCACCACACGGACACACCGCCGCGACGCGGACGACCGCACTTCGTCACTGGCCCGCCGGTGACCGACTTAGGAGACATACCGTGACATCGGCTGTAACCATTCCCAGGCACGGGGGCACTGGAGAGCGTACGGCCGTTGCCGCACGGGCGCGGCAGGTCGTCAAGGCCTACGGCTCCGGTGAGACCCGGGTCGTCGCCCTGGACCAGGTCGACGTGGACATCGCGCGGAGCCGCTTCACCGCGATCATGGGCCCCTCCGGGTCCGGCAAGTCCACGCTGATGCACTGCCTCGCCGGCCTCGACACCGTCTCCTCCGGGCAGATATTCCTGGACGAGACCGAGATCACCAAGCTCAAGGACAAGAAGCTCACGCAGCTGCGCCGGGACCGGATCGGCTTCATCTTCCAGGCGTTCAACCTGCTGCCGACGCTCAACGCCCTGGAGAACATCACGCTCCCGATGGACATCGCGGGGCGCAAGCCGGACAAGGGATGGCTGGCGCAGGTCGTCGAGACCGTCGGGCTCGCCTCCCGGCTGAAGCACCGGCCGAACCAGCTCTCCGGCGGCCAGCAGCAGCGCGTCGCCGTGGCCCGCGCCCTGGCCGCGCGACCCGAGATCATCTTCGGTGACGAGCCGACCGGGAACCTCGACTCCCGGGCCGGCGCCGAGGTCCTGGGCTTCCTGCGCCGCTCCGTCGACGAGCTCGGCCAGACCATCGTGATGGTGACGCACGACCCGGTCGCCGCCTCCTACGCGGACCGTGTGCTGTACCTGGCCGACGGCCGGATCGTCGACGAGATGCTCCGCCCCACGGCCGACGCAGTCCTCGACCGCATGAAGGACTTCGATGCCCGGGGACGTACGTCATGACCATCTTCAAGACCTCGATGCGCAACTTCTTCGCGCACAAGGGACGCATGGCCCTGTCGGCCGTCGCCGTCCTGCTGTCGGTCGCCTTCGTGTGCGGCACGCTCGTGTTCACCGACACGATGAACACGACCTTCGACAAGCTCTTCGCCACCGCCTCCTCCGACGTCACGGTCTCCCCGAAGGCGGCCTCGACCAACGACACCCCGCAGAACGGCAGGCCGGAGTCGCTGCCCGCCTCGCTCGTCGAACGCACACAGCAGGCGGACGGCGTCAAGTCGGCCGAGGGCGCGGTCATGTCGATGAACGTGACCGTCGTCAACAGCGAGAACGAGAACATGGGGACCAGCAACGGCGCCCCGACGATCGCCGGCAACTGGACGAAGAACGACCTGCGTTCGATGGAGATCACCTCCGGGCACGCCCCGCGCGGGCCCACCGAGGTGATGGTCGACGCCGACACCGCGGACAAGCACCACCTCACGATGGGCGACGAGCTGCGGACCATCGCCGTCACCGGTGACTTCAAGGCGAAGATCGTCGGCATCGCCACCTTCAAGGTGACCAACCCCGGTGCCGCCGTCGTCTACTACGACACCGCCACCGCGCAGCGCGAACTGCTCGGCTCCACCGACCGGTTCACCCAGATCAACGTCGTCGCCGCCACCGGTGTGACCCACGGCCAGCTCAAGCGGAACGTCTCCCAGGCCCTCACCGGCTCCGACGAGGCGCTCAAGGTCCAGACGCAGCAGGAGCTCTCCGACGAAGGCCAGGAAGGCATCGGCGAGTTCATGAACGTCATCAAGTACGCCATGCTCGGCTTCGCCGGGATCGCCTTCCTCGTCGGCATCTTCCTGATCATCAACACCTTCTCGATGCTGGTCGCCCAGCGCACCCGTGAGATCGGCCTGATGCGGGCGCTCGGATCGTCCCGCAAGCAGGTCAACCGGTCCGTGCTGGTCGAGGCCCTGCTGCTCGGCGTCGTCGGCTCGATCCTCGGAGTCGCCGCGGGCGTCGGCATCGCGGTCGGGCTGATGAAGCTCATGTCCTCCGCGGGCATGAACCTCTCCACGGCCGACCTGACCGTGAAGGCCACCACCCCCGTGATCGGCCTGCTCCTCGGCATCGTCGTCACCGTCCTCGCCGCCTACCTGCCGGCCCGCCGCGCGGGCAAGGTCTCCCCGATGGCCGCCCTGCGCGACGCCGGTACGCCGGCCGACGGCCACGCCGGCTGGATACGCGGCGTCATCGGCTTCCTCCTCACCGGGACCGGCGCGGCCGCCCTCTTCACGGCGGCCGGCGCGGACACGGCGAGCGACGGCTCGATGATGCTCGGCGTCGGCGTGGTGCTCTCCCTGATCGGCTTCGTCATCATCGGCCCGCTGCTCGCCGGCGGCGTGGTCCGCGTCCTCAGCGCGGTCCTGCTGCGTGGCTTCGGTCCCGTCGGGCGCCTCGCCGAACGCAACGCCCTGCGCAACCCGCGGCGTACCGGCGCCACCGGAGCGGCCCTGATGATCGGCCTCGCGCTGGTCGCCTGCCTCTCCGTGGTCGGCTCCTCGATGGTCGCCTCCGCGACGGAGGAGCTCGACAAGTCGGTCGGCACGGACTTCATCATCGAGGGCAACCAGCGGATCGTGCCGCAGGCCCAGAAGGCCGTCGAGGACACGCCGGGCCTGGAGCACGTCACCAGCTACAAGATGATCGACGCGAAGCTGACCTCGCCCGACGGGAAGACCGAGAACAGCGACGTCACGGCCGCCGACCCGACGTACGCCAGTGACCTGCGCCGCGAGACGGTCGCCGGTGACCTGTCGGCGGCGTACGGCAGGAACGCGATGTCGGTGGGCTCCGAATACGCCGAGAAGCACGGTGTCCGGGTCGGCGACACGATCACCGTCGCCTTCAAGGGCGGACGGACCGCGAAGCTGAAGGTCGCGGCCGTCACGAACGACGACGTGGCCATCGACAAGGGCTCGCGCTACCTGAGCATCACCACGATGGAGCAGTACGTCCCGGCCGACAGGATCCCGCCGAACGACATCATGTTCGCCACGGCGAAGGACGGCCAGGAGAAGACGGCGTACGCGGCCCTGAAGAAGTCCCTGGACGCGTACCCGCAGTACCAGGTCAGCGACCAGACCGACTACAAGCAGGAGCTCAAGGACCAGATCGGCCAGCTCCTGAACATGGTCTACGGCCTGCTGGCCCTCGCGATCATCGTGGCGGTCCTGGGCGTCGTGAACACCCTGGCCCTCTCCGTCGTCGAGCGGACCCGCGAGATCGGCCTGATGCGCGCCATCGGCCTCTCCCGCCGGCAGCTGCGCCGCATGATCCGCCTGGAGTCGGTCGTCATCGCCCTCTTCGGAGCACTGCTGGGCCTCGGCCTCGGCATGGGCTGGGGCGCCACCGCCCAGAAGCTCCTCGCCCTGGAGGGCCTGAAGGTCCTCGACATCCCCTGGGCGACGATCATCGCAGTCTTCATCGGCTCGGCCTTCGTGGGGCTGTTCGCGGCGCTGGTGCCGGCGTTCCGGGCGGGCCGGATGAACGTGCTGAACGCCATCGCGACGGAGTAGCCGCCGCCGGCCGTTCCGTCCGGTGCGGGCCGGTGCGGGTTGATCGCGCAGTTCCCCGCGCCCCTTTTGGGGGCGCGGGGAACTGCGCACCGGAGGTTCGGGGGCGCAGCCCCCGGGGAGGGGACGGGCAGGGGCGGCGGGGGCGGGAACAGGGTCGCTGTCCACAGGCGCGGGCGGGCCGGACCGGGGCGACGTACCCTGGACACCCCCGGCCCGTCAGACGTGTCGGGCGGCTCGCGTTGCCCACGACCCCCACCCGCCCCACCCGCACTCCTCACGATCCTCGGACGGAAGCCCTTCCATGAGCCTGCACGGTCTGCTCGACGCCGTCGTCAAGGACGCCGCCCTCACCGAAGCGGTGAAGGCCGCCGGCGACGGCAACCGCATGCACGTCGACCTGGTCGGCCCACCCGCCGCCAGGCCGTTCGCGGTCG
Organism: Streptomyces sp. V3I8; assembly: GCF_030817535.1. Lineage (NCBI taxonomy): Bacteria > Bacillati > Actinomycetota > Actinomycetes > Kitasatosporales > Streptomycetaceae > Streptomyces > Streptomyces sp. V3I8. The sequence continues at coordinate 3,611,106 of NZ_JAUSZL010000002.1, read as the reverse complement.
CGGCCCTGGCCCGTGAGGCGGGACGCACGGTCCTGGCGGTCACGGCCACCGGCCGCGAGGCCGAGGACCTGGCGGCGGCCCTGCGCTCACTGCTGCCGGCCGACACGGTCGTGGAGTACCCGTCCTGGGAGACGCTGCCGCACGAACGGCTCTCCCCCCGCAGCGACACCGTCGGCCGCAGGCTCGCGGTCCTGCGCAGGCTCGCCCACCCCCGCCCCGACGACCCGGAGACCGGCCCGGTCTCCGTGGTGGTCGCACCCGTCCGTTCGGTCCTCCAGCCGCAGGTCAAGGGCCTCGGCGACCTGGAGCCCGTGGCCCTGCGGACCGGGCAGGGCGCCGACCTCGGCGCCGTCGTGGAAGCCCTCGCGGCCGCCGCGTACGCACGGGTCGAGCTGGTCGAGAAGCGCGGCGAGTTCGCCGTGCGCGGCGGGATCCTGGACGTCTTCCCGCCCACCGAGGAACACCCGCTGCGTGTGGAGTTCTGGGGCGACGACGTCGAGGAGATCCGCTACTTCAAGGTCGCCGACCAGCGCTCCCTGGAGGTCGCCGAGCACGGACTGTGGGCGCCGCCCTGCCGGGAACTGCTGCTCACGGACGACGTACGGGACAGGGCCGCCCGGCTCGCCGAGGAACACCCCGAGCTGGGCGAGCTGCTCGGCAAGATCGCCGAGGGCATCGCGGTCGAGGGCATGGAATCCCTCGCTCCGGTCCTCGTCGACGACATGGAGCTGCTCGTCGACGTACTGCCCAAGGGCTCCATGGCCCTGGTGTGCGACCCGGAGCGGGTGCGCACGCGCGCCTCCGACCTGGTGGCGACCTCGCAGGAGTTCCTCCAGGCGTCCTGGGCCGCGACGGCGGGCGGCGGCGAGGCCCCGATCGACGTCGACGCCGCGTCCCTGTGGTCCATCGCGGACGTCCGGGAGCGGGCCCGCGAGCTGGACATGATGTGGTGGTCGGTGTCGCAGTTCGCGGCCGACGAGACGTTCACGGACGACGGTGCGGGTGACGCGGACACGCTGAAGCTCGGGATGCACGCGCCCGAGACCTACCGGGGCGACACCGCGAAGGCCCTCGCCGACACCAAGGGCTGGCTCGCGGACGGCTGGCGCACGGTGTTCGTCACCGAGGCGCACGGCCCGGCGGCCCGTACCGTCGAGGTGCTCGGCGGCGAGGGCATCGCGGCCCGCCTGGAGTCGGAGCTCGACACGCTCGTCCCCTCGGTCGTGCAGGTGTCCTGCGGTTCGATCGACTACGGGTTCGTCGATCCCGCGCTGAGACTCGCCGTGCTGACCGAGACCGACCTGACCGGGCAGAAGGCCGCCGGCAAGGACGGCGCCCGGATGCCGGCCCGCCGCAGGAAGACCATCGACCCGCTGACGCTGGAGACGGGCGACTACATCGTCCACGAGCAGCACGGCGTCGGCCGCTACATCGAGATGGTCCAGCGGACCGTGCAGGGCGCCACCCGCGAGTACCTCGTCGTCGAGTACGCGCCTGCCAAGCGCGGCCAGCCCGGCGACCGCCTCTACATCCCCACGGACCAGCTGGAGCAGATCACCAAGTACGTCGGCGGCGAGGCCCCGACGATGCACCGCCTCGGCGGCGCCGACTGGACGAAGACCAAGGCGCGCGCCAAGAAGGCCGTCAAGGAGATCGCGGCGGACCTGATCAGGCTGTACTCGGCCCGGATGGCGGCCCCCGGGCACGCCTTCGGCGCCGACACGCCCTGGCAGCGCGAGCTGGAGGACGCGTTCCCGTACACCGAGACGCCCGACCAGCTCACCACCATCGCCGAGGTCAAGGACGACATGGAGAAGACGGTCCCGATGGACCGGCTGGTCTGCGGCGACGTCGGCTACGGCAAGACGGAGATCGCGGTCCGCGCGGCCTTCAAGGCGGTCCAGGACGGCAAGCAGGTCGCCGTCCTCGTCCCCACCACCCTGCTGGTGCAGCAGCACTTCGGGACGTTCAGCGAGCGCTACTCGCAGTTCCCCGTCAACGTACGGGCGCTGTCGCGCTTCCAGTCCGACACGGAGGCGAAAGCGACCCTGGAGGGCCTGCGGGAGGGCTCGGTGGACCTCGTCATCGGCACCCACCGCCTCTTCTCCGCGGAGACGAGGTTCAAGGACCTGGGGCTCGTCATCGTCGACGAGGAGCAGCGGTTCGGTGTCGAGCACAAGGAGCAGCTGAAGAAGCTGCGCGCGAACGTGGACGTCCTGACCATGTCCGCCACCCCGATCCCGCGCACGCTGGAGATGGCGGTGACGGGCATCCGCGAGATGTCGACGATCACCACCCCGCCGGAGGAGCGGCACCCGGTCCTGACCTTCGTCGGCCCGTACGAGGAGAAGCAGATCGGCGCCGCGGTGCGCAGGGAGCTGCTGCGCGAGGGCCAGGTCTTCTACATCCACAACCGGGTCGAGTCGATCGACCGGGCCGCGGCCCGGCTGCGCGAGATCGTGCCGGAGGCGCGCATCGCGACGGCCCACGGCCAGATGTCCGAACAGGCCCTCGAGCAGGTGGTCGTCGACTTCTGGGAGAAGAAGTTCGACGTCCTGGTCTCCACGACCATCGTGGAGTCGGGCATCGACATCGCGAACGCGAACACGCTGATCGTGGAGCGCGGCGACAACTTCGGCCTCTCGCAGCTGCACCAGCTGCGCGGCCGGGTGGGGCGTGGCCGCGAGCGCGGTTACGCGTACTTCCTCTACCCGCCGGAGAAGCCGCTCACGGAGACCGCGCACGAACGCCTGGCGACCATCGCCCAGCACACCGAGATGGGCGCGGGCATGTACGTGGCGATGAAGGACCTGGAGATCCGCGGCGCCGGGAACCTGCTGGGCGGCGAGCAGTCGGGGCACATCGCCGGAGTCGGCTTCGACCTGTACGTACGCATGGTGGGAGAGGCGGTGGCCGACTACCGCGCCCAGATGGACGGCGGGGTCGAGGAGGAGCCGCCGCTGGAGGTCAAGATCGAGCTGCCGGTCGACGCGCACGTCCCGCACGACTACGCGCCGGGCGAGCGGCTGCGCCTGCAGGCCTACCGGGCGATCGCCTCGGTCAACTCCGAGGAGGACATCAAGGCGGTACGCGAGGAGCTCGTCGACCGCTACGGGAAGCTGCCCGAGCCGGTGGAGAACCTGCTGCTGGTGGCGGGGCTGCGGATGCTCGCACGGGCGTGCGGGGTCGGCGAGGTCGTCCTCCAGGGCAACAACGTCCGGTTCGCGCGGGTGGAGCTGCGGGAGTCGCAGGAGCTGCGGCTGCAGAGGCTGTACCCGGGCACCGTGATCAAGCCGTCCGCGCACCAGGTGCTGGTGCCGCGCCCGAAGACGGCGAAGGTCGGCGGCAGGCCGCTGCTCGGCCGGGAGCTGCTGGGATGGACGGGGGAGTTCCTGACGTCGATCCTGGGATCCTAGGGCGTTTCTTTTGGACCGGCCCGGGTCCGCGGCGTCCGGCACGGAGCCTCGCGGCGTCGTCGCACGACCCGGGTACGCCCGGTACGCGGATCATGCTCCGCCGTGCGAGGCACCGCACCGGACACCGCGGCCCGATCCGACCTGATCCGACCTGATCCAAAAGAAACGCCCCAGGGCGGCTCGTCGACTTACCCGGGCGGGTTCCGGGTAGCCGGTGACCGGGTCGGGGCCGCTGCCTTCGGAGCGGCGCCGGGGACCGGGAGGGTGTGAGGGGGCGCGGCCGTGGGACGGGCCGTGCCTCCGCGAGCCCCCTGATCCCCGGGCCGGTACCGTCAGGTGCGGGTACGGCGGATGTAGCGGATACAGAGCGCGTACAGCAGAGGCAACAGGTGTGGGAAGGCCGCCCGGTGGGGGCCGGCCCGGGCCGGCAGGGAGGAGAGAGTGTCTGTGACGTTCTGGACCAGGACCGCCGGTGCAGCGGCCCTGCTGATCGCCGCGACCGGCTGCACGGTGGAGACGACCGGTGGCGCCGGGGCCGGGGAGACGACGGGCGCGGGCGGAGCGGCCCTCACCGCCGTCGACTCGCTGACCGTCAAGGGGCGGGCGCCCAGGACGGGGTACGACCGGGACGAGTTCGGCACGCCCTGGGCCGACACCGACTCGAACAGCTGCGACACCCGCGACGACATCCTCAAGCGGGACCTCAAGGAGGTGAAGTTCAGTGACGGCGGGTGCAGCGTGCGGTCGGGGAGGCTCGATCCCGATCCCTACACCGACACGGACGTCACCTTCGAACGCGGCGGCCGCAGCGAGGTCGACATCGACCATCTCGTCGCGCTGTCGGACGCCTGGCAGAAGGGCGCCCAGAAGTGGGACGCGAGCAAGCGGATAGCCCTGGCCAACGACCCGCTGAACCTCCTCGCGGTCGACGCCGGCCGCAACCGCAGCAAGGGTGACGGGGACACCGCGACCTGGCTCCCGCCCCACAAGGCCTACCGCTGCACGTACGTGGCGCGGCAGGTGGCCGTGAAGAAGAAGTACGAGCTGTGGGTCACCGCCGCCGAGAAGGCCGCCATGAAGAAGGTGCTGTCCACCTGCCCCGGGCAGAAGCTCCCCTCGGGCGGGACGTCGACGCGGGCGCCGAGCAGGTTCCACGCCGGCTGAGCGGGTTCCGGGCGAAATACGGTCGCCCGGGGCCCGCCCGGTGCCTACCGTGTCCGGCATGGTGCTGACGATCGCGAGCCTGGCCGAGCGTCCGGAGATGTCCGGGCGGGTGACGGGGATGGCCGACACCTGGCCCGAGTTCCTGCGCAACGACCTCGTGGGCAACGCGCACTACGGCCGGATCGCCAGGGAGCTGCCGGAGTACGTGCTGTTCGCCCAGGACGCGAGCGGCGAGGTGGTGGCGCACGCCTACAGCGTGCCGTTCGCCCTCGGGGACGAGAAGCCCGGCGCGCTGCCGCCGCGGGGCTGGGACGACATCCTGGTGTGGGCGTTCGGCGATCTGCGCGGGGGCGTCACGCCCGACACGGTGAGCGCCGTCTCGGTCGTGGTCGCCCCGCACGCCCAGGGCACCGGCCTGTCGGGGCGGATGCTCTCGGCGATGCGCGACAACGCCCGGAAACGGGGCTTCGGCGAGGTCGTCGCGCCGGTGCGGCCGAGCGCGAAGCATCTGGAGCCGCGCACGGCGATGGAGGAGTACGCGTTCCGGACGCGCGGCGACGGGCTGCCGCACGATCCGTGGCTGCGGGTGCACGTCCGGGCCGGCGGGCGCATCGAGGCGGTCGCCCCGGCGTCGATGACCGTCGCCGCGTCGCTCGGCGAGTGGCGGCGGTGGACGGGGCTGCCGTTCGACGAGGAGGGCCTGGTCGAGGTGGAGGGCGCGCTGGTGCCGGTGCACTGCGAGCCGGCCCGTGGGTACGCGGTGTACGTCGAGCCCAACGTGTGGGTGCGGCACGCGCTCTGACGGGGGCACACCCGCCGTCCGTCGTCAGCCGCCCATCGCGTCCAGGTCGATGACCTTGCCCCGGGGGACGTCGGCCGGGACCGGGGTGTCGAAGTCGCCGAAGCCGATCGTGCCCGGGTCGTCGGCCGACCTGCTGACGACCTTGAGCAGGTAGGGCTTGCCCTCGGTGGCGACGTACAGCGTGTACGTGTCCTTGCCGTCCTTCTCGTGCAGGACGATCGCCGGCGTGCCGTCGACCGTGGTCGTCCCGCCGCGGGTGGCGTCGGAGCTGACGTCCTTGAAGTCCGCGAGGACGGTGTCGAGGTCGCAGAAGCCCGCGATGTCCTCGGCGTCCGAGCCGGTCGCGGACATCTTGGTCCACTTGCCGGCCAGCATGGCCACCACCGCGTCGGTCTCCTCCTCGGACGAGTCCTCGTCCTGGGCCCGCAGGAACTTCTCGTCGTACCTCATGTAGAGGGTGTCGGCGGTCTTCCTGAGTTCGGCCTCGCCCTGGCCGTCGGCGTTCATGGTGCCGGCGCACCGGCCCTTCCTGTCGAGGGCCATGTTCAGGCCGACACGGCTGCCGTCGTCCTCGATGTCGCCCCTCATGCGCAGCGACGAGGCGTTCGAGGTGGCCTCCACGGCCCGGTCGGCTATCTCCCCGCCGGTCAGCCCGGCGAACGGGCCCTTCGGCCCGCTGTCCGCCTCGTCCCCACCGGGCAGGCAACCGGTGAGCGAAACGGTGGCGGCGGCGAGGCAAAGGGCGGCGAGTGCGGTACGGCGCATGACGGTTCCTTGGAGGTCGAGGTGGAGCACGGCCGCCTCGTCGCGGCGGCCGTTCATCCGATGGGTCAATCACAGCAGAGGCTGTGAACCGAGTCAACACGGTTCACGGAAACCCTTGTGTACACGGTCGTGAATGGGTAGATCTTGCGTACGCCGATATGCTCGGCGCCACACCAGACGAGGGGAGCCGGGCCGGTGCAGGAGAACGGGACAGAGGTCACCGCGGCCGGGATCGCCCGGCTGGCCGGGGTCGGCCGGGCCGCCGTCAGCAACTGGCGCCGCCGCCACGCCGACTTCCCCCGGCCCGTCGGCGGCACGGAGACCAGCCCTTCCTTCGCCCTCGCCGAGGTCGAGGCCTGGCTGCGCGCCCAGGGCAAACTGGCCGAGGTGCCCCTGCGCGAGCGGGTCTGGCAGCAGGTCGCCGGACACCCGCAGGGCCCCGTCACCGCCCTGGTCCACGTCGGCTGCGCCCTCCTGCTCCTCCACGACCGGCCGCCGGTCTGGCTGGAGCTGACCGCGGGATCCGACGAACGGCTCGCCGAGCTGCTGCCCGGACCCCTCGACCAGGTCCTCACCCCGCGCTTCGGAGTGATCCGCAAGCGGGCCGTCGCCACCCCGGACACCGCGCAACTGCGGCCTTCGGCACCCTTGTTGCGGGCCGCCGGCGACCTCGCCGCCGAGCTGGGCGCCCGCAAGGCGTACGAGTTCCTGCTCGGCCGGCACCTCGACGCCAACCCGCGCCAGTACACGCTCACACCGGCCGGTCTCGCCGGTCTCATGGCCGACCTCGCCGGACCCGCCGCGGCCGTCCTGGACCCGGCCTGCGGCACCGGCGCCCTGCTGCGCGCGGCGGCCGCCGCCCAGGACACCAGGGGCACCGGGGACCAGCACCTGTACGGCCAGGACAGCGCGCCGGAACTGGCCGCCCTGACGGCCCTGCGGCTCGCCCTGCACACCCGGGCCGCCGTGCGCACCGCCGCGGCCGACACCCTGCGCGAGGACGCGTACGGCAGCCTCAGGGCCGATGTCGTGCTGTGCCACCCCCCGTTCAACGAGCGCAACTGGGGGCATGACGAACTGGCCTACGACCCGCGCTGGGAGTACGGCTTCCCGGCCCGCACCGAGTCCGAACTGGCGTGGGTGCAGCACGCGCTGGCCCGGCTCAGGGAAGGCGGCGTCGCCGTCCTGCTGATGCCGCCCGCCGCCGCCTCCCGCCGCTCGGGCCGCCGCATCCGCGCCGACCTGCTGCGCCGCGGCGCCCTGCGCGCGGTGATCGCGCTGCCGCCCGGCGCCGCGGCCCCGCACAACCTCCCGCTGCACCTGTGGGTGCTGCGCAGGCCGGCCGTCACCGACCGGCCCGCGCAGCCCGAGGTGCTGCTCGCCGACACCGGCGCGTGCGCCGCGGACAGCCGCGGCGGACTCGACTGGCAGGCCGTGCGCACCGCCGTCCTCGACGCCTGGCGCCCCTTCGACCGCACCGGCACCGGGCCGGAGCAGCCGGGCGTCAGCCGCTCCGTGCCGGTCATCGAACTCCTCGACGACGACGTCGACCTGGCCCCGGCCCGCCATCTGCCGCCGCCCGCGGCCGGTGGCGCCGAGCGGCTCGGGGACGTGCGCGACCGCCTGGGCGAGACCCTCCGGCTGGCCGGCAGCCTCACCCCGCCGCCCGCCGACCCGCGCCCGCCCGCCCGCTGGCCGCTCACCACGATCGGCGAACTCGCCCGCGGGGGCGCGCTCCAGCTGCGTACGGGAGGAAGCGGCGGCCACGCGCGCGGGCCCGTGCTCACCGACCACGACGTCCTCGCCGGCACCGGACCCTCCGGAACGGCGCCCGCCGCACCGCCCGCCGAGGGCGAGGAGGAGCCGGTGCTCACCGAGCCCGGCGACGTCGTCGTGCCCGTGCTCGGCGGCGGCTCCGTCGCGCGCGTGGTCGACGGAGCGGGCGCGGGCGCCGCCCTCGGCCGCAACCTCGTCCTGCTGCGGCCCGACCCGGCCGCCCTCGACCCGTGGTTCCTCGCCGGGTTCCTGCGCGGCACCGCCGGCAACCGCCGGGCCAGCAGCTACGCGTCCACCGCGACCCGGCTCGACGTGCGCCGCCTGCGACTGCCCCGGCTGCCGCTGGACCAGCAGCGCACGTACGGCGAACGGTTCCGCGCGCTGGCCGACTTCGAGGAGGCGCTGCGACTCGCGGGCCACCTCGGCGACCAGCTGGTGCGGGGCATGTACGACGGCCTGACGGACGGCACGGTGGAGCCCGGCTGAGGCCCGTGGGGCGGTCGCGGTGACCAGCACGACAACGGTTCGGTACAACCCTGGACCGGTTGTCGTTGTCGGCCTATACGCTCGGACTCCGCATCCGTGCGTCCGTACCTCCGTCCGTCCCCACCAGGCCTCCAGGAGCAACCATGCAAGGCCACGGCCCGGCGCTGCCGGTGAAGCCGCCACCCCCGACCGGGCAGCTGGTCTTCCTGCGCGTGCTCTTCGTGGTCGTCTCCGTGTGCAGCTTCGGTCTCCTCGGCTGGATCATGATGCTGCGCCTGGCGCTCGTGACCCGCAGATCGCTCGACTGGGGCCTGCTGGTGGCCACCTTCGCGGCCCAGGTCCTCGGCTTCGTCCTGCTCGGCACCGAGCCCGGCGAGGAGATCCACACCCCGGGCGGCTGGACGGGCCTGATCCTGCTGCTGGGCTCGCTGGTGGCCTCGATCGCGTACTACCTGGCGACGGAGATCCGCCACTACCACCACCTGGGCTACGCGTACGCGGCGTACACGGCGCACCAGAGGCAGTCACCGGCCGCGCCGGCGTACGGCTACCCGCAGCCGCCCTACGCCGGCGCGGCCGGTCCGCACACGCCGGTGCCGCCGATGACCCCGATACCCCAGCCCCAGGCCCAGTTCCAGCCCCGGACGCCCACGCCGGTCCCGCCGCCGCAGCGCCCCGCGCCCGCCCGGATCGACCAGGTGCGCGCCGAGCTCGACGAGCTGAGCGACTACCTCCGCAAGCACGAGGACGGCCGGTGACCGTGGCGGCGTCGGGCCGGGTGATCGCCGACCGCTACGAACTGTCCACGCTCATCGGGCAGGGCGGCATGGGCCAGGTGTGGACGGCGTACGACCAGCGCCTGGACCGGCGCGTGGCGGTGAAACTGCTGCGCCCCGACAAGGTCGCGGGCCAGGAGGCCGACGAGCTGCGCCGCCGCTTCGTGCGCGAGTGCCGCGTCACCGCCCAGGTCGACCACCCCGGCCTGGTCACGGTCCACGACGCGGGCAGCGAGGGCGAGGAGCTGTTCCTCGTCATGCAGTACGTCGACGGGGCCGACCTCTCCGACCACCTCGCCGAGCACGACCCGTACCCCTGGCAGTGGGCCGTCTCGGTCGCCGCGCAGCTGTGCGCCGTGCTCTCCGCGGTGCACGCCGTGCCGATCGTCCACCGCGACCTCAAACCGCGGAACGTGATGATCAAGCAGGACGGCACGGTCACCGTCCTCGACCTCGGCGTCGCGTCGGTGATGGACACCGACACCACCCGCCTCACGCACACCGGCTCACCCATCGGATCGCCCGCCTACATGGCGCCCGAGCAGGCGATGGGCGGCGCGGTCGGCCCGTACACCGACCTGTACGCGCTCGGCGTGCTGCTGCACGAACTCCTCAGCGGGGACGTGCCGTTCTCGGGCTCCACCGCCCTCGGCGTGCTGCACCGCCACCTCTACGAGCCGCCCCTGCCGGTGCGCCGGCTGCGCCCGGAGGTGCCCGAGGCGCTGGAGGCCCTCGTCCTGCGGCTGCTCTCCAAGGACCCGCAGCACCGCCCCGACTCCGCGCAGGAGACGTACGAGCACCTGCTGCCGCTGCTCCCCGCGCGCGGGATCCCGTCCGGCGGACCGCTCGACCCCACCCGCCCCTTCCTGCGCCCGCACGCCCCCTGGCCGGACCGCGCCCGCACCCCCGCGGCGCAGCCGCAGGCCGCGCCCGCCGTCGAGCGGCCGGACGTCGCGGGAGCCGTCGACGAGGTCAAGCGGCTCCTCGGCGAGGGCCGCATCACCCAGGCCGTCGACATCCTCGGCCAGATCCTGCCGGCCGCCGCCGCCCAGCACGGCGAGCACTCGCCGGTCGTGCGCACCCTGCGCAAGCAGTACGCGGCCACGCTGATGGACGACGGCCAGTACCGCCGCGCCCTGCCCGAACTGCGCCGCCTCGCCGACGAGCGGGCCACCGAGGCCGGCCAGGCCGACCCGCAGTCCCTGCGCTTCCGCTACGAGGCCGCCCAGTGCCTCGAACAGCTCGGCGAACCGGCCGCCGCGCTCGCCGAGTACCGGGCGCTGCTGCCGTACTACGAGAACCAGTACGTCGCGCAGGACGCCGAACTCTCCTTCGAGGTACGCCGCCGCATCGGGCACCTGCTCCTGGCCCTCGGCGACCGGGCCGCCGCCCACGACATGCTGGCCCGGCTCCGGTACGACGTCGAACGGCTGCGGGGCCCCGGGCATCCGCTCGTCGGGGACATCGGCCGGACACTCCAGTGGCTGGGCCAGGTCCGCGGCTGAACCGCGCACCTGTGGGACGGTGCCCGAAGTCCTGCCGAATCGTTGGGTCGAATGGGTGGCCGAGAGCCGGTCGCCTGCCTAACATCGATCATCGCAAGACTTTGTGCACCGTCGCACAATCTCCTACAGGAGGTCCTCCTTGCACCGCCGCCGTCGCACCGTGCTCCTCCTCTCCGCCGCGCTCCTCACCGCGGCCCCCCTCCTCACCGCCTGCGGGAACGACGCGCACCCCGGTGCCGCGGCGGTCGTCGGCGACGACCGCATCACGGTCTCCCAGCTGGAGAACCGGGTGAACGAGGTACGGACCGCGCAGCGCGCCGCCACCACGGGCGAGGCGCAGTACGAGCAGGCCATCGCCAAGTCCGGCGGCCTCACCCGCGACACCCTGCACAGCATGGTCCTCGACCGCGTGCTGCACCGGGCCGCCCGGGACGCGGGGCGTGAGCGTCACCCGCAAGGAGGTCCAGGAGGCCCGCACCGGCCTGGAACAGCAGGCCGGCGGCGCCAAGGCCCTGGAGGTGACCTGGCTCCAGCAGTACGGGGTGCCGCCCGAGCGGCTCGAGGACAACCTCCGCATCCAGATCGAGGCCCAGAAGCTCGCCACCGCGCTCGGCACGGACACCAGCCGGCCGGAATTCTGGAAGGCCCTGTCCGAGGCGTCCGGGAAGCTCGGCGTGGACCTCAACCCCCGGTACGGCACCTGGGACGTCGAGAAGAGCAGCCGCGTCGACGCCAAGCTGCCCTGGGTACGTGAGGTCACGGCGGCCGGGAGCAAGCAGACGGCGTGACGGTGGCGTGGGTTACGTTCAGGGGGTGAACGCATCCAGCCCCGGGCGCATCGTCCTGCTCACCACCAGCCACCGTGTCGCACCCGGACTCCTGTCCTGGCCCGCCTGGCAGGCGCTGCACGGCGCCGACCGCGTCCTGTGCGCGGACGGCGCCCACCCCCAGCTGCCGTACCTGCGCGAGGCCGGCGTCCGGGTCGACGAGGCGGCGCCCGACGCGCAGGAGCTGGTCGACGCCTGCGCCGGCGGACGGACCGTGACCGTCGTCGCCACCGGTGAGGGCGAACCGCGCCTGACCGACGGCCTGGCCCGGCTGGCCGGCACCGGACGCGTCCCGATGCCCGACCTGGAACTGCTCCCCGCCTCCTACGACCTGCCCGGCGCCCGCCTCCTCGACCTCGTCCAGGTCATGGACCGCATCCGCGCCGAGTGCCCCTGGTCGTCCCAGCAGACCCACAAGGGCCTCGCCAAGTACGGCATCGAGGAGGCGTACGAACTCGTCGAGGCCATCGAGGAGGGCGACCGCGACGGACTGCGCGAGGAGCTCGGCGACGTCCTGCTCCAGGTCGTCTTCCACTCCCGGATCGCCGAGGAGGGCGACCCGCAGGACGGGTCGGAGCCCTTCTCCGTCGACGACGTGGCGGCCGGCATCGTCACCAAGCTGATCCACCGCCATCCGCACGTGTTCGGCGACGAGAGCGCCGCCACCCCGGAGGAGGTCAAGGAGCACTGGCTGCGGACCAAGGCCGAGGAGAAGCGGCGCACGTCCGTCACGGAGGGCGTCCCGCTCGGCCAGCCCGGTCTCGCGCTCGCCGCCAAACTGGCGTCCCGCGCGCGTACGGCGGGACTCGACGCGCCCCTGCCCCGGGGCGAGGGCGTCGGCTACGAACTGCTGGCGCTGGCCGTACGGGCCGAGGCGGACGGCGTGGACCCGGAGGCGGCGCTGCGGGCCGCCGCGCGGGCCTACCGGGACGCGATACGCGCGAGCGAGGGCGACCCGGCGCCCTGAAAGGGGCGCGGGGAACCGCGCGGCCGACCACGCCGCACCCGCGGACGACCCACCGGATCCGGCGGAACGTCGGTTACCGTCCCCGCCGCCTCAGTTCCCGGCCCCGGCCCCGCAGCCCCCGTCCCGGCCCGACGGCCCGTGCCAGCGTGGCCGGGGCCGCTGGAGCAGCCACTCGCCGGGCCCCAGCGAGGAGGCCGGCTCCTGGCCCGCGGCCGGGAGCTCGTCGCGGAACACCCGGGCCGGGTCGGCGCCGAGGCCGGGGAGCGCCGCGGAGATCTCCTGGACCAGGCCGGGCGGGCCGGCCAGGTAGACGTCGTGGCGCGCCCAGTTGGCGCGGTTGCCCAGAGCCGTCAGCAGCCGTTCGGTGGCCTGCAGCTTCGGGCGGCCCGGCGCGGGCGTGATCACGGTGACGTCCAGCCACGGCAGCCGGGTGCGCAGCTTCGCGAGCGCGGCCCGGTCGTAGAGGTAGGCGGTGTCGCGGGCCACGACGAACAGCCGGGCCTCGTCGTACGGGCCGGGTTCGCCCGCCAGGTGCTCCAGGAGTGCCTTCACCGGTGCCCAGCCGGTGCCGGCGGCGATGAACGTGGGAGGCCGCTCCACCGGCGTGCGCAGCGTCAGCCGACCGCTCGCCGCGGCGATCCGCAGGACGTCGCCCGGGCGGGCGCGCCGGACGAGTTCCGGGGACAGCGCCCCGTCCTCGACGAGACTGACGTGCAGGTCGAGGGTGTGGTCGCAGCGGGGCGCGTTGCCGACGGAGTAGGGGCGCCAGACACCGGGGAGACGAGGGCTGCCGACGCTCACGTACTGGCCCGGCAGGTGGGGCAGGGCCCGGTGCGGACGGAGCGTCAGGACGGCGAGGTCGCCGCCGTGCGCGGTGCGGCCGACGACCTCGGCGTCCCACCAGGACGGCTCCCCCTGGCTCTCCGCCTCCCCCGCGGCGCCCAGCATGGCGTTCGCGATCACCCTGTACGCCTCGTCCCAGGCCTTCTCCACCTCGTCGGTCCAGGCCGATCCCGACACGGCGGCGAACGCGGCGATCAGGCTGGTTCCCACGGCCGTGTAGTGCTCCGGCTTCGCCAGGTACTTCCTGTGCTCCCGTCCCAGGTCCCGCAGGTACTCGTCGAGTCCCGGGCCCTCCAGGCGGGCGATGACGAGGGCCAGAGCGGTGAACAGGCGGTCCCGCTGGCGTTCCTTGTCCCCGGGGGAGTCCAGGGGGAACAGGGCGCGGACATCGGGGTGGTGCCAGAAGAGGTGCGAGTAGAAGTACTTGAGCGCGAACTCGGCCCGCCTTTCGACGACCGCGAAACTGGTCCGGAGTATCTCGGGGTCCACAGGCGCGAATGTAGGTACGCGCAGCGCCACGCGGTCAAGGGGTGGCCGATTCCCGGACAGCCTAGGACCAAGCGTTCTTACCAGGAGAAAACGCCTGCGGCCCGGGCGGGGGTCCGCCGGCCGCCGGACGTCCCGCGGCGCTGCGGAAGGGCTCCGGGCGGGGGCCGGGCGCCCCTCCCGATACCGTCGAGGAGTGACCGAAACGCCTGCACAGCCGCCCGCGGGGCAGTCCGCCCCGGAACTCTTCAGCTGGGAGTTCGCCACCGATCCCTACCCGGCGTACGCCTGGCTGCGCGAACACGCTCCCGTGCATCGGACGACGTTGCCCAGCGGGGTCGAGGCGTGGCTGGTCACCCGTTACGCGGATGCCAGACAGGCCCTCGCCGACGGCAGGCTCAGCAAGGACCCCGCCCATCACGACGGCTCCGCGCACGCGAAGGGCAGGACCGGCATTCCGGGGGAGCGGAAGGCCGAGCTGATGACGCACCTGCTCAACATCGACCCGCCGGACCACACCCGGCTGCGGCGGCTCGTCAGCAAGGCGTTCACCCCGCGCCGGGTGGCCGAGTTCGCGCCACGGGTACAGGAACTGACGGACCGGCTCATCGAGGGGTTCATGGAGAAGGGGGAGGCCGACCTCATCCACGACTTCGCCTTCCCGCTCCCCATCCACGCCATCTGCGACCTGCTCGGCGTCCCGCGCGAGGACCAGGACGACTTCCGCGACTGGGCCGGGATGATGATCCGGCACGGGGGAGGGCCGCGGGGCGGTGTCGCCCGGTCGGTCAAGAAGATGCGCGGCTACCTCGCCGAGCTCATCCACCGCAAGCGCGAGGAGCTCACGGACGAGCCGGCCCCGGGCGAGGACCTCATCTCCGGTCTCATCCGGGCCTCCGACCACGGCGAGCACCTCACCGAGAACGAGGCCGCCGCGATGGCCTTCATCCTCCTGTTCGCCGGTTTCGAGACGACCGTGAACCTCATCGGCAACGGCACCTACGCCCTGCTCACCCACCCCGGACAGCGGCAGCGGCTGCAGGACTCCCTCGCCGCCGGCCGGACGGACCTCCTGGAGACCGGCCTGGAGGAACTGCTCCGCTACGACGGCCCCGTGGAGATGGCCACCTGGCGGTACGCCACCGCACCGCTCGTCGTCGGCGGGCAGGACATCGCCGTGGGCGACCCCGTGCTCGTCGTGCTCGCGGCGGCCGACCGCGACCCCGCCCGGTTCGAGGACCCCGACGCCCTCGACCTCTCCCGGCGTGACAACCAGCACCTCGGTTACGGACACGGCATCCACTACTGCCTCGGCGCGCCCCTCGCCCGGCTGGAGGGCCGGGCCGCGCTCACCACGCTCCTGACCCGCCTGCCCGACCTCCGACTCGCGGGTGATTGCGCGGATTTGCGGTGGCGCGGAGGGCTCATCATGCGTGGGTTGCGCACGCTTCCGGTGGAGTTCACCCCGGTCGCGAAGTCCTGACGGCCCTAGCACCGAAGCCGGTGAAAGGTGAGACTCCGTCAACTCTGTGATCTTCACGTTATCTGCGCTGCACCGACTTGTGACAAGAGTTCGAGTGCGGCTACGTTCACCCATCAATGCGGCACGTCTCACGCGCCGCAGCAGCCACGAGCGCAGCCTTCCGCTGTGTCCTGTGCGTACTCCTTGCTGTCACGCGAAAGGCAATCGCATGCTTACCGGGAACGGCCGCCATCGTCGCCCCCGCCAGGCTCCGGCACTCCTCGTCGCCGCGGGCGTGGCCGGATCGGCCATCGCGATCCCCCTGCTCGGCGCGAGCGGCGCGAGCGCCGCCAGCGGCACGACCTGGGACGCGGTCGCCGAATGCGAGAGCGGCGGCTCGTGGAGCGCCGACACCGGCAACGGGTCCTACGGCGGGCTCCAGATGACCCAGGAGACATGGGAGGAGTTCGGCGGTCTCGACTACGCGCCGAGCGCCGACCAGGCCAGCCGTTCGCAGCAGATAGCCGTCGCCGAGAAGATCCTCGCCGACCAGGGGACGACCGCCTGGGCGACCTGCGGTCTCGTCGCCGGCCTGACGCAGGACTCCGACAGCGCCGTGGTCGACACGGGCGTCGCCGAGGGCGGGGTCACCCCGTCGCCCGGCGTGGACGGGACCGAGGGCAGGGACAGCGCGACGCCCGACCCGTCCACCGGCGACACCGCCACGGACGCGGGGGAATCGGACGACGCCGCCGCGGACGACGCGACGGACACCTCGGACGACACGAAGAAGAGCGGCGATTCGGGCAAGTCGGCCCAGAAGGGCGACTCTTCGGCCGAAGAGGACGCGGACGCCCCCGGCCGCCACCGCGGCGGCGTCGCGGACGAGGTCGACACCGCGTCCCGCGCGGACGACTACTCCGCCCGGCACGCCTCGCGCAGCGACAGCGACTCGCGCGTCCTGGCCGACGAGGGCTCGTACGTGATCCGCACCGGGGACAGTCTCTCGGGCATCGTCGACTCCTTCGAGCTCGACGGCGGATGGGAAGCGCTGTACGACGCCAACAAGGACGCCATCGGCGCCGACCCGGACTTCATCATCCCCGGTCAGAGCATCTCCATCGACGACCGGGCCGCCGCGAGCAAGTAGTGACCAAGCCGCCGAATCGGGCGAAAACAAGCGGTAGTTCGCGCTGAATGTCCGATTTGATGAAAGTGAGACATGGATCTCAACACCCCTGATCGTCTTTGAAATTCGGCGCCGTCCGTGTCTACGGTCGTGACCGCTCGCCACTGGTGGGCCCCGACGGTCGCACGCCGAATCCTGCCAACGGCCGTACGGGAACAGTCGTCGCGTAAAGCGCCGTAGGCAGGAGCGGGGGACCCAGGTAAGTGCCGGACCCGGTCGTCACGACCGGGCACGGCTTGGGGTTAAGCCGCGTGACAGCAGTGTCACGCGGCCGGGCAACTCACTCGGCCCGAACCCGACAGCTCACCTCGCAGGCGTCGGTGAGGGGATCACTTCATGCTGCTTTCGAACAAGGGCAAGCACCGTCGTCCGTCCAAGGCCGCCCGCATCGCCACGCTGGCCGGTGTCACCACCGCCGCCGTCGCCGTCCCGCTGATGGGCGCCACGGGAGCCTCCGCCGCCACCACCTCCGAGTGGGACACCGTCGCCGCGTGCGAGTCCGGCGGCAACTGGTCGATCAACACCGGCAACGGCTACTACGGCGGCCTGCAGTTCTCGGCCTCCACCTGGGCCGCGTACGGCGGCAGTTCGTACGCCTCCACCGCCGACAAGGCATCCAAGGCGCAGCAGATAGCCGTCGCCGAGAAGGTCCTGGCGAGCCAGGGCAAGGGTGCCTGGCCGAGCTGCGGCGTGGGCCTGTCCGGCGCCTCCACCGGCAACACCGCTCCCGCCGGCTCCGGTTCCTCGAACTCGGGCGGCTCCGGCGGCTCCGGCGACTCCGGCCAGAGCGCCTCGAAGCCCCAGCAGAAGACGCAGCCCGCCGAGCAGCGTGCCTCGCGTGCGCAGGAGCGGCCGGCCGCGCAGAAGACCGTCGAGACCCCGACCGGCAAGAAGGTCAAGAAGGGTGACGGCGAGTACAAGGTCGTCAAGGGCGACACCCTGAGCGAGATCGCCGACGCGAAGAACGTCAAGGGCGGCTGGCAGAAGCTGTTCAAGCTGAACGACGACATCGTCGACGACGCCGACTTCATCTTCCCGGGCCAGCAGCTGCACCTCAGCTGACCCCGCCGGTCGCGTCACCGCTCCGGTGACCTCCTTCGGTGGGCCGGACATCGCGTCCCGGCCGGGGCCCTGGCCGCTCAGCCCCGACCGGACGTCCGGCCCACAACCGAATCGCGACTGAACCACAGCGCTCTCACATCCGTGTCCTCCATCGTGGGGTCCGTGAGGGCCACCCCCCCGGTCCTCCGCGGGCTCCCCGCTCCGGTGCGTTTTCCCCCGTGCGCACCGGAGCGGGGCTTTTTTCCGCCGCCCCCTCTTTGGCGCCCCCCTCTTTGTCACCCTCCTCCTTGCCTCCCCCGCGTTCCGCTCGCCTCCCCGGCCCGCTCACCCCCTCGCTTTGTTCCGTTCGGAAACAATTTCCTCTCGGTTCCGTCCACGAGACGGTCGGGGGCCCGTCGGGGCCCGGCAGCCGGTTAGGCTCATCCCGCGGGGCCACCACGGCCTGCGCCCAACCGGGCCTCCGGCCCGGCGCAGCTTGCGTCACATCCCAGAAGGAGATGCTCGTGCCGTCCATCGACGTCGTCGTAGCCCGGGAAATCCTGGACTCCCGAGGCAACCCCACGGTCGAGGTCGAGGTCGGCCTCGACGACGGCAGCACGGGTCGTGCCGCCGTTCCGTCCGGCGCCTCCACCGGTGCCTTCGAAGCCGTCGAGCTCCGTGACGGGGACCCCAACCGCTACCTCGGCAAGGGTGTCGAGAAGGCCGTCCTCGCCGTCATCGAGCAGATCGGCCCGGAGCTCGTCGGCTACGACGCCACCGAGCAGCGCCTCATCGACCAGGCGATGATCGACCTGGACGCCACCGACAACAAGGGCTCGCTCGGCGCCAACGCCATCCTCGGCGTCTCCCTCGCCGTCGCCCACGCCGCCTCCGAGACCAGCGACCTGCCGCTCTTCCGCTACCTCGGCGGACCGAACGCGCACCTGCTGCCCGTCCCGATGATGAACATCCTGAACGGCGGGTCGCACGCCGACTCGAACGTCGACATCCAGGAGTTCATGATCGCCCCGATCGGCGCGGAGTCCTTCTCCGAGGCCGTGCGCTGGGGCGCCGAGGTCTACCACACCCTCAAGAAGGTGCTGAAGACCAAGGGCCTGTCCACCGGCCTCGGCGACGAGGGCGGCTTCGCCCCGAACCTCGGCTCCAACCGCGAGGCCCTCGACCTCATCCTCGAGGCCATCAAGCAGGCCGGCTACATCCCCGGTGAGCAGGTCGCCCTCGCGCTGGACGTCGCCGCGTCCGAGTTCTACAAGGACGGCAAGTACGAGTTCGAGGGCAAGTCCCGCTCGGCCGCCGAGATGACCGAGTACTACGAGGAGCTCGTCTCCGCGTACCCGCTGGTCTCCATCGAGGACCCGCTGTACGAGGACGACTGGGCTGGCTGGAAGGTCATCACCGAGAAGCTGGGCGACAAGGTCCAGATCGTCGGCGACGACCTCTTCGTCACCAACCCCGAGCGCCTGGCCCGCGGCATCGAGGAGGGCTCCGCCAACGCCCTGCTCGTCAAGGTCAACCAGATCGGCTCGCTGACCGAGACGCTGGACGCCGTCGAGATGGCCCAGCGCAACGGCTTCAAGTGCATGATGTCGCACCGCTCCGGCGAGACCGAGGACGTCACCATCGCCGACCTCGCGGTCGCCGTGAACTGCGGTCAGATCAAGACCGGCGCCCCGGCCCGCTCGGACCGCGTCGCCAAGTACAACCAGCTGCTGCGCATCGAGGAGATCCTCGACGACGCCGCGGTGTACGCGGGCCGCTCGGCCTTCCCCCGCTTCAAGGGCTGAGCCGAGGGCCGGCTCCGAGCCGTGCGGTGAGGAGCGACAGCCCCGTCGTACGTACGTCCCCGTACCCGGTCCCGTACCGTGTGCGGGGACGTACGCACGTATCGGGGAGGCGGGACAGATGGCTGTGAAGGACCGTGACCGGTTCTCCACCGCGACCAGGCTGCGGGCGCTCGGTGAGCAGACCGCCGCCCGCGTCTACCGCTCCCAGACCAAACGCCAGGCGCGGCGGTCGCGGCTGACCGGCCGGGCGGCGCTCCTCGCGCTCGTCCTGTGCACGCTCGTGGTGGCGCTCGCCTACCCCATGAGGCAGTACGTCTCGCAGCGCGCGGAGGTCGCCGATGTGCGGCGGGAGCGCGAACAGGCCCGCGAGCGGGTCGAGGAGCTGCGCGACCTGAAGGCGCGGTGGCAGGACGACGCGTACGCCGAGCAGCGGATACGGGAACGGCTGCACTACGTGATGCCGGGCGAGACCGGTTACGTCGTCGTCGACCCCGACGCGGCCAGGAAGACACGTACGGACCGGACGGCGGCCGACCGGGCCTGGTACGACAACGTCTTCGACGGCGTGGACAAGGCCGACGCCGCCGGCCGCTGAACAGACCGGCCGCCGAACGGACCGGTCGCTGCAGAGACCGGCCGCCGAACAGACCGACTGCCGAACAGACTGACTGTTGAACCGACCGCCGCTCGTCCCGCGACCCACCGCGACCGACCGACCGGCGACCGACCAGAAAGACACAGACCCAAGGCATGCAGACGCCCCCGCCGCCCACTCCGCGCACCGAGCCCACCGACACGGACGTCGAGGCGTTCAAGCAGCAGCTCGGGCGGCCGCCGCGCGGACTGCGCGCGATCGCGCACCGCTGTCCGTGCGGACAGCCGGACGTCGTCGAGACGGCCCCCCGGCTGCCCGACGGTACGCCGTTCCCGACGACGTACTACCTGACGTGCCCGCGCGCGGCCTCCGCCATCGGCACGCTGGAGGCGAACGGCGTCATGAAGGAGATGACGGACCGTCTCGCCACCGACCCCGAGCTGGCCGCGGCGTACCGGGCCGCGCACGAGGACTACATCGCGCGCCGTGACTCCATCGAGGTGCTGGAGGGATTCCCAAGCGCGGGCGGGATGCCGGACCGGGTGAAGTGCCTGCACGTCCTGGTGGCCCACTCGCTGGCCGCGGGCCCCGGGGTGAACCCCCTCGGCGACGAGGCGATCGCCATGCTGCCGGAGTGGTGGCGCAAGGGCGCGTGCGTGCTGCCGCCCGCGTGACGGGGGAAGCCCGCGCGGTCCGGGCCGGCACCCCGGCGAACAAGCACAGCAGCACGACAGCACAACAGCACAGGAGACCACTGTCATGACTCGCGTCGCCGCCGTCGACTGCGGTACCAACTCCATCCGCCTGCTCGTCGCCGACGTGGACCCCGGGACCGGTGAACTCGTCGAGCTCGACCGCCGCATGACGATCGTCCGCCTGGGACAGGGCGTCGACCGCACGGGGCGCCTCGCCCCCGAGGCCCTGGACCGCACCTTCGCGGCCTGCCGCGAGTACGCCGGGGTGGTCGAGGAGCACGGCGCGGAGCGCGTCCGCTTCGTCGCGACCTCCGCCTCCCGCGACGCCGAGAACCGGGACGAGTTCGTCCGGGGCGTCCTCGACATCCTGGGCGTGGAGCCCGAGGTCGTCTCCGGCGGCCAGGAGGCCGAGTTCTCGTTCGCGGGCGCCACCAGGGAACTGACGGGCCGTGACGACCTGGCCAGGCCCTATCTGGTGGTGGACATCGGCGGCGGTTCCACCGAGTTCGTCGTCGGCGACGACCACGTGCGGGGTGCCCGCTCGGTGGACATCGGCTGCGTACGGATGACGGAACGCCACCTCGTACGGGACGGCGTGGTCACCGACCCGCCGACCGAGGAGCAGATCGCGGCGATCCGCGCCGACATCGAGGCGGCCCTCGACCTCGTCGAGGGGTCCGTGCCGCTGCGCGAGGCCCGCACGCTCGTCGGGCTCGCCGGCTCCGTCACCACCGTCTCGGCGATCGCCCAGGACCTCCAGGAGTACGACCCCGAGGCCATCCACCACTCCCGGGTCGGCCTCGACCGGGTCCGCGAGATCACCGCACGGCTGCTCACCTCCACGCACGCCGAGCGCTCGGCCATCCCCTCGATGCACCCGGGACGTGTGGACGTGATCGGGGCCGGCGCCCTCGTGCTCCTCGCGATCATGGAGCGGACCGGCGCCCGGGAGGTCGTGGTGAGCGAGCACGACATCCTCGACGGCATCGCGTGGTCGATGGCCTGAGGCGGGCCCCGGTCCCTCACCCGTCGGCAGCCTCTACTGAGCAGGTCGGACGACGTCTGAGCGTCCTCGAAGGGCTTCCGGGGACCCGGAGAACGACCTTGCCGGAAGTCCGCCGGAAAACTTCGTGAAGTTCTTCACAAGAGAATCGGCCCTGTTGGCGGAGGAATTCGGTCCTCCAGGCCCTTTCGGGGTCCCGGAGGGGGGCCGGGCACCGCGAAGGGAGTGTTTCGCGAGTGCTGCGGTCACGTGAAACGGGGGACTGGTACAGGGGCCGTGAAAGGCCGGAGCGGCAGCTCACGCGGCATTGACAACAGGTCGCGGGGCACGCCGGTTCCCCCGTCGGACCATGATCTGGATCACGTGAGCGGCGCAGTGTAGCAGAGGGTGCGTAGGAGCTTGTGAAGGGGCGCACGAGCGACCCCCCTGGGGCGGGTGGATACTCGATGGCATGAGCACCACGGAGCGTCCCAGGATCCTCGTAGTAGGCGGTGGGTACGTAGGCCTGTACGCAGCTCGGCGCATCCTCAAGAAGATGCGCTACGGCGAGGCGACCGTCACGGTCGTCGACCCCCGGTCGTACATGACCTACCAGCCCTTCCTCCCCGAAGCCGCCGCCGGCAGCATTTCGCCGCGGCACGTCGTCGTCCCGCTGCGGCGCGTGCTGCCCAAGGCGGAAGTCCTCACCGGCCGGGTCACCACCATCGACCAGGACCGCAAGGTCGCCACGATCGCCCCCCTCGTGGGCGAGGCGTACGAGCTGCCCTTCGACTACCTCGTCATCGCGATGGGCGCGGTCTCGCGCACCTTCCCGATCCCCGGCCTCGCCGAGCAGGGCATCGGCATGAAGGGCATCGAGGAGGCCATCGGCCTGCGCAACCACGTGCTCGAGCAGCTCGACAAGGCCGACTCCACGACCGACGAGGACGTCCGCCGCAAGGCGTTGACCTTCGTCTTCGTGGGCGGTGGCTTCGCCGGTGCGGAGACCATCGGTGAGGTCGAGGACATGGCCCGGGACGCCGCGAAGTACTACACCAACGTCTCCCGCGAGGACATGCGCTTCATCCTCGTCGACGCCGCGGACAAGATCCTGCCCGAGGTCGGCCCCAAGCTCGGCCAGTACGGCAAGGAGCACCTCGAGGGCCGCGGGGTCGAGGTCTACCTCTCCACCTCGATGGACTCCTGCGTCGACGGCCACGTGGTCCTGAAGAACGGCCTGGAGGTCGACTCCAGCACCATCGTGTGGACAGCCGGCGTCAAGCCGAACCCGGTGCTCTCCCGCTTCGGCCTGCCGCTCGGTCCGCGTGGTCACGTGGACACCGCCACCACCCTCCAGGTGCAGGGCACGGACTACGTCTGGGCCGCCGGCGACAACGCCCAGGTGCCTGACCTCGTCGGCCGCAAGGCCGGCAACGAGAACGCCTGGTGCCCGCCGAACGCCCAGCACGCGCTGCGGCAGGCGAGGGTCCTCGGCGACAACGTGATCTCCGGTATGCGGGGCTTCCCGCAGAAGGAGTACAGCCACGCCAACAAGGGTGCGGTCGCCGGGCTCGGGCTGCACAAGGGCGTCGCGTTCATCGTCATGGGCAAGATGAAGATCAAGCTCAAGGGGCGGCTGGCCTGGTACATGCACCGTGGCTACCACGGGCTCGCCATGCCGACGTGGAACCGGAAGATCCGGGTGTTCGCCGACTGGACGCTCGCGGTGTTCCTGAAGCGTGAGGTCGTCTCGCTCGGGGCGATCGAGACTCCGCGCGAGGAGTTCTACGAGGCCGCGAAGCCGGCGCCGGCTCCGGCCGCCGTCGCGAAGACGGAGGAGAAGGCCAAGGCCTCCTGACCTCCGGTCACCGTCCCACCAGCATCGCCCGAAGGGGCCTCCCGCCATCCGTGGTGCGGGAGGCCCCTTCGGCGTTCTCCCGCCCTGGTCCCCCTCCCCGTCCCCCTCCTCGTCCCGGTCCCGGACGGGCAGGTGTGGCGGGACGAGAAACATGGTCGATGCATGTATTTTGCTCAGAGATGACGGTCCGGCGGGACTGCGCTCCGCCCCCGTCGGTGTTTACGTGGTGTCGGAGTTTGTGGGATTCCTCGTCACGGAGGTGTGCGTCATGCAGGACGCGGCGCTTCGGCTCAAGGCGCTGATGGAACAGCTGCTCGGAGCCCCGGTCCCGGTACGGATTCGTGCCTGGGACGGTTCGGAGGCAGGACCGCCGGGCACCCCGGTGGTCGTCGTACGCAACCGCCGGGCCCTGCGCCGACTCCTGTGGAAACCGGGGGAGCTGGGCCTCGCGAGAGCCTGGGTCTCCGGCGACCTGACGGTTGACGGCGACCTGTACGCGGTACTGGACGCGGTCGCCGAGCTGGTGTGGGAGCGCGGCGAGGACGCCAGGACCCTCGGCCAGGCCCTGCGCGACCCCCAGGTACGGGCCGCCGTACGCGGGCTCGTACGGCTGGCGGGTGCCCCGCTGCCGCCCGCCCCGCCGCAGGAGGAGGTACGCAGACACTCCCGGCTGTCCCACCCGCACACCAGGCGCAGCGACCGCCGGGCGATCAGTCACCACTACGACGTGGGCAACGACTTCTACGAACTCGTCCTCGGCCCGTCCATGGTCTACTCGTGCGCCTACTGGGACGCCCCGGACGGCACCCTGGAGGACGCCCAGCGCGACAAGCTCTCCCTCGTCGCCCGCAAACTGGACCTGAAGCCCGGTATGCGACTGCTCGACGTCGGGTGCGGCTGGGGTTCCATGGCCATCCACGCCGCCCGCGAACACGGCGTGAGCGTCGTCGGTGTGACGCTGTCGCAGGAGCAGGCCGCGTACGCCCGCAAGCGCGTCGCCGAGGAGGGGCTCACCGACCGGATCGAGATCCGTGTCCAGGACTACCGCGACGTCACCGACGGACCGTACGACGCGATCTCCTCCATCGGCATGGCCGAACACGTCGGCAGCGAACGCTACCTGGAGTACGCCAAGGACCTGTTCGCCCTGCTGAAGCCCGGCGGGCGGCTCCTGAACCACCAGATCGGGCGGCGGCCCTGGCGCGACGAGGCGGCGTACGAGATCAACGGGTTCATCGACGCGTACGTCTTCCCGGACGGGGAGCTCGCGCCGGTCGGCGAGACCGTGACCCAGCTGGAGGGCGCCGGGTTCGAGGTGCGCGACGTCGAGTCGATCCGCGAGCACTACGCGCTGACCCTGCGCCGCTGGGTGGCCAACCTGGAGGCGCGCTGGCCGGACGCCGTCCGCCTCACCGGCCCCGGCCGGGCCCGCGTCTGGCGCCTCTACATGGCCGCCTCGGCGCTCGCCTTCGAACGCAACCGCATCGGCGTCAACCAGGTGCTGGCGGTACGGACGCCCGGCTCGGGCGCCTCGGGCATGCCGCTGCGGGCCCGTACCTGGAACTGACCGGACGACGAGGGGCCCCGTTCCTGACGGAACGGGGCCCCTCCGGTCGGCTGCGGCCGTGTGCGGCCGCTACTCGGATTTGATCGCCGACAGCATGTTCAGGCGGGCCGCCCGCCGGGCCGGCCAGAGGGCCGCCAGGACGCCGACCACGGCCGCCAGGAGCAGGAAGACGGCCATCCGGTCGTAGGGCAGCACCAGCTCGTACGTCGGCATCTTGCCGGCCACGAGCTCACCGGCGGCCCAGCCGAAGAACACGCCCAGACCCACGCCGAGCACACCGCCGAAGAGCGAGATGACCAGGGACTCCAGGCGGACCATCCGCTTGATCCCCTTGCGGTCCAGGCCGATCGCGCGGAGCATCCCGATCTCCTGCGACCGCTCGAAGACGGACATGGCGAGGGTGTTGATGACGCCCAGGACGGCGACGATGACGGCCATCGCCAGCAGGCCGTAGAGCATGTTCAGCATCAGGGTGAACATCTGCGCGATCTCGTTGGAGACGTCCTGCTTGTCCTGGACCCTGACGGCCGGGTTGTCGCCGAGCGCCTTCTCCAGGCTGTCCTTGGTCGCGTCGGACGGACCGCCGGCGGTCTTCACCATGACCTGCATGTCGCGCGGGTCCGTCTGGTGCGGGGCGAGGGTCGCGGTGTCGAGCATGATGCCGCTGATCATCTCGTTGCCCTCGTACACACCGGCGACCGTCAGCCGCTGCTTCTCGTCGTCCTCGTACGAGACCGAGAACGTCGAGCCGGCCTTCCAGCCGTGGTCCTTCGCGGTCTCGTCGTCCACGACCACCTGGGCGCCGCCGACCTCGAACGTACCGCTGTCGATCTTCAGGTCGGTCAGGTCGCCGATCGTGGAGCCGTTCACCCCGGTGACGTACTCGGTCTCGCCCTCGATGCGCGCGGGCGCGTCGCGCAGGGGGCTGGTGGCGGTGACGCCGTCGGTCCCGCCGAGCTTCTTCCCGACGTCGGGCGACAGGGAGTTGAAGTTCGCCATGGAGACCACGTAGTCGGCCTTCAGGGCGGACGTGGCCATCTCGTCGATCGACTTCTGCAGGCTGCCCGCCATCACCGTCATGCCGGTGATGAGGGTCAGACCGATCATCAGGGCGGAGGCGGTGGCCGCGGTGCGGCGCGGGTTGCGTACGGAGTTCTGCCGGGCGAGCTTGCCCGAGACGCCGAAGACGCGCAGGACCGGGGCGGCGCTCGCGATCAGCGGGCGGGAGAGGAGGGGCGTGAGGATGAAGACGCCGATGATCAGCAGGACCGCGCCGAAGCCCATCGGGACCTGGCCGTCCGTGCCGTCCATCGTCGTGGCGGCCAGGACCACGGCGACACCCGCCGCCGCGAAGAGGGCGCCGAGTGTGTTGCGCAGCACCAGCGACTTGGTGGTCGCCGCGGCGTGCACGCTGCTCATCGCCGCGACCGGGGGGATCCTGGCGGCGCGGCGGCCCGGCAGCCAGGCGGCCAGCATCGTGATGAGGATGCCGACGGCGAACGACGTGACGACCGTGCCGGGGGTGACGACCAGGGGGCCGTCGGGCACGGCGGCGTCCAGGGTCCCCATGAGGGCGCGCAGGCCCGCGCCGATGCCGATGCCCGCGAGCAGGCCCGTGACGGCGGCGACCGCGCCGACCAGGAAGGCCTCCAGCAGCACCGAGCGGGTGACCTGCTTGCGGGAGGCGCCGACCGCGCGCAGCAGCGCCAGTTCCTTGGTGCGCTGGGCGACCAGCATGGTGAAGGTGTTCGCGATGATGAACGTGCCGACGAACAGGGCGATGCCGGCGAAGACCAGCAGACCGGTCTTGAGGCCGCTCATCGACGCCTCGATCTGGACGGCCTGCTGGTCGGCGAGTTCCTGGCCGGTCGTCGTGGACACGATGTCCTTCGGCAGGATCTTGTCGAGGTTCGCCTGCAGCGCGGTCTGGCTGGTGCCCGGGGCCGCCTTCACGTCGATCTCGTCGTACGTGCCGGTCTTGTGGAAGAGCCGCTGCGCGGTGGCCGTGTCGAAGAGGGCGAGGCTGCCGCCGGCGGCGACGTTGCCGTCGTCCGTGGTGAAGACGGCGGTGACGGTGGGGGTGAGGACCGGGCCGTCGACCGAGAGCCGTATCCTGTCGCCGACCTCGTAGCCGGCGCGCTTCGCCGTCTCGGCGTCGATCGCGACCTGGTTCTTCCCGACGGGGCGCTTGCCGCTGCTGAGCGGGTAGCGGGGGTCCTTGTCGCCCCAGTAGTTGCCGCCCTGCGACTGGAAGCCGCCGCCGATCAGTTTGCCGTCCTTGCCGGCGATCGCGGTGAAGCCGCTGACGACGCCGATGGCGTTCCCGGCGCCCGGGGCCCCCGCGGCCTTCTCCAGCAGCGGTCCGGTCAGTTCCGGTTCCTTGGCGAGCTTGTCGCCCTTGTCCTCGGTGTACTCCGGCTGGACGGCGACGTCGACCTGGTCGAAGCCCTTCGCCGAACTCTTCTGGTAGGCGTCCGAAATGGTGTTGGTGAAGACCAGGGTGCCGGAGACGAACGCCACGCCCAGCATCACGGCGAGCACGGTCATCAAGAGCCTGGCCTTGTGCGCGAGCACGTTGCGCAGGGCGGTACGGAGCATGTCTTCTCAGTCCAGGTGGGTGGCGATGGGTGGCGATGGGTGGGGTACGACATCGGCTGCCGGCCGGTGGGGGCGGGCCGCGCAGTTCCCCGCGCCCCTGAAGGGCGAAAGCCGGGGCGCAGCCCCGCTTTCGAGGGGCGCGGGGAACTGCGCGATCGGCCCCCACCGGCCCGCAGACCGGGAGCCGCGCCCGGGCCAGGGGCAGCGCCCGGGCCGGGCGAGCGGGTAAGCGCGCCCTAGCTGGTGCGGCCCTTCGCGTCGAACCGCTTCATGCGGTCCAGCACCGCGTCGGCCGTGGGCGCGTGCACCTCGTCCACCACCCGCCCGTCGGCGAGGAAGACCACCCGGTCCGCGTACGCCGCCGCGACCGGGTCGTGGGTCACCATGACCACGGTCTGCCCCAGCTCCCGCACGGAGTTGCGCAGGAACCCCAGCACCTCCGCCCCCGACCGCGAGTCCAGGTTCCCGGTGGGCTCGTCGCCGAAGATGATGTCCGGGCGGGACGCCAGCGCCCGCGCCACGGCGACCCGCTGCTGCTGCCCTCCGGAGAGCTGCGAGGGCCGGTGCGAGAGCCGGTCGGCGAGGCCCACCATCGCGATCACCGTCTCCAGCCACTGCTTGTCCGGTTTGCGGCCCGCGATGTCCATCGGGAGGGTGATGTTCTCCAGGGCGGTCAGCGTCGGCAGCAGGTTGAACGCCTGGAAGATGAAGCCGATCTTGTCCCGGCGCAACTTGGTGAGCTGCTTGTCCTTGAGGGACCCGAGCTCGGTCTCACCGATACGGACCGAGCCGGAGGAGAAGCTGTCCAGCCCCGCGACGCAGTGCATCAGCGTGGACTTGCCGGACCCCGACGGTCCCATGATCGCGGTGAACTCGGCCTGCCGGAAGTCGACGGAGACCTGGTCCAGAGCGACCACCTGGGTCTCCCCCTGGCCGTAGACCTTCGAGAGTTCCGTGGCACGGGCGGCCACCGCGGTGGTCCGTTCGGCGAGGGGAGTGGTGGTCACGGAAGGGTGCTCCTTGTCGGTACGACGACGAGTGGACGACTGCTTCCATCGTCGGCGCCGGACCGCGCCGTGTAGTCACCCGCTGTTCCGGTTCCGGGGGCAGACTCGAGTCGCACCACACGGCTCCCTGTCATACCTGGGGATGACCCCGGCCCCCGAGAGCGGAGCCCTGGAGGCGCCGCGGGACGGAATCGGCGACGGTTCGTCAGATTCCACCCGTTCGGGCGGTGAAATCACGTCATTCCCCGGGGGCCGCCCGGCGCTCCTCAAAAGGCATGTGGCATGTGCGGATGGCGCATACCGTGGGCTGATGCACCCTCAGACTCCAATAAAATAAGACAACATCGGGTCGCCCCACCGAAGTTCGGGGGACCGCTCCCGATAGGCTCGGAGCACTCGAAGCGGAGCCCATGGCCTGCCCGGATGGTGGAATGCAGACACGGCGAGCTTAAACCTCGCTGCCCTTCACAGGGCGTACCGGTTCAAGTCCGGTTCCGGGCACCTCCGACACTTCCTTCCTTCCCGGCGTATCCCCGCGTATGCCGGTTAAGGGTGCACCCTTCATTGAATACTTGACCACGTGACCGTTGACAGCGGGTCCCGTGCGTCGGAGACTCGCGTGGGTGACCTGGTGAATAAAACTTCACCACACGAACAGAGGGCGTGTCGATGCGTACCACCGTCGGGATCATCGGAGCAGGACCGGCCGGTCTGCTGCTGGCGAGGCTGCTGCACAACGCGGGGATCGACTCCGTCGTGCTGGAGAGCCGTGACCGGACGTACGTGGAGCAGCGCCAGCGCGCCGGGATCCTGGAGCAGGGGACCGTGGACGTCCTGCGCGCGGCCGGCGCCGGTGAGCGCATGGACCGGGAGGGGCTGCGCCACGACGGCATCGAACTGCGGTTCGCGCGCAGGCGCCACCGGGTCGACTTCCCCGCCCTCACCGGCGGCCGGTCGGTGATGGTCTACGCCCAGACCGAGGTGTGCAAGGACCTCATCGCGCTGCAGCTCAAGGAGGGCGGACCGCTGCTCTTCGGGGCGGAGGCGCTGGCCGTCGAGGGGGCCGGCACCGACAGCCCCCGGGTGCGCTTTCGCCGCGACGGGCGCGAGGAGGTGCTGGAGTGCGCGTACGTCGTCGGGTGCGACGGCTCCTACGGGGTGGCCCGCCGTGCGATCCCCGGGGAGCTCACCCGGGTCTACGAGCGGACGTACCCCTTCGGGTGGCTGGGGATCCTCGCCGACGTGCCGCCGTCGCACGACGAGCTCGTCTACGCCCGGCACGAGCGCGGCTTCGCCCTGCTGTCCATGCGCTCGCCCGCTGTCTCACGGCTCTACCTGCAGGTGCCGGCGGGCACGGACGCCGGGACGTGGAGCGACGGGGAGATCTGGGACGAGCTGGAGCGCCGGTTCGAGACGGCCGACGACTGGCGGCTGGAACGGGGCGCCGTCACCGCCAAGTCCGTCACGCCCATGCGCAGCCACGTGCACGAGCCGATGCGGCACGGACGGCTCTTCCTGGCCGGGGACGCTGCCCACATCGTGCCGCCGACGGGCGCCAAGGGGCTGAACCTCGCGGTCGGGGACGTGGTGACCTTCGCGCGGGCGCTGGCGCACCGGACCGCGACCGGCTCCGACGCGCTGCTCGACGCCTACTCGCAGACCTGCCTGCGCCGTGTCTGGCAGGCCGAGCGGTTCTCGTACGAGATGACCACCATGCTGCACCGCGCGCCGGACGCGACGCCCTTCGAGGACCGGATCCAGCTGGCCCGGCTCGAACGGCTCGCCGGCTCGCGCGCCGCCGAACAGGACCTCGCCGAGGGGTACACGGGCTTCGCCCTGGAGTGAACCCCTGGAGTGAAAGAGCACCGCCCGGGGAACCGGACGGGTACGTACCGGCGTTCTACCGGTGCGGGGAATGCCGGGGTGAGACCCGGTGTTCCCGGTCACAAGAGGGGAAAGATCCTCCCCAGGCACTAGATGCATTCTTTTGCCTACCCATTACTCTTGAGCCAAGGCCGCGCAAGGTGGCCATGGAGGAGTGAAATGAGGAGCAGCAACCCGGTCTTCTCGCGACGGGGGTTCAGCCGCGACAACGGCTACGCGGGCTTCAACGCGGCGCCGCAGGCCGGGGGCCCCGCTGTCGGAACGCAGGGGAACCCTTACGCACAGGGTGCCCCGGGCGCCCCGCAGAGCGGTACCCCGTACGCGCAGAATCCTTACGCCCAGAACCCGTACGCCCAGCAGGACCTGCAGCACGGCGCACCGCCGCAGGCCCCGCCCGCCGCCGGCCGCATGACGATGGACGACGTCGTCACCCGGACGGCCATGACCCTCGGCACCGTCACCGTCGGTGCCGTTCTCGCCTGGGTCCTGCTGCCCGTCTCGTCGAGCAGCTACGGCCTGGCCATCGGCTCGGCGCTCATCGCGATGGTCTTCGCGCTGGTCCAGGCCTTCAAGCGCAAGGCCTCGCCCGCGCTGATCCTGGCGTACGCCGCCTTCGAGGGCGTCTTCCTCGGCGTGATCAGCGAGATGTTCAACAGCAGGTGGTCCGGCGCGCCCTTCCAGGCCGTGCTCGGCACGCTGGCCGTCTCCGGCGCCACCCTGCTCGTCTACCGGGCGGGCTGGATCCGCGTCACCGCGCGGTACGCGCGCATCGGTATGGCCATCGCGATCGCCTTCGTGCTGGTCATGGCGGTCAACCTGCTGCTGGTCGTCTTCGGTGTCGCCGACGACGGCGGACTGCGCAGCATGGGCCCGCTCGGCGCGATCGTCGGCATCCTGGCGATCGTCCTGGGTGCCTTCTTCCTGACGCTGGACTTCAAGCAGATCGAGGACGGCATCGCCTACGGCGCGCCGCGCGACGAGTCCTGGCTGGCCGCGTTCGGCCTGACCATGAGCCTCGTCTGGATCTACCTGGAGATGCTGCGGCTGGTCGCCATCTTCAGCGGCAACGACTAGCGCTCCGCCGCGGGCAGGGGCACGAGGCCCGGCAACCGCTTGTGAGGAAGGGCCCCGCGAACCACGGTTCGCGGGGCCCTTCCTTCTTTTTTCCGGTGCCGAAGCGGAGCGGGGCGCGCTCAGCGCAGATTGCGCGCCGCCCTCCTCAGGTCGTACTCGTGGATGATGGCTTTCGCGTGGCCGTACGCGAGGTCGTGCTCGGCACGGAGCCAGCTGACCTTCTCCTCGAAGCGATGGAGAGCGGGGCCTTCGTCGACGGTGCGCAGCCAGTCGGAGATCTCACGACCGGTGCAGTGGGGGATGCGGGCGAGCAGATTGCGATGGGTCTCCGCGGAGAAGAGTTGGGACATCGGCGCCTCCGGACGCAAAGGGGATGTAAGCCGGTCCTTCACGCCACCGTGCCTGAGCGTCCGGTCGTTGGCAACAGGCCCGTTGCTGCGCGTAGTCTCGCGAGGTGCTTGATACGACGCCGCTGACCCGTGCCGTTGACCACTTCGCCGACCGGCTGCGGGCCGCGCCGCAGAGCCGGCTGCAACGGGGGGCGGCGGCCGAGGCGCTGGCTCTGGCCAGGGAGTTGGCACTGCGTGCCCAGCGGATCGAGGACCCCGGGCAGGTCCCGCGGGAGATGCCGGACGCGGGCATGTTCGCGTCGGCGGACC
This sequence comes from Streptomyces sp. V3I8, assembly GCF_030817535.1. Lineage (NCBI taxonomy): Bacteria > Bacillati > Actinomycetota > Actinomycetes > Kitasatosporales > Streptomycetaceae > Streptomyces > Streptomyces sp. V3I8. Next base: position 3,578,877 of record NZ_JAUSZL010000002.1, on the reverse strand, counting down.
AGATCACGGTGGCCGTCCACGACCTGGCGCTCGTACTGAGGAACGAGGCGGAACTGGCGGAGGCGCTGGTGCTCGTGGAGGAGGCGCAGCGGAGGGCGGGCGTCTGACCGTGCGTGGACGGACGCCGGGCGGGCCTACAGCGAGGCTATGACCCTGTCCGCCAGGACGTAGACGCTCTCCTGGCCGCATTCGAAGGTCAGGGCGTACGCGCCCGAGACGCCCGAGCCGCCGAGCAGGACGGGCGGGCGGCCGGCGCGCAGGGACGCGGCGAGGCGTTCCGCGGTCTCGCGGTGGCCCGGGGTCATGCACAGGGTGGTGCCGTCGGCGAAGACGTAGACGTCCAGGGTGCCGAGGGGGCCGGGGCGGACGTCCGTCAACTCCGTGCGCGAGTCGGCCAGTTCCTCCAGGCAGGCCACCGTGCGTTCGTGGTCGTTCACCATCGGGGACTGGACCGGGACGAAGTCCGGGTGCGAGGGGTGGCGCCGGCGGGCCGCGGCCAGTTCCGGGGAGTCCCCGGCGAACTCGTCGGCGTCGGCGGGCGGCTCGGTCACCGGCTCCAGGTGCTCGAGACCGGCGAAGTCCGACTGGCGCGGCAGGAACAGCTCGCTGTCGGGCAGGCCGAGCAGGGTCGGTGCGTCGCCGGCGTCGCGTGCCTCCTGGGCGGCCCAGAACGCGCGCGCCTCGGCCAGCTCACGCTCCCGCTCCTCGGCGAGGGCCTCGGCGACGGCGACGCGTATCTCGTCGGTGTCCGCGGCCGTGCGGGCCGCCGGTACGAGGCCGCGCGCGGCGGCGCGGCCCTCGGTGAGCTCGGCGTGCAGGGCCGCCACCTGCCGGCGCAGCGCCAGCAGGGTGCGCAGAACGGCGACGCCCACGGCTGTGGTGGTGGCTGTGGCGAGCAGCAGAGCGAGGAACGTGGTGCTCACTGACGTACTCCCGGTTCAAAGTCGACCCCCGACTTCCTACATCAGCTTGAAGGGCGGACTAACCCGGTGTCAGTGCGTAACGTCACGAAAGGGACAGGACTTTAGCCCTGACGTTCATCTGTTCGGTGGCCCTGACCTGCGTGGATACCTTCACGAAAGGGCGTAGGTCACATTCTGGGGGAGATTCGGTCGCGGAACGGCCCGGAGCCCCGGTCGGTACGGGACTCCGGGCCGCGTCGTTCACCCTGCGTTCGGCTCCGGTCACGGGGAGCGCGTTCCGGGGTCTAGCTCAGGCGCTCCAGGACCATCGCCATGCCCTGGCCGCCGCCCACGCACATCGTCTCCAGGCCGAACTGCTTGTCGTGGAACTGGAGGGAATTGATGAGCGTGCCGGTGATGCGGGCGCCGGTCATGCCGAAGGGGTGGCCGACCGCGATGGCGCCGCCGTTCACGTTCAGCTTCTCCAGCGGGATCCCGAGGTCGCGGTAGGAGGGGATCACCTGGGCGGCGAACGCCTCGTTGATCTCGAAGAGGTCGATGTCGGCGACGCTCAGGCCGGCGCGGGAGAGCGCCTGCTTCGACGCCTCCACCGGGCCGAGGCCCATGATCTCGGGGGAGAGCCCGGTGACGCCGGTCGAGACGATCCGGGCCAGCGGGGTCAGGCCGAGCTCGCGGGCCTTCGTGTCGGACATGATCACCAGGGCGGCGGCGCCGTCGTTCAGGGGGCAGCAGTTGCCGGCCGTGACCATGCCGTCGGGGCGGAAGACGGGCTTGAGGCCCTGGACGCCGTCCAGGGTGACGCCGGCGCGCGGACCGTCGTCCTTGCCGACGACCGTGCCGTCCGGCGTCGTCACCGGGGTGATCTCGCGCTCCCAGAAGCCGTTCTTGATGGCCTCCTCGGCGAGGTTCTGCGAGCGGACGCCGAACTCGTCCATGTCCTGGCGGGTGACGCCCTTGATGCGGGCGAGGTTCTCCGCGGTCTGGCCCATCGCGATGTACGCGTCCGGGACGAGGCCGTCCTCGCGCGGGTCGTGCCAGGACGCGCCCTCGCTCGCGGCGACCTCCGCGGTGCGGGCCTGCGCCTGGGCGAAGAACGGGTTGCGGGTGTCCGGAAGGCTGTCGGAGCTGCCCTTGGCGAAGCGCGAGACCATCTCCACGCCCGCCGAGATGAAGACGTCGCCCTCGCCGGCCTTGATGGCGTGCAGGGCCATGCGGGTCGTCTGGAGCGAGGAGGAACAGTAGCGGGTGATCGTGCAGCCGGGGAGGTGGTCCATCCCCATCTGCACGGCGACGATGCGTCCGAGGTTGTTGCCTTGCTCGCCGCCGGGGAGGCCGCAGCCGAGCATCAGGTCCTCGATGTCCTTCGGATCGAGCTCCGGGACCTTGGCGAGGGCCGCCTGGATGATGGTGGCGGTGAGGTCGTCGGGGCGCAGGTCCTTGAGGGAGCCCTTGCCTGCGCGGCCGATGGGGGAGCGGGCGGTCGAGACGATCACGGCTTCGGGCATCTACGGCTCCATTGGCGTCGCGGGGTGGGCGGACCTGCTTGGGAAGCTACCCGTAGGTAGTGGCGAGGTCACGGGTGCGGCCGTGTGACACGGACCGCACTTTCCAAGCGCTTGCTTTGTGCTTCGCGCGGCGGGGGTCCGGGGGCGGAGCCCCCGAGGCGGTGACGGTCAGGCGGTGACGGTCAGGCGGTGACGGTCAGGCGGACGTCGGCGCCGGGTCCGTCGCCGGGACGCGCCGGCGCCGGCGCCGCTTAAGGAGGGCCCACGGTCCCCGCGGCCCCGTGGGCATCGCCGCCGCCACCTCCGTGCCCGGCTCCGCCGCCGCCTCCACGGCGGCCCGCGCCACCGGCAGGAACCCCTCCCGGCGGGAGACGTCCGGCCGGTCCTCCTCCGGCCACAGCCCCAGCGCCGCGCACACCGTCGGCAGCACGGCCATCGCCGCGGTCGCGTACCCCTCCGCCGAGGGGTGGTAGCTGTCGGGCCCGAACAGCTCCCGCGGATTCGCCGCGAACTCGGGCCCCAGCAGGTCGCCGAGCGACACCGTCCGCCCGCCCTGCTCGACCGTACCGATCGTCTGCGCGGCCGCCAGCTGCCGCGAGGCCCGCTTCGCGATCCACCGCAACGGCTGCTGGACCGGCTCGATGCTGCCCAGGTCGGGACAGGTGCCGACGACCACCTCGGCACCGGCGGTACGCAGTCTGCGTACCGCCGCCGACAGATGCCGGACCGACCGCGTCGCCGGCATCCGGTGCGTCACGTCGTTCGCGCCGACCATGATCACGCACACCTCGGGCACCCCGTCGGGATCCGAGAGCGCCAGCACGACCTGGCGGTCCAGGTCGTCCGACTGGGCGCCGGGCAGCGCCACGTTCCGCAGCCGCACCGGCCGCTCGGCCACCGCCGCGAGCCCGGACGCGAGCAGCGCCCCCGGTGTCTGGCGGGCCCGGTGCACGCCCTGCCCGGCCGCCGTCGAGTCACCCAGCATCGTCAGGCGCAACGGTTCCTCGGGACCGGCGTACGCGTACCCGTACAGGCCGTCCGCGCTCGGGGGATGGGGACTGCGCCCATGACCCACCTGCCGCTTCGCCAGCTGTACCTCGGCCAGCACCACTCCGACCGTCGCGGCGCCCAGCAGTCCGATACCACCGCCGCCGTACGCCGCGCCCGCGGCGATCCGCCGTGCCACCCTCGCCCTCGACAAGCTCGTCATGCGAAGCCGCCACCTCCTTGTAGCCGTACACCACTTCCTTGCCCCGTACAGACGGTCGGCCAATCTCAACGCGGTGTGAACGCCCAGTAGGGGGCTTAGGGTGACGGAACCATCCCGACCATTCCTTTTGCAGCTCCGGAGACAACGGTGCAATTCCACGACTCGATGATCAGTCTCGTCGGCAACACCCCGCTGGTGAGGCTCAACAGCGTGACCGCCGGCATCCAGGCGACCGTCCTCGCGAAGGTCGAGTACTTCAACCCCGGCGGCTCCGTGAAGGACCGCATCGCCCTGCGCATGATCGAGGCCGCCGAGAAGAGCGGCGCCCTTCGGCCGGGCGGCACGATCGTCGAGCCGACCAGCGGCAACACGGGTGTGGGTCTTGCCATCGTGGCCCAGACGAAGGGCTACAAGTGCATCTTCGTGTGCCCCGACAAGGTGAGCACCGACAAGATCAACGTGCTGCGCGCGTACGGCGCCGAGGTCGTCGTCTGCCCGACGGCGGTCGACCCCGAGCACCCCGACTCGTACTACAACGTCTCCGACCGGCTGGTGCGCGAGACGCCCGGGGCCTGGAAGCCCGACCAGTACTCCAACCCCGACAATCCCGCCTCGCACTATCACTCCACCGGCCCTGAACTGTGGGAGCAGACGGAGGGGCGGATCACCCACTTCGTCACCGGCGTGGGGACCGGCGGCACCATCTCCGGGACCGGGCGGTACCTGAAGGACGCCAGCGAGGGCCGGGTCCAGGTCGTCGGTGCCGACCCCGAGGGGTCCGTCTACTCCGGCGGCTCCGGGCGCCCGTACCTCGTCGAGGGCGTCGGTGAGGACTTCTGGCCGACCGCGTACGACCGGACGGTCGCGGACGAGATCGTCGCGGTCTCCGACAAGGACTCCTTCCAGATGACCCGGCGCCTGGCCAAGGAGGAGGGCCTGCTCGTCGGCGGCTCCTGCGGGATGGCCGTCGTGGCCGCGCTGCGGGTCGCCGAACGGCTCGGCCCGGACGACGTGGTGGTCGTCCTCCTCCCCGACAGCGGTCGCGGCTACCTCAGCAAGATCTTCAACGACGAGTGGATGGCCGACTACGGCTTCCTGGAGGACGAGGGCCCCAGCGCCCGCGTCGCCGACGTCCTCAGCGACAAGGTGCACGGGGCCATCCCGTCCCTCGTCCACATGCACCCCGACGAGACCGTCGGCGAGGCGATCGAGGTGCTGCGCGAGTACGGCGTCTCGCAGATGCCCATCGTGAAGCCGGGCGCCGGCCACCCGGACGTGATGGCCGCCGAGGTGGTGGGCTCCGTGGTCGAGCGGGAACTGCTCGACGCGCTGTTCACCCAGCGGGCCTCGCTCACCGACCCGCTGGAGAAGCACATGTCGGCGCCGCTGCCGCAGGTCGGCTCCGGTGAGCCGCTGGGCGACCTGATGACCGTGCTCGGCGGCGCCGACGCGGCGATGGTCCTCGTCGAGGGCAGGCCGACCGGGGTCGTCAGCCGGCAGGACCTGCTGTCCTTCCTGGCCAAGGGCGGACGGCAGTAGGACGTCCGGTGCACCGCGCGCACCGGGAACGAACGTCCGGTGCGCGCGGTCACGGCGGAACTTCGTGGAAGTGGTACGAGCGCGTCACGTCCACGCAGCACACGCTTAACACGCGTCCGGCACATTGGTGGATGTCGGCAAGGGCGGGAGCGGCTCCCCGCCCCGGCCGGCACCCAAACGGCGCCAAGGACCTCCGGAGCGGCTCCCGGACCTCCATGGACGCCACGGATGCGGAGCCCGGCCCTGACCCGGCCCGCGTCCCTCGCGGGGACCGCCGTCGTCCCGCCCCCCGGCAACGGGGGTGCGGCGGTCCCCGCGCAAGCTTCCCCGAAGGGCCCGGTACCGGATCGGTACCGGGCCCTTCGGTGCGCTCACGGTGCAGGGCTCACGGGCCGAAGCCCACGGATCCGTGCTCACCGGCCCGTGCTCACCAGTCCGAGTCGGGGTCCGACTTCTTCCGGCGGCGGCCGAAGAGGTTCGGCGAGAAGCGCGCGGCCTGGACCACGTTGACCCCGACGATGCCCGCCCAGGCGACCAGGAGGCCGGGCAGCTCCGCGACACCGCCGCCGATCGCGGACAGGGGGACCGCGAGGACGAGGGAGACGATCCCGAACCCGAAGCGTTCACCCCAGGAGTCCGAGGACCCCTTCGGGGAACGCGCGTCACGGGCCGCCACCATCTGCTGTTCCGCGAGCTGGCGGCGCACCTGGCGGTCGACCGCGCCGTCCATGCGCTGCTCGACCTTCTCCAGGAACGAGTCGACCAGGGCGGACTCGTACTCCTCGCCCAGTTCCCTGCGGATGTGCAGGGTGGCGTCGAGTTCCTTCTTGAGTTCGGCGTCGCGGGCTTCCATACCGGTCATGGGCTCAACGGTAGGCAGCCGCACCGCGCTTGGCACGGGGGATAGCCCCCCTGTCCACGCTGGGCCGTTCCCCACCCGGCGGCGCGCGGACGCGTACGCGCGGAGCTGATCCCTTGCCCGGCTGCATATTGTCATGCAGAGTTCTCCCTGACTGAATAGCTGCCGAGACCGAGAGGAGTTCCCGCTCTATGTCATCTCGGTACGCGGAGTCGTCCCGGTACGCGGAGGCGCCGGGTGCGGTGACGACCGGACTCGTGGTGCTGGACGGCTACAGCACGGGCGTCGCCGACGTCGTACGCCTCGCCGAGGGGACCGCCCGGCCCGTTCCCGGCACCGAGGCGATGAAGCGGGTCGAGGAGTCCTGGGACGCCGCCCGGCAGATCGCCGCCACCGGCCGGGTGTACGGGCGCTCCACCGGGGTCGGCGCCAACCGCAACGAGGACGTGCCCACCGAGGCGGCGGCCGAGCACGGTCTGCGCCTGCTGCGCAGCCACGCGGGGGCCATCGGGCAGGAGCTGCCCGCCCGCGAGGTGCGGGCGATGCTCGCCGTACGGGCCAACCAGCTCCTCGCGGGCGGGGCGGGCCTGCGCCCCAGCGTCGTCACGGCGCTGTGCGAGGCGCTGGAGACGGGGGCGCACCCCGTCGTGAACGAGTTCGGCTCGGTGGGCACCGGCGACATCGCGGCCCTGGCCCAGGTGGGGCTGGCCCTGGCGGGCGAGCACCCGTGGCGGGACGCGGCGGGCCGCCCGGCGGGCGTGCGGGCGCCCGAGCCGCAGCCGCTCGACAACAACGACGCCCTCGCGCTCATCAGCAGCAACGCCCTCACCCTCGGCCAGTCGGCGCTCGCGCTCCACGAACTGCGCGGGCTCATCGGGGCCACGCAGGTCGTCGCCGCGCTGTCCCTCGTCGCGGTCGACGGCTCCCACGAGGCGTACGCGGCGCCCGTGCACGCCGCCCGGCCGCACCGCGGGTCGAGCGAGGTGGCCCGGCGGATGCGGGAGCTGATCGGCGCGGCCGACCACCCGACCCCGCCGCTCGGCCGCATCCAGGACCCGTACGGCTTCCGGTGCCTGCCGCAGATCCACGGCCCCGCCCACGACGCGGCCGACGCCCTGGAGGGGGTCCTCACCGTCGAGATCAACGCGGCCGCCGAGAACCCGCTGATCTGCGCCGCCGACATGGCCGCCTACCACCACGGCGGCTTCTACCAGGCCCAACTGGCGCTCGCCCTGGACCACTTCCGGCTCTCCCTCACCCAGGTGGCCCGGCTGTCGACCTCCCGTCTGTCCACCCTCAACGAACCCGCCTACACCCGGCTGCGCCCCTTCCTCGCCGACCACGAGCCCGCCTCCTCCGGCGTGATGATCCTGGAGTACGCCGCCGGGGCCGCCCTCGGTGACCTGCGGGCCTTCTCCGCGCCCGCCTCGCTCGGCCATGCCGTCCTCTCCCGGGGCGTCGAGGAGCAGGCGAGTTTCGCCTCGCTCGCCGCTCGTCAGACCCTGCGCGCGTGCGACGCGTACCGTCTCGTGGTCGGCTGCGAACTCGTCGCCGCCGTACGGGCCCTGCGCCAGCGCGGGCTGCGTCCCGATCCGGAACTGCCGGTCGGCGGGGCGCTGGAGATCGCCGAGTCGGTGCTCGACGCGGACGCGGCCGACCGGCCGCTCACGGACGACGTGACGGCGGCGGCCGCACTGCTCGACCGGTTCACGGACATCTGGAGGGGGAGCGCGGCATGAGCGGGGACGGGAGCACGGGCGTGAATGTGGGCATGGACACGGACATGGAGACGGGCGCGGACGACACGGTGGGCACGGGCGGCGAAAGTGCGGACAGCGGGAGCACGCGGGGCGGCGCGGGTGTGGGCGGGGGACCCGCCGGGCGGCTGCAGTCGCTCTTCGAGGGGCACCGGCTGACCCCCACCCAGCGGCGCATCGCCCACAGCATGGTCCGCCGGGCCGCCGACGTGCCGTTCCTGTCGAGCGTGGAGCTCGCCGAACTGGCCGGTGTCAGCCAGCCCTCCGTCACCCGCTTCGCCGTCGCCCTCGGCTTCGACGGCTACCCCGCGCTGCGCAGGCACCTGCGCGAGGTCGCCCCGGCCGAACCCGCCGCGGACACCGGCTCGTACAACGAGTACCAGCAGGCCGTCGAGGCCGAGATCGAGAATCTCCGCCACCTCGCCGCCGTGCTGGCGGACCCGCGCCCCGTCGAGCGGGCGGGCCGACTCCTGGCCGCCTCGCGCCCTCTGCCGGTGCTCGGGCTGCGGGCGGCGGCGTCCCAGGCGTACGGCTTCGCGTACTTCGCCGCCAAGGTCCATCCGGACGTACGGCTGCTGCACGAGGGCGGCACCATGGTGCACGACCGGATCGACGCGGCGGTGCGCGCCGGGGCGAGCACGCTGCTGTGCTTCGCGCTGCCGCGCCACCCGCGGGAGGTCGTGGACACCCTCGCGTACGCCAAGGAGGCCGGGCTGACCGTCGTCACCGTCGCGGACTCGGCGTTCGCCCCGGTCGCCAAGGTGTCCGACCTGCTGCTGCCCGCCGCCGTCGGGACGGGCCTCGCCTTCGACACGGCCTGCGCGCCGATGCTGCTGGGGCGCGTCCTGCTGGAGGCGATGTGCGACGGGCTGCCCGACGCCCAGGCGCGCCTGGAGGAGTTCGACGCGCGGGCCGCGGCGCGGGGGCTGTTCGTGGAGTAGCGGCGTCCGGAGATCTTCGGCGCTCTCTCAGACTCGTCTCACCTTCGGCCGCTAATCTGCCGTCGGTTACAGGCGTCTGGTGAGGAGGCGGATCGTGGCGCGCGGAGGGCAGGGACTGGCTCGGGTGGCCGTCGTCGTACGGGCCGGAGCGGCACCGCTGGGATGGCTCGGGGTCGTCGCGGCGGGCGTGGGCGTACTGGTGCCCGGGATCACGGGGCGGCGGATCGGGGTGCTGGCGGGTGCCGCGCTCTTCCTGATCACGGCGGTGGCCGTCCTGCTGACCCGGCGCGGGCGGTACAGGGCACTCGCCCGGGGCGCCGCCCGCGCGAGCAAGCACGACGTGCTCCAGGACCGGGCCGTGTCCGTACGCAACTGGCGCCGCGGGCACCGGTGGTGGGCGCTGCTGGCCTTCGCCGCGGCACTCGGGTCGGCCTTCGCCGTGCCGGCCGCCGGCGGGATGCTGCTCGCCGGCGCCGGGGTGGGGCTCCGTCTCAAGGCGGCCTGGATCGGCCGGCTGGAGCGTTCCGCCGAGTCGCTCCTGTGGGTCCGGGTCGACTGGCTCGGGCGGGGCGCGGGTGTTCCGGCGGGCAAGCGGGTCAAGGGCTACCGTGCCACCGGGATCGCCGCGGGTGACGCCGCGCCCGGTGGGGCGCGGCGCCGGGGCGGGGTCCTGGTCTGATCCCTCTCGGACCACTCCCCGCCGGACCCGTCAGACCTCCAGGTCGCTCTCGATCCGCTTCAGCTGGTGGCGGGCCATGGCCAGGTTGGAGCGTTTGGCGTCGAGCACCAGGTAGAGGAAGAGCCCGTTGCCGCCGCGGCCCTTGAGCAGCCGGATCAGGTGGTACTGGTCGGACAGGGTGATGAGGATGTCCTCGATCTCGCCCTTGAGGCCCAGATGCTCCATGGTGCGGATCTTGGCGCGGACGACGTCGGTGTTGCCCGCCGCGGCGACCGTGAGGTCGAAGCCCTTGCTGCCGCCGATCGTGCCCAGCGCCATGCCGGTGGTGTAGTCGACGAGAGCGGCGCCGGTCGCACCCTCGATGGAGGCCAGAGCCTCTTTCAGTGCGGTTTCGGTGTTGGCCATGGTCGTGCCTGTCCTTTCGGTGCGATGAACCGTGCTCAGTGGCTTTCGCCGGTCGGTTCGGTGATGGTGCGCGCGGTGCGCGCGGTTCTGGTCCGGGGCGCGGCGGGCTTCAGGGCGGGCCGCGCCGCCGGGGCCGGCCGGTCCTCGACGGCCGCCTCGACGAGTTCGCCGATCCGGGTGCCGGCGCGGCGCCCCTCGAGGTGCAGCCGGCCGACGTTCGCGCGGTCGCCGGCCAGCAGGGTCAGGACGGCGGAGGGTCCCGCCGCGTAGGTCGCCAGGTAGCCGTGCTCGCCGCGCAGCAGCAGCTCACGGAAGTCGCCCCGGTCGGTCGCGTCCGCCATGCGCAGGGCGACCCCCAGCGCGGCGGCGGTGAGCGCGGCCAGCCCCTCCGGCTCCACGCCCGGAGTGTCCTGGGCCAGCACCAGACCGTCGACGCTGGCCGCGAGCGCACCGGTGAGCTGGGGGACCCGGGCCCGCAGCCGGTGCAGTTCGTCGCGCACTTCTGCCTCGGCCGCCATCAGTTGTCTCCTCTCGGCACGCTGTCGGAGCGCGCGGATCACAGGGCCTCCAGTGCGTCTCTGAGCCGGCGCAGCAGGGCCACGTCGGGTTCCGCCGACGCCTGCGCGGCCCGCGCCGCCTGCGCGCTGGCGGTGGAGACGAGCGCGGTGGAGACGGGGGACGCGGCGGGTACGGCGGTCTCCGGTGCCCTTACCTCGACCGTCCGCGCGCGCGTCGTCACGATTCCGGCGGCCGCCAGCCGGCGGACGTCGACCAGGGTGTGGAATCCCGGACGGCCCAGGACCAGCGAGATGTCCGCCGCGGTCCGGACCCCGTCCACCTGGTCGAGGACCGTGCGCTGACGCGGCGGGAGGACCGCGTCGACGGCACGGCCGGTACGGACGAGCTCCGCGGTGTCCGAGTCGGCGTCCGGCCAGATGCGGTGCAGCAGCGCGCGGCGCCGCAGCGTCTCGCGCTCCACCGCGTCCACGCTCACCGGGCGTACCGGACCGATCCAGTGCGCGACCCCGTACCGGAAGCGCGCCGGGCCGCTGCTCGTACCGAGCGTGAAGAACGCCGCGTCGTACAGCGCCCCCAGATGGCACAGCTCCAGGGCGCCCGCGGCCAGCTGCCCGCTGTCCACCAGGAACCGGCCGACCCGGTGCTCGGGCCCCGCCTGCGAGACCGCCTCCCACCAGCCCTCGGAACCCAGCGCCCCACGGCTGGTGAGCAGGACGTCGAGTCCCGGTGTCGCGGGACTCTCGGCGTGCACCACCTGGCCCTCGACCAGGTACAGCACTCCGCGTTCCCGCGTCAGGACGCCGGTGGCGTGCTCCTCCGCGAGACGGCCGAGCATGGGGCTGAGCGCGGGCGGCGCCGCGGCCCGCAGGCCCTCGCGGTCCAGGGGACCGTGGTCGGATCTGCTCAGTTCCGGCAGGGGGGTCGCCTCCATCGTGGTCACCCCACCACCAGCCGTTCCGCCATCTCGCCCAGGCGTATGCGGGCCAGTGCGAGATTGCCGTCGGAACGTCCCAGCCACAGATGCAGGAACACACTGCTGTCGAAGGTCGTCCGGACGAAACGCAGGACGTGGTAGCTGTCCCTGTTGCTGATGATCAGGTCTTCCACCGGCGGCTGCCCGCCGGACCAGTCGGCTCCTTCCCCGGGCGCGAAGGCCTTGTGCTCGGCGGCGAGCCGGGCGAGTTCCGCCGCCTCGGCCGCGGTGGCCTCGTGGTCCCCGTTCGGTGAGTCCCCGACCGTGCCCAGAGCCAGTCCGCTGGTCCAGTCGACCACCGAGGCACCCCGGGCTCCGGGGAGTCTCATGGCCTCCAGCAGGCACTCGTCGATTCCGGGCACGGTGCTTCCCTCCCGTCCGTCGGTGGTTCAGCTGAGTGACGCCGAAGCTACGCAACGTGTGCGCGACGAGTGAGAGATAGGGCATTTTCCTGTGGAACATGCCGCTTGCCGGCTAGTGTGGGTCGATTGCCCAGTCGATAATCAGACCTTCCGGCTTTTTCGGGTAGGGGTGCGTCGATGTTCCGGTCGGCGCGCAGACCTCAGAACGCGCCGGTCAGCGCCTCCACGTGCGCCCCTCCCGACTCCGCCACAATCTCGGCGGGCGTCTGCTCCGTGCGGACCACCGCGAACCGCACGCCGCCCGACCCGTCCGGACCGAAACCGTGGATGCCGGGCCGCGCCAGCGAGTTGTAGCCGTAGTGATGGGCGAAGTAGTACGCCCCGGTGTCCAGCGCGGCCGCGTAGTCGCCCTGTTCGAGCCGTGGCATCGACCGGCCCTCCGCCAGCAGGTCGCCCGCGAAGCAGGCGGGCCCCGCCACGTCCTGCACCACGTCGGGCCCCGCCTTCGGCCGCCCCTCGGCGTCGTACGCAGCCACCCTGAGCGGCCACGACTGCGGCGCGTACACCGTGCGGGCCGCCACCTGCACCCCGGCGTGCGTCACCGCGACGGCCCGCCCGCCCGCCGACTTGGCGTACTCGACCCGCGCCAGCACGACCCCGTGCTTGGCGAGCAGCGACCGCCCGAACTCCGTGACCAGTCCGTACCGCCCGTCGAAGAGCCCCGGCACGGTCGACGCCAGGAGCCGCGCGTACTGCTCGTACGTGGGCGTGTGGGCGTCCGAACCGAAGTTCACCGGCAGCCCGCCGCCGATGTCGAGCGTGTCGATCTGCCGCCGCCCGGCCCGCCCGTTGATCTCCTCCGCGAGCCCGTACGCCTCGGCCACCCCACGTGCCATCAGCTCCAGCGGCACCCCCTGCGAACCGGAGTGCGTGTGCAGCCGGGTCAGCCACGGCCGGTCCAGGTACGCCCGCACGACCCACTCGCGCGCCCCCTCGTCCCGCAGCGCGACCCCGAACTTCGAGGTGGCCGTCGCCGTGGACAGCGCCCCGATCGAACCTCCGCCGACCTGCGGGTTCACCCTCATCCCCACGGGCGAGCGGGTCGGCGCCGAACCCACCAACGCGTCCAGGCGCGCCAGTTCCTGGGGGTTGTCCGCGTTGAGCGCGATGCCCAGCGCCAGGGCTTCCCGCAGTTCGGAGAGGGTCTTCGCGGGTGAGTCGAGGACCGTACGGGCCGGCGGCACCCCGGCCGCGCGGGCGAGGGCCAGCTCGCCCGGGCTCGCGACCTCCATGCCGATGCCCTCGCGGTGCAGCAGGCGCAGCACCGGCACGAGCGGGGTCGCCTTCACCGCGAACGCGTGCAGTACGGGGGTGCCCGGTGCGCTCACCGCGTCGAAGGCGGCCCGCAGGGCCGCCGCGGAGGCGCGGATGCCGGTGGTGTCGAGGAGCGCGACGAGGGGGGTGCCGGGGCCGACCAGTCCCTGCTCGACGGCCGCGCGAACGGCCTGGTCCCGCCGCGCGGCCCCTGCCGTGTCCGTGTCCCCGTCGGGTCGGTCGTCCGCCATGTCCCGGTCCCGGGCATCTGTGTCGTATGCAGCCATGCATCCAGCCAAACACCCGTGCGGTGCCCGTGCTGGCCCCGGGGGGTATTGACTAGCTCTATTCAGAAGCTCAGGATGTGAATATCCACTGTGCCGCTTCGCCAGGAGGCAGACCATGTCAGGACCACGCCCCGTCCGAGCACCGCGAGGTACCGAACTGAGCGCCCTGGGATGGCAGCAGGAGGCCGCCCTGCGGATGCTGCAGAACAACCTCGACCCCGAGGTCGCCGAGCATCCCGACCAGCTCGTCGTCTACGGCGGCACCGGCAAGGCGGCCCGCGACTGGCGCTCCTTCGACGCCATGGTCCGTACGCTGCGGACCCTGAAGCAGGACGAGACGATGCTCGTCCAGTCCGGCCGGCCGGTCGGCGTCATGCAGACCCACGAGTGGGCGCCACGTGTCCTCATCGCCAACTCCAACCTGGTCGGCGACTGGGCGAACTGGGAGGAGTTCCGCCGCCTGGAGGCCCTCGGCCTCACCATGTACGGGCAGATGACCGCCGGCTCATGGATCTACATCGGCACCCAGGGCATCCTCCAGGGCACCTACGAGACCTTCTCCGCCGTCGCCGCGAAGAAGTTCGGCGGGACGCTCGCCGGGACCATCACCCTGACGGCCGGACTCGGCGGCATGGGCGGCGCCCAGCCGCTCGCCGTGACCATGAACGACGGCGTCGCGATCTGTGTCGACGTCGACCCGCGCGCCATCGAGCGCCGTATCGAGCACCGGTACCTGGACGTGCGCGCCGACTCCCTGGAGCACGCCCTCCAGCTCGCCGTCGAGGCCCGCGACGCGCGCCGCCCGCTCTCCATCGGCCTGCTCGGCAACGCCGCCGACCTGCTGCCCCGGATGCTCGCCGAGGGCGCCCCGGTCGACATCGTGACCGACCAGACCTCGGCCCACGACCCGCTGGCCTACCTGCCCTCCGGCGTCGACCTCGACGACATGGCCGCGTACGCCGCCAAGGACCCGGCCGGCTTCACCACCCGGGCCCGCGAGTCCATGGCCCGGCACGTGGAGGCCATGGTGGGCTTCATGGACGCCGGCGCCGAGGTCTTCGACTACGGCAACTCCATCCGGGGCGAGGCGCAACTCGCCGGGTACGAGCGCGCCTTCGCCTTCCCCGGTTTCGTGCCCGCCTACATCCGGCCGCTGTTCTCCGAGGGCAGGGGTCCCTTCCGCTGGGCCGCCCTGTCCGGTGAGGCGTCCGACATCCACAAGACCGACAAGGCGATCCTCGACCTCTTCCCGGAGAACGAGTCCGTCCAGAACGCGTCCCTCCATCGCTGGATCAAGCTGGCCGGCGAGCGCGTCCACTTCCAGGGGCTGCCCGCGCGGATCTGCTGGCTCGGCTACGGGGAGCGCGACAGGGCGGGCGAGCGCTTCAACGACATGGTCGCCTCGGGCGAGCTGGCGGCCCCGCTGGCCATCGGTCGCGACCACCTCGACTGCGGCTCCGTCGCCTCCCCGTACCGTGAGACCGAGGCCATGCTCGACGGTTCGGACGCGATCGCCGACTGGCCGCTGCTGAACGCGATGGTGAACGTGGCCTCCGGCGCGTCCTGGGTGTCCATCCACCACGGCGGCGGTGTGGGCATGGGGCGCTCCCTCCACGCGGGACAGGTGACGGTGGCCGACGGCACGCGGCTCGCCGGGGAGAAGATCCGGCGCGTGCTGACGAACGACCCGGGGATGGGCGTCATCCGGCATGTCGACGCCGGGTACGACATCGCGGAGTCGGTCGCCGACGAGCGGGGCGTGCGCATTCCCATGCGGGAGGGCGAGTGAGCGCGCCGTCGCCCGACGGGGGCGCCGCCCCCGGGCCCGGCCAGGGGCTCCGCCCCCGGACCCCGGACTTCCGGACCTCCGACCCCCGGACCTCCGACCCCCGGACCTCCGACCCCCGGACCTCCGACCCCCGGACCTCCGACCCCCGGACCCCCGATGGGTCTGGACGGCCTCGTCCTCGGACGCCGGACGGGCCGGCCGGGGCCGGCCTCGGCCCCGGCTCGGACGACCGGCCGCATTCCAGGCCTCCCTCCTTTCTGGAGATGTGGCGGCAGCTGGAGCCCGTCGGGCGGCACGCCGGATCCGGGGGCTACCGCCGGTTCGCCTGGACCGGGGCCGACACCGACTGCCGGGAGTGGTTCCGGGAACAGGCCCAGGCGCGCGGGCTCGCCCTGGAGGTGGACCGGAACGGGAACCAGTGGGCCTGGCTCGGCGACCCCTCGGCGGGGGACGCCGTCGTCACCGGGTCCCACCTCGACTCGGTGCCCGACGGCGGAGCCTTCGACGGCCCCCTCGGCGTGGTGTCCTCCTTCGCCGCGCTGGACGAACTGCGCGGCCGGGGAGCGCGGTTCACCAGGCCCCTCGCCGTCGTGAACTTCGGCGACGAGGAGGGCGCCCGCTTCGGGCTGGCCTGCGTGGGCTCACGGCTCACCGCCGGGGAACTCACCGTCGAGCAGGCACACCGGCTCACCGACGCCGACGGGATCACCCTCCCGCGGGCGATGGAGGCCGCCGGACACGACCCGGACGCCATCGGCGCGGACCCCGAACGCCTGGCCCGTATCGGCGCGTTCGTCGAGCTGCACGTCGAGCAGGGCCGCGCCCTCGACCTGAGCGGCGACCGGGTCGGCGTCGCAGGCGCCATCTGGCCGCACGGGCGGTGGCGGTTCGACTTCCGGGGCGAGGCCAACCACGCGGGCACCACCCGCCTCGTGGACCGCCGCGACCCCATGCTGTCGTACGCGGAGACCGTGCTCGCGGCCCGCCGCGAGGCACGCCTCGCGGGCGCGGTGGCGACCTTCGGCAAGATCTCGGTCGAGCCGAACGGCGTCAACGCCATCCCCTCCCTCGTACGCGGCTGGCTCGACTCCCGTGCCGCGGACCAGGCGACCCTCGACACGGTCGTCCACGGCATCGAGAAGGCCGCCCACGAGTACGCCGACGCCCACGGCATCCACCTCGACGTCGTCCGCGAGTCCTTCACCCCCGTCGTCGAGTTCGAGCACGCCCTGCGGGACGAGATCACCCGCCTGCTGGGGAAGGAGGGCGGGGGGAGGGACGCGCACCTGGCGGTTCCCGTCCTGGGGACCGGCGCGGGACACGACGCCGGGATCCTCTCCGGTTCGATCCCGACCGCCATGCTGTTCGTACGCAACCCCACGGGCGTCTCGCACTCGCCGGCCGAACACGCGGACGAGGACGACTGCGTGGCCGGGGTGACCGCACTCGCCGACGTACTGGAAGGGCTGGCCTGCACGTGAGCGTCCGAGGCACGACGTACTGGCTGGAGCACGCCTGGCTCGACTCCTACGTGGAGCCGGGCGTCACCCTCGACGTGGGAGGGGACGGACGCATCACCGCCGTCCGCACGGGCGCCGAAAAGCCGCCGACCGGCGCGGAGGTCCTGCGCGGCCTGACCCTCCCCGGCCTCGCCAACACCCACAGCCACGCCTTCCACCGGGCCCTGCGCGGCACCGTCCAGGTCGGCTCCGGCACCTTCTGGACCTGGCGCGAGATCATGTACTCCGTCGCGGACCGGCTGACCCCGGACACCTACCACGCCCTCGCCCGCGCGGTGTACGCCGAGATGGCCCTGGCGGGCATCACGGCCGTCGGCGAGTTCCACTACGTGCACCACGCGCCCGGCGGCACCCCGTACGCCGACCCGAACGCCATGGGCGAGGCGCTCGTCGAGGCCGCCGCGGAGGCGGGCATCCGCATCACGCTCCTCGACACCGTCTACCTCGCCGCCGGCCTGCTCGACGAGCGCCGGGGACAGGCCCCGAACCGGCACCAGCTCCGCTTCTCCGACGGCACCGCGGAAGCCTGGGCGACACGCTGTTCAGTTCTCAAGGACCGGGACCACGCGAGGATCGGGGCCGCCGTCCACTCCGTACGGGCCGTGCCCGCCGGGCAGCTGGCGACGGTGGCGCGGTGGGCCGAGGAGCGGCGGGCCCCGCTCCACGTGCACCTGTCCGAGCAGACGGCGGAGAACGACGCCTGCCTGGCCGCCCACGGCCGCACGCCCGCCCGGCTGCTCGCCGACCACGGCGTGCTCGGCCCGCGCACCACGGCCGTGCACGCCACCCACCTCACCGACCAGGACATCGCGCTGCTCGGCCGCTCCGGGACCGGCACCTGCATGTGCCCGACCACCGAGCGCGACCTCGCCGACGGCATCGGACCGGCCGTCGCGCTCCAGAAGGCGGGCTCCCCGCTGTCCCTCGGCTCCGACAGCCACGCCGTCGTCGACCTGCTCGAAGAGGCGCGCGCGATGGAGCTGAACGAGCGCCTGCGCAGCCGCACCCGGGGCCACTGGACCGCGGCCGCGCTCCTGCGGGCCGCCTCCGCGGACGGTCACGCGGCCCTCGGCTGGACCGACGCGGGCACGCTCGAAGCGGGCGCGCTCGCCGACTTCACGACGATCGCGCTCGACTCGGTCAGGACAGCCGGGACCCTGCCGCGGCTGGGCGCCGAGACGGCCGTATTCGCCGCGACAGCGGCGGACGTGCGCCACACGGTCGTGGGCGGCCGGCACGTCGTACGCGACGGGGCGCACGCCCTCGTCCCGGACGTGCCCCGCGCCCTCGCGGACGCCGTCGAGACCCTGCGCGCCTGAGCCGCGCCCCGGCTCCGGCCCCCGCCCCTGTCGTGCCGACCGCCCCGATCACCCTCAAGGACGCCATGAGCAGCCCGACCGACACCACCGGCACCAGTACGACCCTCATCACCAACATCGCCAGTCTGGTCACCAACGATCCCTCCTCCGGTGACGGATCCGCTCTCGGTCTGATCCAGGACGCGGCCGTCGTCATCGACGGCGACCGCATCGCGTGGACCGGTGATTCAAGAGAAGCACCCGCCACTGACAATCGGGTCGACGCCGGTGGACGCGCGGTGATCCCCGGCTTCGTCGACTCCCACTCGCACCTCGTCTTCGCGGGCGACCGCACGCAGGAGTTCAACGCCCGCATGTCCGGCCGCGCCTACAGCGCGGGCGGCATCCGCACGACCGTCGCCGCCACCCGCGCCGCGACGGACCGGGAGCTGGAGCGCACCCTCACCCGTCACCTCGACGAGGCGCTGCGCCAGGGCACGACCACGTTCGAGACGAAGTCCGGCTACGGGCTGACGGTCCAGGACGAGGCACGGGCCCTGCGCATCGCGTCCGCCCACACCGACGAGGTCACCTACCTCGGCGCGCACATCGTCCCCCCGGACCACGCGGACGACCCGGCCGGGTACGTCGCGCTCGTCACCGGCGAGATGCTCGACGCCTGCGCCCCGTACGCCCGTTGGATCGACGTGTTCTGCGAGAAGGGCGCCTTCGACGGGGACCAGGCCCGCGCGATCCTCACGGCGGGCAGGGCCAAGGGCCTGCACCCGCGCATCCACGCCAACCAGCTCTCGTACGGCCCCGGAGTGCAGCTCGCGGTGGAACTGGACGCGGCCAGCGCCGACCACTGCACCCACCTGACCGATGCCGACGTAGACGCCCTCGCGAACGGCGGCACGGTGGCCACGCTGCTGCCCGGCGCCGAGTTCTCCACCCGCGCGAAGTGGCCCGACGCCCGCCGGCTGCTCGACGCGGGCGCCACGGTCGCCCTCTCGACGGACTGCAATCCGGGCTCGTCCTTCACGTCCTCCGTCCCGTTCTGCATCGCGCTGGCGGTACGGGACATGGGGATGACCCCGGACGAGGCGGTGTGGTCCGCCACGGCGGGCGGGGCCGCGGCCCTGCGGCGCGACGACATCGGCCGCCTGGTCCCGGGCGCCCGGGCCGACCTCCTCGTACTCGACGCCCCGAGCCACGTGCACCTGGCGTACCGGCCGGGGGTGCCGCTGGTGTCAGCGGTGTGGCGCGAGGGCGCCGAGGTCTCCGGACGACGGACCGACGCCGGATCATGAGTGATCCGGCTCCGGCTCCGGGCGTGATCCGCCCGAGATGCCTCAGCCGGCGGACGGATCTTCCACCGTCGGGATGCAGGGGGACAGCAGCGCCTCCGTGTGCTGCGTGACCGCGCCCCGAACGAGCCTGAGCACGCGTACCTCGTTCTCGTGGTCCGGGTCCTCGTCGTCGAGAACGTGGAGAAGCCCGTAGGAACCAGGAGCGACCACGGCCACATGCTCGAACAGTTGGGCAACGTCGGGCGACGACCGGTGATTCGAACAGCCGCCGAGGTGGATGAACGGCTCACCGTTCATCCACCTGAGGTCGAGCAGGTAAGGGCTGTCCATCCGGGCGATGAGAAGCCGCAGATCATCCACGATCCGCCGTAGACGGGTCTCACCGTCACCGTCATCAGCGGATGCGGTTTCCCTGACCGTGATCCAGCCGTGGTACTCGAACATCCCGTGAGCGTAGTGAAACGACCTGTTTCCCGCTCAGGCAACCTGCACAAGCGCTGGGCGGTCCTACCGGATGTGCCGGCGCAAGGGCAGGAGGTGGCTGTCCGAGCGCTCGGGTGAGGAGGGGAACGGGATGGCGGATCTGAACAGCCAGGTGATCTGGGTCGACGTACGCGAGAGGCTGCCGGCGGACGGTGTACCGGTGGCAGCGGCGATCACGGGCCGGTATCCGGCCGGCAGCGCCGGGTCCGGTACGGCTTCAGGAGAGGCGTTCTGGCTGGTGAGGCCGATGTACTTCACGACGCTGCACTTCGGCGAGGACGGGACGGAACACAAGGACTGCTTCGTCGACTCCGACGGGGTCGTCCGCCCGCCCCACGGTCTGGCCGGCGACGAGACCGTGACCCACTGGGCCGAGCTGCCCACCCTGCCGGACAGGACGACGCACCTCGTTCTCGGGAAAGACGTGCAGCCGGCGCTCCAGAACGCGTGGAGCGCTCGCCCTGCTAGCTGATCCACAGTCTGCTTCGGGCACCGGACAGGAGAACTCCTGAGGAGGCATCTGCCTCGACGAGGTGGACCGCGGAGCGTCTCGGCCGCTGATGGGGTCTGCGAGGGTAAAAGTCAGGCAGAGACGCCGGATGTTGCAGTACAACGATCGCCATGAGCTGGGTGGCGAACGTGATGATGTCGGTTGACGTTGCCGACGGTACGAATGTCGAGGCGCTGAGCGAGTGGCTGCGGACAGCCGCCCCTCGTCGTGCTCAACCGGAGGTCCAGGGGGTCGGCTTCTTGAAGCCGCTCACCAGTCCTGAGACCAACCAATGGGGCGGCTGGAAGCACCCTGAGTGCGAGGTGTGGGCGGGTGCTTTGAACCATGCCGACCTCGATGCCCTCAAGCGGCGAGTGTTCGAGACGCCGTGGCGTGAGCCGAACCTGGTGCAGCTCCTGGTGATGGATCAGGAGGAAGGGTTCTTCCGTATGTGGATGATCCGGCACGACGAGCTGCGGCAGTTTGCACCACCGCGGCCGGACGAGGAGGACGAGGGCTTTTATCTGGGCTCATGAGCTGAGCCGTGGCGTCACGTCGATCTCCACCAGGACCTGTTGTCCGAACCCGCCTGCCTTCACGCTGCGTATGAGGTGGGCCATGGGGGCGGCCACGGTGGTGAGTTCGGTGTCGGGGGCTTCGCTCTCGCGGAGGCGGAGGGTCCCGGGAGAGCTGGCGATCTCGACGCAGGTGTTGCCTTCGCCGCCGTCGGAGAAAGTGGACTTCTGCCAGTGCAGGGATCGGCTCATGGCGCGCCTCACAGTTCCTTTGTCAGGTGGTGGATGAAGTCGCGTGACGCCGAGGGTTCCATGGACGCCTTCTCCACCTTACGGAAGAGTGTTCGGAGCTGTTCCAGCTGTGCTGCGGCGTCGATGAACATGGTTCCGCCGGGAGTGTCCTTGAGCCCGGTGTCCAGTTGGGCCAGCGGGCCGCCCAAGTACAGCATCGAGGCTCCCGCTCCGGCGAAGTCGTCCTGATCGGTCGGGACGACACGTACGGTGGCGTGCCCTTGCTCGATCTCGGCCAGGATGTGGCGGAGTTGAGCGGCAGAAGCCTTGCGGTCGGCCACACGGATCCGTAGCGCGAACTCGTGGATGATCGTCTCGTACGGGGGTGGGCTGTCGCCCTCGATGACCGCGTGCCGTTTCATCCGGTGCTCCACCCGGGGCGCCAGCTCGCTCTCCGGCAGTTCCGGACGCATGTAGCCGAAGATCGCCCGAGCGTAGTCCGGTGTCTGCAGCAGTCCGGGAACATGCGTGATGACGACCTCCCGCAGGAACGTCGCGTGGTGTTCCGCCTCGGCCACATCGAGGTTCACCTGGGGCAGGACTCCGCGGTACTCGTCCCACCAACCGCGTGTGCGCTCGCCCGCCATGGTCGTGAGTGCCTCGATGAGTGCTTCGTCCGTGCAGGCGTAATGCGCCGCCAGGCGTCGGATGCGCTCCGCGCTGACGCCTGCGATGCCCGCTTCCATCTGACTCATCTGCGTCGAGGTGGAGTTGAGGAACGCCGCGACGTCGCGTGCCTTCAGGCCCGCAGCCTCGCGCAGCCTGCGCAGTTCGGTCCCCAGACGCGCCTGGCGCGCCGTGGGATGACTCCTCGGTGGCATATGCCCTCCCATTCCCGACAGCTCCGCGGATGAGCCACGTACGAGTGGCAGGTTACGCAGCCTGTTGCAGCGGCATTAATTAATGCCCTACCGTCGGTCACGCAACGTACACGGTGCGGAAGCGCACCGCTCCGTCCTGCCGTGGCGGCTACGGCCCTGCCACCGCCCGTGCGACCCGTCCATCACCCCACCCCGGAGCTGACGCATGCCCGAGAACGAGCTCGAACCACTCGAATCGCTCGAACCCTGGGAGTACTCCATCTGCATCCCCAACGATCTCCGCGCCGTCACCGTCTGCCGTCGCACCCTCCGCCTGATCCTCACCCTGCACGGGCTGATCCGGCTCGCCGACACCGCCGAACTCCTCGCGGCGGAACTCGTCGCCAACGCCGTACTGCACACCAAGGGCCCCGCGAGCCTCCGCGTCCACTGGGCGGTGGGGGTCCTGCAGATCGGGGCGTGGGACGCGGACCCCGAGCCGCCCGAGCCGCCCGGAGGGCCAACGGGTCCGGTGGATGCCGAGAGCGGACGGGGGCTCCACCTGGTCCGTGCCTGCTCCGACGCCTGGGGCTGGCAGCCGCTGTTCAGGCTCGGCAACCGCGGCAAGTACGTGTGGTGCGACCTGGCCGCCGCGTAACTCGTTGATCATGTCGGAGTTGACGGAGGGACCTGATGACGGCGATCCAGTACTTCTGGCGGCACCCGCTTGCCGAGCAGGTGCGCGAAGAGGGCCGTGAAGAGGGCCGGGCTCAGGAGAGGGCGGAGAGCGTTCTGCGTAATCTTCGGTGGCGCCGGATCGACGTGCCGGACGCCGTCCGTGAGCGCGTTCTCTCCTCCACCGACATGGACGAACTCGGCGTCTGGCTGGAGCGCTCCTACCAGGTCGACCACGCCGAAGAGCTGTTCGTCGAAGGGGCCTGAGGGGCAGCGGGCTGCCACGCGCGTGGGGCCGAACCGGACGTCCGGTTCGGCCCCGTGTGCGCCGTGTGCAACCGCCTGCGGAGGCGTTACTCCTCGAGGGTCAGGCCCTTGCGCAGGCGCACCAGCGTCCGCGACAGCAGTCGCGACACGTGCATCTGCGAGATGCCGAGCTCCTCGCCGATCTCCGACTGGGTCATGTTGGCGACGAAGCGCAGCGACAGGATCTGCCGGTCGCGCTGCGGGAGCCGGGCGATCATCGGCTTCAGCGACTCGATGTACTCGATGCCCTCGAGCCCGTGGTCCTCGTAGCCGATGCGGTCCGCCAGCGCGCCCTCGGAGTCGTCCTCCTCGGGCTGGGCGTCCAGTGAACTGGCCGTGTAGGCGTTGGACGCCGCCATGCCCTCGACGACCTCGTCGTTCGACAGCCCCAGACGCTCCGCCAGCTCTCCCACCGTCGGAGCGCGGTCCAGTTGCTGTGCGAGTTCGTCGCCCGCCTTGGCCAGGTCGAGGCGGAGTTCCTGCAGCCTGCGCGGCACGCGCACGGACCATGACGTGTCACGGAAGAAGCGCTTGACCTCGCCGACGATGGTCGGCATCGCGAAGGTCGGGAACTCGACGCCGCGGCTGAGCTCGAAGCGGTCGATCGCCTTGATCAGACCGATGGTGCCGACCTGGATGATGTCCTCCATCGGCTCGCTGCGGGAGCGGAACCGGGAGGCGGCGAACTTCACCAGGGCGAGGTTCAGTTCGACCAGTGTGTTGCGGACGTACGAGTATTCGGACGTCCCTTCCTCCAGCGACTCCAGCCGCTCGAAGAGGGTCTTGGACAGGGCCCGCGCATCCACCGGTCCCACCTCGGCGAAGGGGGGGATCTCCGGAAGTCCGGCCAGGCCGGCGTTCCCGTCGGCGGACGTGCCTTCTTCCAGTCGTTCCGGGGGGCGTGTCGACGTCGCCTTCTGGGTATGCGATTCGTCGAGCCGGGGTGACATGATGTCCTCCATCGTTCTCGGCATATGGCTGCCGATGCCAATACGTGCACTGCGGTGTGCGGCGCCTCCAAGCCGGCCGTGTCGAAAACTGTCACTACTAGCCCTACCCGCTTTCGTGACTTCATCGCAAGTGACTTTTGTGGTGAAATGTCCGATTCTTGGCGGTTGTTCGGGTGTCGGAGTGTGCAGAGAAGGCGTAGGGTTCGAGGGCGTCAATCAACAACCACAACGGTCGGAAGAGAGAGACGGCATGGACCGCGGGACGGTCGGCAGCGCACAGTCGGGCCGGCTTCTGGTCGAGGTGCGAGAAGAGGGCACTAGTGCCGTCATCACCCCGGCGGGTGAGTTGGATCACCACACGGCAGATCTTCTGCGCGAACCGGTCGAGGACTGCCTCGACCGCGGGTTCGCGCGCTTGGTCGTGGATTGCTCACGACTGGAGTTCTGCGACTCCACGGGCTTGAACGTACTGCTCGGTGCCCGTCTGCGGGCCGAGGAGGCGGGCGGCGGGGTCCACCTGGCGGGCATGCTGCCGGTGGTGGCCCGGGTCTTCGAGATCACCGGGGCCGAAGCCGTCTTCACCGTGCACGACACGCTCGAGGCGGCTCTGGCCGGCAGCGGAGCCGGTGGCTCCGGAGCGGACGGGGCCGGGGTGGACGGGGCCGGAGCCGCGAAGTCCGGGGACGGTGCGTCCGGGCCCGGTGGGCCCGCGGCCGATCGCGGTGAATAGGCGCCCCGAGGGGCCGTTCTGCGGCAGAGTTATGTCTCGGTTGCCTCTATGTGATCAACGCGTTATCAGAGTCACATCATCCGTACCGAATAAGTGGGTGTTCTGACGGTTCGGTCGGGCAGGAGACATCCTGAATATGTCAACAGACCGAACGGCGACCGCGCGGCAGTCCCGGACCACTCCCTGACCCCGAGTGTCCGAAGCTGTTACGGCGTGCTGAGTGTGCTGGGACCCAAGTCTTGAATCATGAACTGGTGAATCGGTGAGGTGAAGCGCTGATGAGCACCACCCGGCCTTACTCGCCGGGCGACCGCGGCCCGGAACCGGGTGACGGCGGCGCTTCCGGGACCTCTCCGGGCGGTACGCCGGCCGGGCGTCGGGACCGCCGGCTGAACTTCGAAGGGCAGAGCGGGGTCGTTCCCCTCGCCCGCGACTTCGCCCGCCAGGCACTGTACGAGTGGGGCTGGCTCCCCGCGGACACCGCCGACCAGCGGGCCGCGGCCGAGGACGTCCTGCTGGTCGTCTCCGAGCTCGTCACCAACGCCTGTCTGCACGCGGAGGGACCGGACGAGCTCTGGATCTCCTGCGACAAGAAGGTGCTGCGGATCGAGGTCTCCGACCGGGGTGCGGGACAGCCCGCGCCGCGCACCCCGCACCGGGCCGGGCGGCCCGGCGGTCACGGCATGTTCATCGTGCAGCGGCTGTGTCTGGACTGGGGTGTGATCCGTACGGCCGGAGTCGCCGGGAAGACGGTCTGGGCGGAGCTCGGGGCGTCGGCGTAACGCTCCGCCGTGGATCGGCGTCGGCGGCGGTGGTGTTCGCTTGCCGCTTGTTCGTGCGTGGGCCCGGTGGGGCCCGGTGGGGGCTGGTCGCGCAGTTTCCCGCGCCCCTTCGAGGCGCTCGTCGTGCGGTGCTCGCTTGCGCTTCGGGGCGCCTGTCGTGCGGTGGGTGGTTGTCCTCCGGGGCGCTCGTCGTTTGTTCGCGCGCGTTGGATCCCTGCGATCCGGCGCGCGTTTTGTCTTCCCTCGGTGAGGTGTCGGGCGTACCTTGACGGCCGATCTGATGTTCCGTCAGGAACCGTGTCGGGACGGTGTCAGGAACGCCTGCGGGAATGAGGGACCGTGTCATACCGGACGTACCAGAAACGAACCGCCGCGCTCGCGTCCGCCGCGGCCCTGGCCGGCTCGGCGGTGCTGATGGCCGCCCCCGCAGCCCGGGCCGACGTGGTGGACGTCAACTACCAGTGCAAGACGCCGATCGGTGACAAGTCCGCCGTCTCGCCCATCGACATCAGGAGTGTCAAGGACGGCAGCGGCTACCGGCTCACGATGACCTTCGAGAAGGGCGTCTCCTCCAGCCCCGTCGAACTGGGCAAGGGGGCGATGAACCCGAGCGCCGTCATCAGGCTCGGCGGCGCCGACAGCGGCACCGTACCGGTCAAGGGTCCGGCCAACCCGGAGGCGATACCCGCCAACACCCCCATCAAGATCACCGATCTGACCGGGACGTACACCCCGAAGAAGACCGGCAAGGTCACCTTCACCGCGGGCGTGCTGACCATCGGGGCGCTCGGCACGACCACCACGTGCACGCCCTCCAACAGCCCGGGACCCTCACTGACCCTGGACGTCACGGCATCCGGCGGCGGCACCACGGGCTCCTCCCAGGACGCCGCGGCGGGCGACGGCGAACTGCCGCGGACCGGTCCCGAGGACTCCGCGATCGCCCTCGGCACGTTCGGCGGCACCGTACTGCTGGCGGGCGCGGCGGGCGTGCTGTGGCTGACCCGGCGGAACCAGGCCCGCGGCTGAGCCGATCCGCCCTGCCCCGGGGGCGGCCCCGGCCGGCGGGGGCCGCCGACAGCCGCGTACGGAAGTCGAGTCGACGGGAGCGGTGACGTGAACGGTGGCGGACGCGGCACGGCCGCAGGAGTGCGGATTCCCGCCGTGCCGGCGATGCTCTCGCTCGCCCTGGCAGGCCTGTCCTTTCTGCTCGGCCTGTCCTGCCTGTCCGGTCTGTACGTCCTGGCCGCGGGGACCGCCTCCGCGGCGGAGAATCCGCAGGTGGAGCTGTCCAGGTCGCAGGCGGGGACGGGCGGTTCGATCACGGTGCGCGGCAGCGGATGGCGGGCGGACGCCCTGCTGACGATCCTCGTCTGCGGTCGGTCCTCCACCGACCGGGGGGTGATCGGCGGCACCGACTCCTGCGCCAACGCCGACGGGCGGGCCGCCACCACCGATGCCCGGGGCCGGTTCAGCAGGAGGCTGCCGGTCACCGAACCGCCGCAACCGTGCCCCTGCGTGGTGCACGTCGCGACGGTCACCGGGGCGAAGGCCGCCGCCGACGCGCCGTTCCTGGTCGCGGGCCACGAGGTCGAGCCGCTGCCCAAGCAGGACAGCGCCGAGCGGCTGTCCGTACTCGGCGACACGCGGCTCGACGGGTCGAGCGGCCTGCTCACCTGGTTCGGTGCGCCGCCGTCCCGCGATCTCGTCCTCACCGTCGGCAACGTGGGCACTGTCGCCGTGAAGAACCCGGTCTTCCAGGTGGGCACCTCGCACGGCGTGTTCGCCCCGCAGTGGGAGGAACACCGGTGGCGCGGCACCATCGGTCCCGGCAAGAAGGCCCGCGTCACCCTGCCGGTGGAGCTGACGGCCGGGGCGCACGGTGACTACACGGTCTCCCTGAAGTCCGGCGGCAAGGTGCTCGCCGAACAGCCGTGGGGCGTGGGGCGGCCCTGGGGCGTGACCTTCTTCTGGGTCCTGGTCTGCGTCGTCGTGCCGGCCGCGGTGTTCCGGGCCGGGATGGCGGTGGTGGACCGGATGCGGCCGAACGGGCCCCCCGTACGGTCCCGTTCCGGGCGGGACGGGCGGGACGGGCGGGTAGGACGGACGGAACGGGTGGGGCGTCCTGGTCGTGGTGCGCACGGTGTTCGCCGTGGTCGGGTGCGGCTGCCTGACGGTGTGGCGCGGATGTTCGACGGCGTGGTGCGGACGCGGCGGCCTGGTTCTTCGCCGGCTGCCTCCGCCGCCGAGTCCGGTGGCGCCGCGTCCGCCGGCGCCGGGGCCGGGTCTCGTGCGTCCGGTCGTACGGGTTCGGTGTTGCCGTGGTTCACGCCGGACACCGATCCGGGGGGTGGTGAGGGTGAACGGCCTTCCGGACGGCCGCACGAGAACACGTCGACGGGGGCCGTCGGGAAGGGCGACGCGTGAGCGGCGTGGTGTGACGTGATGTGACGTGGGAAACCGCGCGCCCGTTGTGGCCGGCCGCGCAGTTCCCCGCGCCCCTAAAAGACTGCGCCGTTCCCCGCGCCCCTGAAGGGCGAAGGACTGCGCCGTTCCGCGCGCCCCTTGGTGGTTCTAGTTGACGTTGCCCATCAGGGACTTGACCTTGTTTCGGTACATGTGGACCGCCAGGCCCGCGATCAGGGCCAGGGTGGCTTCCAGGGCGACGATTCCCTTGCCGTTCAGGTCCACGCCCGCGATGGAGAGCAGACCCGTCGTGGCGTCGCCCGCGGTCACGGCGAGGAACCAGACGCCCATCATCTGGGAGGCGTACTTCGCGGGGGCCATCTTCGTGGTGACGGAGAGGCCCACCGGGGAGATCGTCAGCTCGCCGACGGTCTGCACGAAGTAGATGGCGACCAGCCACATCGCGGCGGCCTTCCGGCCGTCCCCGGCGATCGTCAGCGGGGCCAGGAAGAGGAAGAACGAGGCGCCGACCAGGACCAGGCCCGACGCGAACTTCACGATCGTGCTCGGCTCCCGGCCGGCCCGGTTCAGCGCCAGCCACGCCCAGGCGAAGACCGGGGCGAGCGCCATGATCATGACCGGGTTGACCGACTGGTACCAGGAGACCGGGAAGTCCCAGCCGAAGACGCTGTTCTCGGCCGACGACTCGGCGAAGATCGACAGCGTGGAGCCGCCCTGGTCGTAGATCATCCAGAAGACGGCCGCGGCGACGAAGAACCAGATGTACGCGGACATCTTCGACTGCTCGACCCGGTCGAGGGACTTGTCGCGCTTGATCCGGGCGATGACCCAGACCGGGATGATCAGGCCGATGAGCGTGAGCGGGACCAGGATCCAGTTGAGCGTGTAGTGGCCGGAGAAGCCGACGACGCCGTAGAAGACCACGGCCACGGCCAGCCACAGCAGGCCCTTGCGCAGGGTCGAGGCCTTCTCCTCGGCGGACAGTGGCGTCGGGACGACGTCGGAGCGCGCGTCGAGGTGACGGTGGCCGATCAGGAACTGCGCCAGCCCCAGCGCCATGCCGAGCGCGGCGAGCGCGAAGCCGAGGTGCCAGTTGACGTTCTCGCCGATGGTGCCGATGACCAGCGGGGCGGCGAAGGCGCCCACGTTGATGCCGATGTAGAAGACGGTGAAACCGCCGTCGCGGCGCGGGTCGTCCGGGCCCTGGTAGAGGTGGCCGACCATCGTCGAGATGTTGGCCTTCAGCAGACCCGAGCCGATCGCCACGAGGCCGAGGCCCGCGAAGAAGGTGCCGGACGAGGGGAGCGCCAGCGTCAGGTGGCCGAGCATGATGACCAGTCCCGCGACGGCGACGGTCCTGCGGGGGCCGAGCACGCGGTCCGCGAACCAGCCGCCGGGCAGGGCGAGCAGGTACACGAGCGACAGGTAGACCGAGTAGATCGCGGTCGCGGTGGTCGCGCTCATGTCCAGGCCGCCGGGTGCGACCAGGTAGAGCGGGAGCAGTGCCCGCATGCCGTAGTAGGAGAACCTCTCCCACATCTCGGTCATGAAGAGGGTGGCCAGTCCGCGGGGGTGGCCGAAGAAGGTCTTCTCGGAACCGGGGGTGCCCGGTGCGACCGAGTCCTTCGTCAGGCTGGACGCCATGGTCGTTCCTTGCTGGTCGGGGCGCGGTGCGGTGCGATTCCCCTGTTCGGGCCGGGATGCGGGCCCGGGGGAGGAGTGCGCGCCCGGTGGGGGAGGCGGCCGGCACCGGCGGGAGGGCCGTCCCGCCCCACGCCCACGGGGAGTTCCGCTCCGGTTCCGGAGCGGTGGACGACGACCACCGGGATCCACGCCCGTCGCGCGTCCTCGCGCTCGGGGCCCGGCCACAGGTCATTCCTTTCGAGGCTGGTAGACACCAGCCCGCACACAAAAGAGACCTTCAGCGTGAAGTACCCGCCAAAGGTCCCTGTGTGGTGCTACAGGCGTCTGGTCACCATAAGGCCATGCTCCATGTCAAGGACGCATATGGCATGACTTGAGAGATGGATCACAGGTTCGGATGGGGCTGCGCGTCCGAATCGAAGGCCGTTAGTGGATCTTCATCACCAATCGCAAGGGCGTGTGTCCCGTGCCGCCCGTGCGGGCCACGGATGTCGATCACCCTCCCTGCGCCGGTCCGCAGCGGACTACCATCAGTTCATGACCCGAGTACTGCTCGCCGAGGACGACGCGTCCATCTCTGAACCCCTGGCTCGCGCCCTGCGCCGTGAGGGGTACGAGGTCGAGGTGCGCGAGGACGGACCCACCGCGCTCGACGCCGGCATCCAGGGCGGTATAGATCTGGTCGTGCTCGACCTCGGGCTGCCCGGCATGGACGGCCTGGAGGTGGCCCGGCGGCTGCGCGCCGAGGGCCAGACCGTGCCGATCCTCATCCTGACCGCGCGCGCCGACGAGGTGGACACCGTCGTCGGTCTGGACGCGGGCGCCGACGACTACGTCACCAAGCCGTTCCGGCTCGCCGAGCTGCTGGCCCGGGTCCGGGCCCTGCTCCGGCGCGGCGCCGCCGAGCCCCAGCAGCCGCCCGCCACGCACGGGGTGCGCATCGACGTCGAGTCGCACCGGGCGTGGATGGGCGACGAGGAGCTCCAGCTCACGGCGAAGGAGTTCGACCTGCTCCGGGTGCTCGTCCGGGACGCCGGCCGGGTCGTCACGCGCGACCAGCTGATGCGCGAGGTCTGGGACACCACGTGGTGGTCGTCGACCAAGACCCTCGACATGCACATCTCGTGGCTGCGGAAGAAGCTGGGTGACGATGCCGCGAACCCGCGGTACATCGCGACGGTGCGCGGGGTCGGGTTCCGCTTCGAGAAGAGCTAGCCGCTCCGCCGGACTTTCCGAGTTCGCCTTTTCGCCGTTCGGGTGCCGGTGCGCATGCGGCTGCGGGCCGGTGGGGGCTCGTCGCGCAGTTCCCCGCGCCCCTGAAAGGGCGTGCCGGGTCACACTGGTTCGGAAGCCATCTGCCCGGAGGGACCTGTGCGCCGTCGTCTCATCAACTCCACGCTCGCCGTCGTGCTGGTCGTGATCGCCGTGTTCGGGGTCTCGCTCGTCATCGTCGAGACCCGCACGATCAGCAACAGCGCCCAGGAACGGGTGGACTCCGAAGCGGTGCGGCTCGTCAGCATCGTCGACAGCCGCATCCTCGGCGACGAGCAGATCAACGCCCGTGTTCTCAAGGACCAGGTCACCGGCGACCGGTTCGCGCGCATCAGCATCCCGGGCCGCGACACGATCCGTATCGGCACCGAGCCCACCGGCGACGTCATCACCTCCAGCCGCACGGGCGAGGAGGGCGAGACGGTCACCGTGGAGGAGGCCCGCTCGGCCGTCACCCGCGAGGTCGGCCGGACCCTGCTGATCATCGCCGCGGT
This sequence comes from Streptomyces sp. V3I8, assembly GCF_030817535.1. Lineage (NCBI taxonomy): Bacteria > Bacillati > Actinomycetota > Actinomycetes > Kitasatosporales > Streptomycetaceae > Streptomyces > Streptomyces sp. V3I8. Next base: position 3,547,828 of record NZ_JAUSZL010000002.1, on the reverse strand, counting down.
GGCCCTGCTGGCCGTGATCGCCGCCGTGCTCCTCGCGGTCCGCCAGGCCAACCGGCTCGCCTCCCCGCTGACCGACCTCGCGGAGACCGCGGAACGGCTGGGCTCGGGGGACCCGCGGCCGCGCCACAAGCGGTACGGGGTGCCCGAGCTGGACCGGGTCGCGGACGTGCTGGACAGCTCCGCCGAGCGCATCGCCCGCATGCTGACGGCCGAGCGGCGCCTGGCGGCCGACGCCTCGCACCAGCTGCGTACGCCGCTGACCGCGCTGTCCATGCGGCTGGAGGAGATCACGCTCACCGACGACCCGGGCACGGTGAAGGAGGAGGCCGCCATCGCGCTCGGGCAGGTCGAGCGGCTCACCGACGTGGTGGAACGGCTGCTGACGAACGCCCGTGATCCGCGTACGGGGTCCGCCGTCACCTTCGACCTCGACGAGGTCATCAAGCAGCAGCTCGCGGAGTGGCGCCCGGCCTACCGCAACGCCGGGCGCGCCATCGTCAGCTCCGGCAAGCACCATCTGCAGGCCGTCGGGACGCCCGGGGCCGTGGCCCAGGTCCTGGCCGCGCTGATCGAGAACTCACTGATGCACGGTGGGGGGACGGTCGCCCTGCGGACGCGGGTCACCGGCAACCAGGCCGTGATCGAGGTCACCGACGAGGGGGCGGGGGTGCCGGCCGACCTGGGGGCGCGGATCTTCGAGCGGGCGATCAGCGGGCGCAACTCCACGGGGATCGGGCTCGCCGTGGCGCGGGACCTCGCGGAGGCGGACGGGGGGCGGCTGGAGATGCTTCAGGCGCAGCCGCCCGTTTTCGGGTTGTTCCTGTCGCGTACGCCGCTTCGGGTTCCGCGGGAGGGGGATGCGCCCACCGTGCGGTAGCGGTCCCCTCGGTCTGGCGTGGGGTGCGTGTCGGGTGCGTGTCGTGGGTGGGTGCGGCGCCGTCGTGGCTGGTCGCGCAGTTCCCCGCGCCCCTAAAAGACAAAGGCAAAGGCTAAGGACAAAGGATTGCGCCGTTTCCCGTATCCCTGGTGGTCCTAGCGGACCCGTTGGACCTGGCGGGACGGGGGGTCCTCCTGGAGCCGGGGGGCCGAGGGGGTCAGGAACGATTCGGCGCCGGAGACCGCCTCGTGGGCCGGGGCCACCCGGAAGACCCAGGTGCGGTAGGACCAGAAGCGGAAGAGCGTCGCGACGCCGATGCCGACGAACTTGAAGACGTTGCTCGCCAGGGGGCTGTCGAAGCCCAGGCCGTACGTGGCGGCGAAGAGCACACCGTTCTCGATGACCAGGCCGATCGCGCTGAACAGCACGAACAGCGTCATCTCCTTGGTACGGCCGCTCTTGTCGCGGTCGCGGTACGTGAAGTAGCGGAAACCGATGTAGTTCGAGACGATCGCGACGACCGTGGCGATCACACTGGCCCGGACGACCTGGAGGTCGGTGGTACTGCGCACCAGGTTGAAGGTGATCAGGTTGACCAGCAGTCCCGCTCCGCCGACCGCGCCGAACTTGGCGATTTCCCTGGTCAGACGGTCGATCCGGACACGGACGGCGCTCGGTGGCCGGACACGGGACCTGCGTTTGCCACCTTTGCCCATGGTGTCGCCCAGCCCCCGTCTCGTCGGATACCTCGTGTTCGTCAACCTTCGTCGACCTGGCCATGCTAACCAGCGGGTCCTCCGGGTGCCCGGCCCGGACTCGAAGATGTGGCCGGGATGTGACGGGCCGCGGAACTTCCGGCGATCACGTGCGTGACAGGCGCGCGACAGGAGTGGCTCGAAACGGCCGATACCCTGGAGGCGTGACGTTCCCGGTAGTCGGCATGGTCGGCGGCGGTCAGCTCGCTCGTATGACGCACGAGGCTGGCATCCCGCTCGGCATCAGGTTCAAGCTCCTCAGTGACACCCCCCAGGATTCCGCGGCGCAGGTGGCCGGCGAGGTCGTCGTCGGCGACTATCGCGACCTCGGCACGCTGCGGGCCTTCGCGCGGGGCTGCGACGTGATCACCTTCGATCACGAACACGTACCCACAGAGCATCTGCGGGCACTGGAGGCGGACGGCATCCCCGTACGCCCCGGCCCCGACGCGCTCGTGCACGCCCAGGACAAGGGCGTGATGCGCGCGAAGCTCGTCGGGATCGGCGTGCCGTGCCCGCGGCACCGGATCGTGAGCGATCCGGCCGACGTGGCCGCGTTCGCGGCCGAAGGCCTCACCGAGGGCGCCGAGGGGGACGGCTTCCCCGTCGTCCTCAAGACCGTCCGCGGCGGCTACGACGGCAAGGGCGTGTGGGTCGTCCGGTCCGCCGCCGACGCCGAGGACCCCTTCCGGGCCGGCGTCCCGGTCCTCGCCGAGGAGAAGGTCGACTTCGCGCGCGAGCTGGCCGCCAACGTCGTACGGTCGCCGCACGGCCAGGCCGTCGCCTATCCCGTGGTCGAGTCCCAGCAGGTCGACGGGGTCTGCGACACGGTGATCGCGCCCGCGCCCGGCATCGCCGACGAACTCGCGCTCCGGGCGGAGGAGCTGGCCCTGCGCATCGCGAAGGAACTGGGCGTCGTCGGCCACCTCGCCGTGGAGCTCTTCGAGACGAGGGACGGCCGCCTCCTCGTCAACGAACTGGCCATGCGCCCGCACAACTCCGGCCACTGGACCCAGGACGGCGCGATCACCTCGCAGTTCGCCAACCACGTCCGCGCGGTCCTGGACCTGCCCCTGGGCGACCCGCGCCCGCGCGCGCCCTGGACGGTCATGGTCAACGTCCTCGGGGGCGACTACCCCGACATGTACTCCGCGTACCTGCACTGCATGGCCCGCGATCCCCAGCTCAAGATCCACATGTACGGAAAGGACGTGAAGCCCGGCCGCAAGGTGGGCCACGTCAACACCTACGGCGACGACCTGGACGACGTGCTGGAGCGCGCCCGTCACGCAGCCGGCTACCTCAGAGGAACGATCACCGAATGAGCCCTGTCGTAGGCATTGTCATGGGGTCGGACTCCGACTGGCCCGTCATGGAGGCCGCCGCGAAGGCCCTCGACGAGTTCGAGATCGCGTACGAGGTGGACGTGCTCTCCGCGCACCGGATGCCGCGCGAGATGATCACGTACGGCGAGGAGGCGGCCGGCCGCGGCCTGAAGGCGATCATCGCCGGCGCGGGCGGCGCGGCGCACCTGCCCGGCATGCTCGCCTCGGTCAGCCCGCTGCCCGTGATCGGCGTGCCGGTCCCGCTGAAGTACCTCGACGGCATGGACTCGCTGCTGTCGATCGTCCAGATGCCGGCCGGTGTCCCGGTCGCCACGGTCTCGGTGGGCGGCGCGCGCAACGCGGGCCTGCTCGCCGCCCGCATCCTGGCCACGCACGACGAGGAGCTCCTCGGGCGGATGCGTGACTTCCAGCAGGAGCTGAACGACCAGGCCACCGAGAAGGGCAAGCGGCTGCGCTCCAAGGTCGACAGCGGCACGGGCAACGGCTTCGGCTTCGGGAAGTGACGGAAGTGACAGAAGTGACGAACACGGCCTCCCTCGACGACGCCCGCGCACTCCTCGCCGAGTTCCCCGTGGTCGACGGGCACAACGACCTCCCCTGGGCGCTGCGCGAGCAGGTCCGCTACGACCTCGACGCCCGCGACATCGCCGGCGACCAGAGCGCCCACCTGCACACCGACCTGGCGCGGCTGCGCGCGGGCGGCGTCGGCGCGCAGTACTGGTCGGTGTACGTGCGCTCGGACCTGCCCGGCGCGGTCACGGCGACCCTCGAACAGATCGACTGCGTACGGCAGCTGATCGAGCGCCACCCGGCGGACCTGCGCGCCGCCCTGACCGCCGCTGACATGGAGGCGGCCCGCGCCGAGGGCCGGATCGCCTCGCTGATGGGCGCCGAGGGCGGTCACTCGATCGACAACTCCCTCGCCACCCTGCGCGGCCTCTTCGAGCTGGGGGTCCGCTACATGACCCTCACCCACAACGACAACATCGCGTGGGCGGACTCGGCGACGGACGAGCCGGCCGTCGGCGGCCTGTCGCCCTTCGGCCACGAGGTCGTCCGCGAGATGAACCGCCTGGGCATGCTGGTGGACCTCTCCCACGTGGCCGCCACGACCATGCGGGACGCGCTGGACACGTCCACCGCGCCGGTGATCTTCTCCCACTCGTCCGCGCGCGCGGTCTGCGACCACCCGCGCAACATCCCGGACGACGTCCTGGAGCGCCTGCCGGCCAACGGCGGCGTGGCGATGGTGACGTTCGTGCCGAAGTTCGTCCTGCAGGCGGCCGTCGACTGGACGGTCGCCGCGGACGAGAACATGCGCGAGAAGGGCTTCCACCACCTCGACTCGACCGCCGAGGCGATGAAGGTCCACAGCGCCTTCGAGGAGTCCCACCCGCGCCCCGTGGCGACCGCCTCGACGGTCGCCGACCACCTCGACCACATGCGTGAGGTGGCCGGCGTCGACCACCTCGGCATCGGCGGCGACTACGACGGCACGCCGTTCACGCCCGAGGGCCTCGGCGACGTCTCCGGCTACCCGAACCTGATCGCGGAGCTCCTGGACCGCGGCTGGTCCAGGGCGGACCTCGCCAAGGTGACCTGGCAGAACTCGGTACGGGTCCTGGGCGCCGCGGAAGACGTGGCGCGCGACGAGCGGTCCCGCCGGGGTCCGTCGAACGCGACCCTGGAGCAGCTGGACGGCTAGCCGTCCCGGTCGCCGAACGTGACGGGGTGCCCCAGGAGCATGGTCGGGGCGCCCCGCACGCGCGTGAGGAACACGGTCGCGGAGTTCGGCCCCTGCGGCTTCACCCTGCGCCGCAGCTCCTCCGGTTCGACCGCCGATCCGCGCTTCTTGACGGTCAGGACGCCCACCTCGCGCTGCCGCAGGAGGGCCTTGAGCTTCTTGAGGCCGAAGGGCAGCCGGTCGGTGATCTCGTAGGCGGTGGCGTACGGGGTGGCCGTCGCGGAGTCCGCGGTGATGTACGCGATCGTCTCGTCGACCAGCCCGCCGCCGTCCAGTTCCGCGGCCACCTCGGCGACGAGGTGCGCGCGGATGACGGCGCCGTCGGGCTCGTAGAGGAACCGCCCCACGGGCCGCACCGCGGGATCGGGCAGCCCGCGGCCGGGGAGGGTGCGCGGTCCGGGCAGCAAGGTGGCGCGGACGGAACCCCCCTCCCCCGTGCCGAACCACAGCACGGCCTCCTTCACGTCCCCGGAGTCGGAGATCCACTCGGCGCCCGCCTCGGCGGGGACGGCCTCGTGCGGAAGGCCGGGGGCGACCTTGAGCGCGGCGACCGGTGCGGCGCGGGCGGCCCGCACGGCCCACGACAGCGGCGGCGAGTAGGCCTCGGGGTCGAAGACGCGTCCCCGCCCGCCCCGGCGCGCCGGGTCCACGAACACGGCGTCGTACCCGGCGGTGTCGACCTCGGTGACGTCCGCCTCGCGCACCTCGATCAGCCCGTCGAGGCCGAGCGCCGCGGCGTTCGCCCGGGCCACGGCCGCGGTCAGCGGGTCCCGGTCGACGGCCAGGACCCGGATCCCGGCCCGGGCCAGCGCGATCGCGTCCCCGCCGATGCCGCAGCACAGGTCGGCCACGGACCGCACCCCGAGCTCCCCGAACCGCGCGGCGCGGTACGCGGCCACGCTCGCCCGGGTCGACTGTTCGACCCCGTTCGGCGTGAAGAACATCCGGTCCGCGTCCGCCGCGCCGAACTTCACGACGGCCCGCTGCCGCAGCCGCCCCTGCGCGAGGGCGGCCGACACGAGCCCGACGGGGTGCTCGCGTCGCAGCCGCGTCGCCACGGCCAGCTCCTGGGCGGGTTCGGTCCCCCGGACCGCGTCGAGAAGGGCACGTCCCTCGGACGTGAGCAGAGCACCGAAGGAGGCCACCGGATCAAGGTCGTTCACCGCCCCATTGTGGGCCAGTCGATGGACGGCACGCGCGCGACGGCGGTGTCGGGCCGGGGAGGCGCCCTTGACCTGCGAGTATCCGGCCCCATGCGACTTGTGCGACAAGAGGACGGTAAGGGTGGAAGTGGGGTCCCTGTGGGCGCCCCTTCAGGCACGTGGGGAACCGCGCGGCCGGCCCTCACCGGCCCGCGGGCGGCCACCCTCCCGTCCCGCCCGGCACGCACCGTCCTGGTCCTGCTGACGGTCACCGCACTGGCCACCGGCTGCTCGGGCCGGCCCGCCCCCGCCGACGCCGGGCCGGCCGCGGGCCAGCAGGCGGCCGACCGGCTCGGCCGGGAGCAGCGCGCCCGCGCCGCCGCGGCGAAGAGGTGGGGCCTGGCTAAGGTCCCCCTGCCCGCACCCCCCGCCCCCGCGAGGAAGCCGCACATCGACACCCGTGAGGGCTTCGAGGTGGAGGACCACGAAGGCCTGCCGCCCGTCTTCACGACCGTCCCCACCCGGGACAGGATCGTCTTCCTCACCATCGACGACGGCGCCGAGAAGGACCCGGCGTTCCTGCGCATGATGAGCGAACTGAAGGTCCCGTACACCGCCTTCCTCAGCGACCGCCTCGTCAAGGACGACTACGGCTACTTCGGGAAGATGCAGGCCGCGGGTGTGGTCCTGAACAACCACACCCTCCGCCACCGCTACCTGCCGGACCTGTCGTACGCCGGGCAGAAGCGCGAGATCTGCGGCATGCAGGACGTGATCGAGAAGCGGTACGGCAAGCGGCCGACCCTCTTCCGGCCGCCCTTCGGCAACTACAACGAGGACACCCTGCGCGCGGCCGGGGCCTGCGGCATCAAGGCTGCCCCCCTGTGGAACGAGGAGGTCTTCGTCGACCACTGGGAGTACCGCGAGTGGGACCGCGACCTGCACCCCGGGGACATCGTTCTCAGCCATTTCCGCGGCCGGAAGGACTGGAACGGCACGATGCCCGACATGGTCCGCCGCTTCCTGGACCTGGTCACCGACAAGGGGTACGCGGTGGCGCGCCTGGAGGACTACCTGTGAGGCGGCGGAGCAGGGGCACGGCGGCACTGCTCACCGCCGCGCTCTGCCTCGCCGGCTGTCTCTCCGGCTGCGCCCAGTCCGTCGACCCCATCGAGCGGCTGGGCAAGAAGGCCGCGCAGAAGGTACGCACGCACGGGCCGCCGGTGGACGCGTACCGCCGCTGGGGCCTGGGCGCGCCGCTCGCCCCGGCGCCGCGCCCCGGCGTCCGGCGGCCCGCCGTGCGCGCCGCGGGGCCCGGTCTGCCGCCCGTCGTGGACCGTGTGCCGACCCGCGACAAGGTCGTCTTCCTGACCTTCGACGACGGCGCCGAGAGGGATCCGCGGTTCGTCGGCATGGTGCGCGAACTGCGGCTGCCGGTCACCGTGTTCCTCACGGACCGTGTGGTGGGGCCGGGGTACGCGTACCTCGGCCGGCTGCGCGCGGTCGGCGCGAGCGTGCAGAACCACACGCTCGACCATCCGTACCTGCCGGGTCTGCCGTACGCGGGCCAGCGGGCCGAGATCTGCGGCCAGCAGGAGAAGCTGAAGCAGCGCTTCGGGATCCGGCCGCGGCTCCTGCGGCCGCCCTACGGCGACTACGACGACGACACGCTGCGGGCGGCGGCGGACTGCGGGATCGCCGCGGTCGTCCTGTCGGGCGAGGGGGACCCGCTCCGGCCGGGCGACATCCTGCACTGCCCGCAGGACGGCGACGGCGCGGGCCTGACGGCCGCGACGGTCGCGATCCTGCGACGCGTCCAGGAGGCGGGCCTCACGGTGGCCCGCCTGGAGGACTACCTCTAGCGGGTTGCCCCCGCCCCCGCCGCGCAGTTCCCCGCGCCCCTGGGCCCCAGGAGCTTGGGCACCCAGGGGCGCGGGGAACTGCGCGGGCAGCCCCCGCCGGGCCCGTGGACGGAATTGGCGGGGGTCCGGGGCGCGGCCCAGGGGCGTTCACCCGGCCCGGGCGGGCGCCCGGACTGCCGCCATCCGCCGGAGGCAACTGGCACTCCGCTTGACCGAGTGCTAATCGCAGTCATAGTCTCAGCTCTGGCACTCACCGCAGGAGAGTGCCAATAGCGACAGGCAGGTCCGGCACCCGCGACGACGGATCCACCTGGTCGCCACCTCAGACAGTTGACCCCGTAATCTCCGAAGGGGGAGGTCGGATCGTGACGACCACCAGCTCCAAGGTTGCCATCAAGCCGCTCGAGGACCGCATTGTGGTCCAGCCGCTCGACGCCGAGCAGACCACCGCCTCTGGCCTGGTCATTCCGGACACCGCGAAGGAGAAGCCCCAGGAGGGCGTCGTCCTTGCCGTGGGTCCGGGCCGCTTCGAGAACGGCGAGCGTCTTCCGCTCGACGTGAAGTCCGGCGACATCGTGCTCTACAGCAAGTACGGCGGCACCGAGGTGAAGTACAACGGCGAGGAGTACCTCGTCCTCTCGGCTCGCGACGTGCTCGCGATCATCGAGAAGTAATTCACCCAGGTTTGCTTTGAACTGCGCCCCTGGCCCCCGCGAGTACTGAGAAGCACGAGTACTGAAAAGCCGGGCGCCTGGGGCGCTGTTCGTTTTTTCGAGAGGACTGAATCAGCTCCATGGCGAAGATCCTGAAGTTCGACGAGGACGCCCGTCGTGCCCTCGAGCGCGGCGTCAACAAGCTTGCCGACACGGTGAAGGTGACGATCGGCCCCAAGGGCCGCAACGTCGTCATCGACAAGAAGTTCGGCGCCCCCACCATCACCAACGACGGTGTCACCATCGCCCGCGAGGTCGAGCTCGACGACCCGTACGAGAACCTCGGTGCCCAGCTGGTGAAGGAGGTGGCGACCAAGACCAACGACATCGCGGGTGACGGTACGACCACCGCCACCGTGCTCGCCCAGGCGCTCGTGCGCGAGGGCCTGAAGAACGTCGCCGCCGGCGCATCCCCCGCCCTCCTGAAGAAGGGCATCGACGCGGCCGTCGCCGCGGTCTCCGAGGAGCTCCTCGCGACCGCCCGCCCGATCGACGAGAAGTCCGACATCGCGGCCGTCGCCGGTCTGTCCGCCCAGGACAGCCAGGTCGGCGAGCTCATCGCCGAGGCGATGGACAAGGTCGGCAAGGACGGTGTCATCACCGTCGAGGAGTCCAACACCTTCGGCCTGGAGCTGGACTTCACCGAGGGCATGGCCTTCGACAAGGGTTACCTGTCGCCCTACATGGTGTCCGACCAGGAGCGTATGGAGGCCGTCCTCGACGACCCGTACATCCTGATCCACCAGGGCAAGATCTCCTCGATCCAGGACCTGCTCCCCCTGCTCGAGAAGGTCATCCAGACCAACGCCTCGAAGCCGCTGCTGATCATCGCCGAGGACGTCGAGGGCGAGGCCCTGTCGACCCTGGTCGTGAACAAGATCCGCGGCACCTTCAACGCGGTGGCCGTCAAGGCCCCGGGCTTCGGCGACCGCCGCAAGGCCATGCTCGGTGACATCGCCACGCTCACCGGCGCCACGGTCATCGCCGAGGAGGTCGGCCTCAAGCTCGACCAGGTCGGCCTGGACGTGCTGGGCACCGCCCGCCGCGTGACGGTCTCCAAGGACGACACGACGATCGTCGACGGCGGCGGCAACAGCGCCGACGTGGCCGGCCGTGTCAACCAGATCAAGGCCGAGATCGAGTCCACGGACTCCGACTGGGACCGCGAGAAGCTCCAGGAGCGCCTCGCGAAGCTGGCCGGCGGCGTGTGCGTGATCAAGGTCGGCGCCGCCACCGAGGTGGAGCTGAAGGAGAAGAAGCACCGTCTCGAGGACGCCATCTCCGCGACCCGCGCCGCGGTCGAGGAGGGCATCGTCTCCGGTGGTGGCTCCGCGCTCGTCCACGCCGTGAAGATCCTCGAGGGCAACCTCGGCAAGACCGGCGACGAGGCGACCGGTGTCGCCGTCGTCCGCAAGGCCGCCGTCGAGCCGCTGCGCTGGATCGCCGAGAACGCCGGCCTGGAGGGTTACGTCATCACCTCCAAGGTCGCCGAGCTCGACAAGGGCCAGGGCTTCAACGCCGCGACCGGCGAGTACGGCGACCTGGTCAAGGCCGGCGTCATCGACCCGGTCAAGGTCACCCGTTCCGCCCTGGAGAACGCCGCCTCCATCGCCTCCCTGCTCCTGACGACCGAGACCCTGGTCGTCGAGAAGCCGGCCGAGGAAGAGGGCGACGCCGGCCACGGTGGCCACGGCCACTCCCACTAGGCGCCGACAGGCACATGGGGGCGCCTGCCCGGACGGTACGTCCGGGGAGGCACCCCGCGAAGGCCCGGTACCCCGCTCCGGCGGGGGCCGGGCCTTCGCGCCGTCCGAGCCACCGCGCTCACTTCGGCCCGTACCTGCGGCCCGCCTTCGAGCTGATGCCGCCGAGCAGACTTCGCGGGGCCACCTTCGCCACGCCCATCAGGGCCTTGTAGCGGGGATCCGGAATGGACAGCGACCTGCCCCGCGCCAGGTCGGCGAGGCCCGCCGCGACCACCTTGTCGGCGTCCAGCCACATCCAGCCGGGGATGTTGTCCGTGCCCATCCCGGCCCGCTCGTGGAACTCGGTCCGCACGAAGCCGGGACACAGGGCCATCAGCCGGACACCGCTGCCCGCCAGGTCCTTCGCCACGCCCTGCGTGAACTGCACGACCCACGCCTTCGACGCCCCGTACGTGCCGCGCGGCAGGAACGCCGCCGTGGACGCCACGTTGACCACGCCGCCGCGCCCGCGCGCCCGCATGGACTCCGCCGCCGCCGACGTCAGCCGCAGCACCGCCTCGCAGTGCACCTTGAGCATCTTCAGCTCGTCCGCCATCGGGACGTCCAGGTAGAGGCCCTTGTTGCCGAAGCCCGCGTTGTTGACGAGCAGGTCGACCGCGTTCCTGGGGTCCGAGACGCGGGCGGCCACCGCCTCGATGCCGCCGTCCGTCGCCAGGTCCGCCGTCAGCACCTCCGCCTCGATGCCGTGCCGGTCGTGCAGCTCCGTGGCCTGCTCGCCGAGCCGCTTCGTGTCCCGCGCCACCAGCACGAGGTTGTGCCCGTCGGCGGCCAGCCGCCGCGCGAAGGCGGCACCGATACCCGCCGTCGATCCTGTGATCAGAGCCGTTGTCATGGCCCAAGGTTAGTGACAGGCGGCCCGCTCCCCGGCCGTGAACGGTTCCGCGGGACGGCCGCCCCCGGCGCCCCGCTCACGTGTTCCCGTCGCCGTGCTTCTCGACGTACTTCTCCGCGATCGCCCGCGCCTCCGGGTGCAGGGCGTCGCCCGCGGCCAACAGCTGTGGCAGCAAGGTCCGTTCGAGGGTGACCGCGCGGAACTGGAGGGCCGCGGTCACCTCGTGGTCCGGCCGGTGCACGATCTCGACCGGATCGCCCGCCCGGATCTCCCCCGGCACGATCACCCGCAGATACGCGCCGGACGCGCCCTTGTGCGTGAACCGCCGGACCCAGCCCTTCTCCCCGAGGTGCCCCTGGAAGGTGAGGCAGGGGATCCGCCCGGACGTCACCTCCAGCACGACCTCGGAGCCGACGCGCCAGCGCTCCCCGATCCTCGCCCCGGACACGTCGATCCCCTCCGTCGTGAGGTTCTCGCCGAACGTCCCGCCGGTCAGGGTCCGCCCCAGCTCGCGTTCCCAGTCGTCCAGGTCCTCGCGCGCGAAGGCGTACACGGCCTGGTCGTCCCCGCCGTGGTGGCGCCGCTCGCACACGGCGTCCCCGGCGAGACCGCTCCCGCCGACCCCCTTGGGCCCCGGCGCGGACACCCGCACCGGCCCGTCCACCGGCCGCTTGTCTATCCCGGTCAGGCCCTCGGCCTGGGTCGTGTAATCGACGGCCCTGGGCCGGCCCAGATTCACTGAAAGAAGCTTCATGACGGCACGCTAGGCGATGACGAGCCAAAGCGTCGACGCGATATTCCTCGCCTTGTCCAAGATGCGCTTATGCTCGAAGGGTGATCGAGGCCCGCCATCTGCGCGTCCTGCGTGCCGTCGCCGCGACCGGTTCCTTCTCGGCGGCGGGGCGTGAACTGGGCTGCACCCAGCCCGCCGTCAGCCAGCAGATGAAAGCGCTGGAGGCCTCCGTCGGCACCCCGCTCCTGATCCGCACGGGTCGCGAGATGCGGCTGACCCAGGCCGGCGAGGCCCTCGTCCGGCATGCTGCGGGCATCATCGCCGGACTCACCGCCGCGGAGGAGGAGGTCGCCGCGATCGCGGGTCTGCGGGCCGGCCGGGTGCGCCTGGTCTCGTTCCCCAGCGGCAGTTCCACCCTCGTACCGACCGCGCTCGCCGCCCTGCGCGCCGCGCACCCGGGCACCCGGGTCTCCCTGGAGGAGGGCGAACCGCCGCGCTCCGTGGAGATGCTGCGCGAGGGCGACTGCGACGTGACGCTCGCCTTCCGGTACGAGGGGGCGGCGGGCGCCGAGGAGTGGGACGACCTGGTGGTCCGCCCCCTGCTCACGGACCGGCTCGTCGGTCTGGTCCCCGAGGGGCACCGGCTGGCCCGGGCGGGATCCGTCGCCATCGAAGACCTCGCCGGCGAGCCGTGGATCGCCGGCTGCCCCCGCTGCCGGGGCCAGCTGATCGAGGTGTGCGAGAGCGCGGGCTTCACCCCCCGCATCGACTTCGCGACCGACGACTATCCGGCGGTGGTCGGTCTGGTCGGCGCCGGTCTGGGCGTCGCGGTCCTGCCCGAACTGGCTATCGAGTCCGTGCGCCCCAAGGGTGCACGCACAGTGACGGTGGAGCCTGCCCTGCGGCGGGAGATCGTCGCGCTCACGCTGCCGGATCTGGCCCAGGTGCCCGCCGTGGCGGCCACGTTGGACCAGCTGGCGGGAGCGGCCGGGGCGGGGGACCGGAGGTCGCGGTAGGGGCACGCGCGTGCATGTCGCCACGTCGCCGCGCCGCTGCGGAGAAACGTTCCTTCAGTGGTGTGCCGATTCGCCTCCGCCCGACGCCGTGACCAGCCGGTTGCGCGCCCGGCCCATCAGTTCCTCGCGTTCGTCCTCGGTCAGGCCGCCCCACACGCCGTACGGCTCGCGCACCGCCAGGGCGTGTGCCGCGCACTCCGCTCGTACCGGGCACCTCATGCAGACCTCTTTGGCCGAGTTCTCACGAGCGCTCCGTGCCGCGCCGCGCTCTCCCTCGGGGTGGAAGAAGAGCGAGCTGTCGACCCCTCGGCAGGCCGCGAGGAGCTGCCAGTCCCACAGGTCCGCGTTGGGACCGGGGAGGCGGGAGAAATCTGCCATTGCTTTGTCCCCTTGTAGCCGTTTTGCTCGGTTACGTGGCCATCACCGTACATCTACGATCTAAGGAGATGAAAATATGACTCATTGCGAATCTAGCCTCAGACACCAATAAATGGAACGAAAAGCGTCTGAATGGGGCATTGGTTGTGATGAAACCTTGCGGGTCTGCCGCACGTGTCTCCACCGTGTCCGCGCCCTCACGTAGAGTGCCGAAGGTGGTTCACAGCCCCGTAACTCTTTCGAGTGACCGTCGTTGAGTGTGCGAGGCGGTTGAAGGAACAAGCGCTCGGGCAGGCGTCCGAGGCGGTCGACCGCACAGGTGACGATTTCGTACCAGCCTGGAGGCCCAAGGTGACGCGCATCAGCTGCGGAGGACGGCCATGACATCCGTCCTCGTCTGCGACGACTCCCCGCTTGCCCGAGAGGCGCTCCGCCGCGCGGTGGCGACCGTGCCCGGTGTAGAGCGCGTGACCACGGCGGCCAACGGCGAGGAAGTCCTCCGCCGCTGGGGTGCCGACCGTTCGGACCTGATTCTGATGGACGTACGCATGCCCGGACTGGGCGGCGTGGAGACGGTCCGGCGGCTGCTGTCCGCCGACCCCGGTGCGCGCATCATCATGCTCACCGTCGCCGAGGACCTGGACGGTGTCGCCCTCGCGGTCGCCGCCGGGGCCCGCGGCTATCTCCACAAGGACGCCTCCCGCGCGGAGCTGCGTGCGACCGTCACCCAGGCACTCGCCGACCCGACCTGGCGGCTCGCGCCGCGCAGGCTCCGGTCGGCCGAGATGGGCGCGGCGCCGACGCTCACGGCGCGCGAGATCCAGGTCCTGGAGGGCATGAGCCACGGCCGCTCGAACGCGGAGATCGGCCGTGAACTGTTCCTCTCCGAGGACACCGTCAAGACGCATGCCCGCCGGCTCTTCAAGAAGCTCGGCGCCTCGGACCGCGCGCACGCGGTGGCGCTCGGCTTCCGGTGGGGCCTGGTCCGCTAGGTGAACCGCCGCGGGGGTACGGGTTTCCCCGCCTGCCGGAAGGCGGGCGGGGCCGGGCCCGACAGGGGATCGGACGATGCTGTTCGGGTGCTCGATCCCCGTTTCCCGGCGGATGCCGCATCCTTGAGGTGTGGAGTTCCTCGGGAACGAGTCGGTCGAGCGGGAGGGGAGGGCGCAGGAGATGAGTTCCGGCGCACCTGCTCATAACGCTTCGGTGCACAACTACGGACGCGGTGCCGCGGACAGGACGACACCAGGGCACCATGGACCGATGCGTGACGATGAGGCGGCTGATGCCCACGGGGTGATCGGTGGGCTCGTCCATCGCGCGGTCGACGGCGATCAGCAGGCCACGCACGATCTCCTCGCGCATGTCCATCCGCTCGCCATCCGCTACTGCCGTACGCGTCTGTCCCGGTTGCCGGGTGACGCGCGGCACTTCGTGGAGGACCTGGCGCAGGAGGTCTGTGTCGCGGTGCTGCTGGCACTGCCGCGCTACAAGGACACCGGGCGCCCTTTCGAGGCCTTCGTCTTCGCCATCGCCGCGCACAAGGTGGCGGACCTGCAGCGGGCCGCGATGCGGCACCCCGGCTCGACGGCCGTACCGTCGGACGAGATGCCCGAGCGGCCGGACGACTCGCTCGGCCCCGAGGAGCGCGCCCTCCTCAGTAGCGACGCCGAGTGGGCGAAGAAGCTCATGGCCAACCTCCCCGAGAACCAGCGGGAGCTCCTGCTGCTGCGGATCGCGGTGGGGCTCACGGCCGAGGAGACCGGACAGATGTTGGGAATGTCACCCGGCGCGGTCCGGGTGGCGCAGCACCGGGCGCTCAGCCGCCTGCGGGCGCTGGCGGAGCAGTAGGTCCTTCCGGGGCGGTCGGCGTCGGTGCGGGGTGGACGCCGGCGCGGGGTGAACGGCGCCGCCGCCCGGTCCGTACGGAGTCGTGGGGCCGTGGGGTGCCCGTGGCCGTGCAACGACCGTGGAATGAGCGGGCCCCGCTTCCCGTTAGCATGGGCATCCGCACCGATCAAGGCCATTTGGGGAAGGTGTCATGACTGCAAACGTCGACGGAGTGCCCGAGAAATTCGCGACACTCGGGCTGACCTACGACGACGTGCTGCTGCTGCCGGGCGCATCGGAAGTGCTGCCCAACGCGGTCGACACCTCGTCCCGCATCTCCCGCAACGTGCGCGTGAACATCCCGCTGCTCTCGGCGGCGATGGACAAGGTCACCGAGTCCCGGATGGCGATCGCCATGGCCCGCCAGGGCGGCGTCGGCGTGCTGCACCGGAACCTCTCCATCGAGGACCAGGTCAACCAGGTCGACCTCGTGAAGCGCTCCGAGTCCGGCATGGTCACCGACCCGATCACGGTGCACCCGGACGCGACGCTCGCCGAGGCCGACGCCCTGTGCGCCAAGTTCCGCATCAGCGGCGTGCCGGTCACCGACGGCAACAAGAAGCTGCTCGGCATCGTCACCAACCGCGACATGGCCTTCGAGACCGACCGCTCCCGGCAGGTGCGCGAGGTCATGACCCCGATGCCCCTGGTCACCGGCAAGGTCGGCATCTCCGGGAACGACGCCATGCAGCTGCTGCGCCGCCACAAGATCGAGAAGCTGCCGCTGGTCGACGACTCGGGCCTCCTCAAGGGCCTCATCACGGTCAAGGACTTCGTCAAGGCCGAGAAGTACCCGAACGCCGCGAAGGACGCCGAGGGCCGCCTCCTCGTCGGTGCCGCGGTCGGTGCGAGCCCCGAGGCGCTGGAGCGGGCCCAGGCGCTCGCCGAGGCCGGGGTGGACTTCCTGATCGTCGACACCTCGCACGGGCACAACAGCAACGCCCTCAACTGGATGGCGAAGATCAAGTCGAGCGTCGGCGTCGACGTGATCGGCGGCAACGTGGCCACCCGGGACGGCGCGCAGGCGCTCGTCGACGCCGGTGTCGACGGCGTCAAGGTGGGCGTGGGACCGGGCTCGATCTGTACGACCCGGGTGGTCGCCGGCATCGGCGTCCCGCAGGTCACCGCCATCTACGAGGCGGCCCTCGCGGCCCGCGCCGCGGGTGTGCCGGTGATCGGCGACGGCGGTCTGCAGTACTCCGGCGACATCGGCAAGGCGCTGGCCGCCGGCGCCGACACCGTGATGCTCGGCAGCCTCCTCGCCGGCTGCGAGGAGTCGCCCGGCGAGCTGCTCTTCATCAACGGCAAGCAGTTCAAGTCGTACCGCGGCATGGGTTCGCTCGGCGCGATGCAGTCCCGCGGGCAGGGCAAGTCGTACTCGAAGGACCGCTACTTCCAGGCCGAGGTGGCCTCCGACGACAAGCTCGTCCCCGAGGGCATCGAGGGCCAGGTGCCCTACCGCGGCCCGCTCGGCAACGTGCTGCACCAGCTCGTCGGCGGCCTGCGCCAGACCATGGGCTACGTCGGCGCCGCCTCCATCGACGAGATGGAGACCAAGGGCCGCTTCGTGCGGATCACGTCGGCGGGCCTCAAGGAGAGCCACCCGCACGACATCCAGATGACGGTCGAGGCGCCGAACTACAGCCGCGGCCAGTAGCGGCGACACGGCAGCGACACGTTCGAGGGCGGTCCCGGGGCTTCCGGGACCGCCCTCGCCCTGTGTGCCGTACGTGTCGGGGATACTGGAACGCGCAGAACCGAAGAGGGAAAGGCCACACACGTGACTGAGATCGAGATCGGGCGCGGCAAGCGCGGCCGCCGGGCGTACGCCTTCGATGACATCGCCGTCGTCCCGAGCCGCCGTACGCGGGACCCGAAGGAGGTCTCGATCGCCTGGCAGATCGACGCCTACCGCTTCGAGCTGCCGTTCCTGGCGGCTCCCATGGATTCGGTCGTCTCGCCGCGGACCGCCATCCGCATCGGGGAGCTCGGCGGTCTGGGCGTCCTCAACCTCGAGGGCCTGTGGACGAGGCACGACGACCCGCAGCCGCTCCTCGACGAGATCGTCGGGCTGGACTCCGAGACCGCGACCCGCCGCCTCCAGGAGATCTACGCGGCTCCCATCCGGGAGGAGCTGATCGGGCAGCGCATCAAGGAGGTGCGCGACTCCGGTGTCGTCACCGCGGCCGCGCTCTCCCCGCAGCGCACGGCGGAGTTCTCCAAGGCCGTCGTGGACGCGGGCGTCGACATCTTCGTCATCCGCGGTACGACGGTCTCGGCGGAGCACGTGTCGAGCGCTTCGGAGCCGCTGAACCTGAAGCAGTTCATCTACGAGCTGGACGTGCCGGTCATCGTCGGCGGCTGCGCCACGTACACGGCGGCCCTGCACCTGATGCGCACGGGCGCCGCCGGTGTCCTGGTGGGCTTCGGCGGCGGCGCCGCGCACACCACGCGCAACGTGCTGGGCATCCAGGTCCCGATGGCGACCGCGGTCGCCGACGTGGCCGCCGCGCGCCGCGACTACATGGACGAGTCCGGCGGCCGGTACGTGCACGTGATCGCGGACGGCGGGGTCGGCTGGTCCGGCGACCTCTCCAAGGCCATCGCCTGCGGTGCCGACTCGGTGATGATGGGCTCCCCGCTCGCGCGCGCGACGGACGCGCCCGGCCGGGGCCACCACTGGGGCATGGAGGCCATCAACGAAGAGCTGCCGCGCGGCAAGAAGGTCGACCTCGGCACCGTCGGCACGATCGAGGAGGTCCTCACGGGCCCCTCGCACACGCCCGACGGCTCCATGAACTTCTTCGGCGCCCTGCGCCGCGCGATGGCCACGACCGGCTACAGCGAGCTGAAGGAGTTCCAGCGGGTCGAGGTCACGGTGGCGGACTCGCAGCACAAGCGCTGACATGACGCGGCGCCCGGCCTGAGCGGACGCACACGAAGGGGCCCGGTCACTCGCGGAGGCGAGCGGCCGGGCCCCTTCACGTACTCGAACGGCTTCGGCGGGGCGCGTTTCGCGTTCCGAGTCCCAGCGGGTGGGCCGCCACCGCGAGCCCACCCGCTGGGACCGGATCCGTCTGTGGACGGTGAGGTGCCGGAGGAGGTGGATCCTGCGGATTTTCGGATGGTGAGCGGCCGCCCCACCCACAACTGGGGGCGGACACTCCGTGAACCGTCCTGGAGCCTGCCGCAGTGCCACCTGCGGTGGGCTCCACCTGTTTCCGTACGGTGCCGGCGGCGGGCGGCGGGCGGCGGGCGCCGTTCGCCACAAGTCCCAGGGGCTCGGGGCGTCCTCGGGCGCCCCTTCTCACAACCTGTGCGCCGCCCCCGTGGGTGTCGCTCCCCGGGTGTCCAGCAGGAGTTGGGCCTTCACCGACAGGCCCTGGAGGTCGTACGTGCGGTGCTGCTGGAGCAGGATCGTCAGGTCCGCGTCGGCCGCCGCCTCGTACAGGGAGTCGACGCGGGGGACCGGGCGGTCGAGGACGCTCCAGGACGGGACGTGCGGGTCGTGGTAGCTGACCGCGGCGCCCAGTTCCATCAGGCGGGTCGCGATCTCCTGGGCGGGTGAGCCCTGCCGGTCGGCGTGGTCGGCCTTGTAGGTGATGCCGAGGAGCAGTACGCGCGCGCCGCGGGCCGACTTGCCGTGTTCGTTGAGGAGCGCCGCCGCGCGCTGGATGACGTACCGGGGCATGTGGTCGTTGACCTGCTGGGCCAGTTCCACCATGCGCAGGGCGCGGGTGCGCGGGCCCGCGAGGTCCCGCGGGACGGCGTGACCGCCCACCCCGGGGCCGGGGCGGAAGGCCTGGAAGCCGAACGGCTTGGTCTCGGCGCAGCGGATGACGTCCCACAGGTCGACGCCCAGGTCGTGGCAGAGGACGGCCATCTCGTTGACCAGCGCGATGTTGACGTGCCGGTAGTTGGTCTCCAGGAGCTGCACGGTCTCCGCCTCGCGGGGTCCACGCGCGCGGACGACCTTGTCGGTGAGGCGGCCGTAGAACGCGGCGGCGGACTCGGTGCAGGCGGGGGTGAGCCCGCCGATGACCTTCGGCGTGTTGGCGGGGCCGTGGTCGCGGTTGCCGGGATCGACCCGGCTGGGCGAGTACGCGAGGTGGAAGTCGCGGCCCGCGCGGAGCCCGGAGCCCTCCTCCAGGAGGGGGCGCAGGAACTCCTCCGTGGTCCCCGGATACACGGGGGACTCCAGGATCACCGTGGTGTGCGGGCGCAGATGCGCGGCGAGGGTGCGGGCGGCGTCGGCCACCTGCCCCAGGTCGAGCGTCCCGTCCGCGCCGCGCGGGGTCGGGGCGCAGATGACGGCGGTGCGTACGCGGCCGAGTCCGGCCGGGTCGGTGGCCGGCCGGAATCCCGTGGAGAGCATCCGGCGCAGGTCGGCGGCGGCCAGCGGCGCGGGGTCGCCGCACTCGTAGCCGAGGGTGGCGATGCCGGTGGTCGCGGCGGCCTGGGCCAGGGGCAGGCCGAGCTGGCCGAGGCCGATGACGGCGAGGTCTGCGGGCATGGCGGTGGGCCGTCCTTCCCTGTAGCCGGAGTGGGAGTAGCCGGAGTGGGACGAGGGCGCAAGCCCTGTGGACAGAACGGGCGAGCGCAATGTCAGACTAGGAGTAAATATGACCGATATGCGGGATTGTCCGGTTGCGTTTCTCCGGGAGTCGCCCGGAGATATCCACAGGCGGACCGCCGGTGGTGGCCGATGTCGGGGAACACGGTCAGAATTTGGGCATGGGGGATGTGAGCGGGGCCTCGCCGTACGGGTGAGCCCGGCGCGACAGACAGCGGGAGGCAACTGTGCGGACAGCGACACTGGGACCGACGGAGCGTGCCGAATCACTCGCGGCGATGGCCGAGCACGAACTGGATGTGCTGGTCGTGGGAGCGGGCGTGGTCGGCGCCGGCACCGCCCTGGACGCCGTGACCCGCGGTCTGTCCACCGGCCTGGTCGAGGCGCGTGACTGGGCTTCGGGCACCTCGAGCCGGTCGAGCAAGCTGGTCCACGGTGGCCTGCGCTACCTGGAGATGCTCGACTTCGCGCTCGTCCGCGAGGCGCTGAAGGAGCGCGGGCTCCTGCTGGAGCGACTCGCGCCGCACCTGGTGAAGCCCGTCCCGTTCCTGTACCCCCTGCAGCACAAGGGGTGGGAGAGGCTGTACGCCGGATCGGGCGTCGCGCTCTACGACGCGATGTCGATGGCGCGCGGTCACGGCCGCGGCCTCCCGATGCACCGCCACCTCACCCGGCGGCACGCGCTGCGCGTCGCCCCCGCGCTGAAGAAGGACGCGCTGGTCGGGGCGCTGCAGTACTACGACGCGCAGATGGACGACGCCCGCTACGTGGCGACCCTGGTGCGCACCTCCGCGGCGTACGGGGCGAAGGTCGCGAACCGCGCGCGGGTGACCGGCTTCCTGCGCGAGGGCGAGCGCGTGGTCGGCGCCAGGGTGCAGGACGTCGAGGGCGGCGGCGAGTACGAGATCCGCGCCAAGCAGGTGGTCAACGCCACCGGCGTGTGGACGGACGACACCCAGGCGATGGTCGGGGACCGGGGCCAGTTCCACGTCCGGGCCTCCAAGGGCATTCATCTGGTCGTCCCGAAGGACCGGATCACCTCGACGACCGGGCTGATCCTGCGCACCGAGAAGTCCGTGCTGTTCGTGATCCCCTGGGGCCGGCACTGGATCGTCGGGACGACGGACACCGAGTGGGACCTGGACAAGGCGCACCCGGCGGCGTCCAGCGCCGACATCGACTACCTGCTGGAGCATGTGAACGCGGTCCTCGCGGTGCCGCTGACACGTGACGACGTCCAGGGGGTGTACGCGGGACTGCGGCCGCTGCTCGCCGGCGAGTCGGACGCCACGAGCAAGCTGTCGCGCGAGCACACCGTGGCGCATCCGGCACCCGGGCTCGTGGTCGTGGCGGGCGGCAAGTACACGACGTACCGGGTGATGGCCAAGGACGCGGTGGACGAGGCGGTGCACGGCCTCGACCAGCGGGTCGCCGAGTGCGTCACCGAGGACGTCCCGCTGATCGGCGCCGAGGGCTACCGGGCCCTGTGGAATGCGCGGGCGCGCATCGCCGCCCGCACCGGCCTGCACGTGGTGCGCGTGGAACACCTGCTGAACCGGTACGGATCGCTCGCCGAGGAGGTGCTCGACCTGATCGCCGCGGACGCCACGCTGGGCGATCCGCTGCCCGCGGCCGACGACTACCTGCGCGCCGAGATCGTCTACGCCGCCTCGCACGAGGGCGCGCGCCACCTCGACGACGTGCTGACGCGGCGCACGCGCATCTCGATCGAGACGTTCGACCGGGGCACGCGCAGCGCGCGCGAGGCCGCCGAGCTGATGGCGCCGGTACTGGGCTGGGACAAGGACCAGATCGAGCGCGAGGTCGAGCACTACCAGAAGCGGGTGGAGGCGGAACGGGAGTCCCAGCGCCAGCCGGACGACCTGACGGCCGACGCGGCCAGGCTGGGGGCGCCGGACATCGTGCCGTTGTAGGGCGCGGGCGTGGGCCGCCGCGGGTGCGGTCGTCGGTCTCCCGCCGACTTCCGCCCGCCGACTTCCGCTTCCGCGGCGGCGAACGGGGTACGCGCATCTTCAACGGCCACCGGGGCAACGGCCGGTGCCCCGCCGCACGGTGGCGAGCCGCGTCGGACGGCAGGCGGGGGCAGGAAGAGGGACAACTCGGGAAGCACTGTTCGGACCAGGGGCACCCGGGGCACCGGACGGTGCCCGAGTGGGTGACAATGGAGGCTCTGTCAGGGCGGGTTGCATGAGGGGACGCATGTCGGAGGCGGAGCGGGCGGGAGCATCCCGTCAGGACGATAATGGACGTCTCCTCGCCGGGCGGTACCGGTTGGGGGGAGTCCTCGGCCGCGGCGGCATGGGCACCGTGTGGCGGGCGGAGGACGAGACGCTGGGGCGCACGGTCGCCGTGAAGGAACTGCGGTTGCCGCCGCGCATCGACGAGGATGAGAAGCGCCGGCTGATCACCCGGACCTTCCGCGAGGCCAAGGCGATCGCGCGGATCCGGAACAACAGCGCGGTGACCGTCTACGACGTGGTCGACGAGGACGACCGGCCGTGGATCGTGATGGAACTCGTCGAGGGCAAGTCCCTCGCCGAGGTGATCCGTGAGGACGGGCTGCTCACGCCGAAGCGCGCGGCGGAGGTCGGCCTCGCCATCCTGGACGTGCTGCGTTCGGCGCACCGCGAGGGCATCCTGCACCGCGACGTGAAGCCGTCGAACGTGCTCATCGCCGAGGACGGCCGGGTCGTGCTCACGGACTTCGGCATCGCCCAGGTCGAGGGCGACCCGTCCATCACCTCGACCGGCATGCTGGTCGGCGCGCCCTCGTACATCTCGCCGGAGCGGGCCCGGGGACACAAGCCGGGCCCCGCGGCCGACCTGTGGTCGCTCGGCGGCCTGCTGTACGCGGCGGTGGAAGGCGTACCGCCGTACGACAAGGGGTCCGCCATCGCCACGCTCACCGCGGTGATGACGGAGCCGGTGGAGCAGCCGAAGAACGCGGGCCCGCTGGAGAACGTGATCTACGGCCTCCTCGTCAAGGACCCCGAACAGCGGCTCGACGACGCCGGGGCACGGGCGATGCTCACCGAGGTGATCAACACGCCCGAGCCCGAGGACGAGCCGGAGCCGGTGGACGCGACGAAGATCGTGCCGTTGCCGGACATCCCCGCGCAGGACCGGGCGAAGAAGGGGACCCCGGGCGGCGGCAGGAAGAGCGAGGAACCCGCGGACCGGCTGCGCGGGGCGCTGCGCTCCGCACGCAAGGGCAAGGGCAAGGCCAAGGGCAAGGGTGCGGCGGCAGGAGCTGTCGCCGCCGCCGGAGCCGCCGGTACCGGGGTCGCCGCGGACCGGCCGGCGCAGGCACCGGGCGGACCGGCCGGCGCGGCCTCCGCCCCGGCGGCGCCGGGCGCCCCCGCGCGCTCCGCGTCCGCCGGCGATCCGGGCCCCGCCTCCGGGGCCCGCTCCGCCCCGGCCGCCGCCGCGACGGGGGCCGCAGCCGGGGGGACCGCAGCCGGGGGGACCGGCGCCGAGGGAACCGGTGCGGCCGCTTCCGCGCAGCACCGGGATGCCGCTGCCGTACTGAACTCCAGTGCGGTCGGCGGAAGTTCGGGCGGTTCCGGCGGTGCGCCCGCGCGGACCACCACGTCCCGGGCGCCGCTCACCGATGTGGTGTCCCGGCGCTCGCTGGTGATCGTCGCCGTCGTCGTGGCGCTGGCCGTGCTGGGCACGATCCTCGCCGTCACGCTGGGTGGCGACGACGGCTCGGCCTCCAAGGGCGACAAGGGCGGAGCCGACACTTCCACATCCAGCGGCGCGAACGCGGGAAGCGACACCAAGCAGGACGAGGGCAGCGGCACGGGCAAGGACGACGACGGCAAGGCGGGCTCCTCCTCCGGCGGCGCGACCGAGGAGAGTTCGCCCAGTGCGAGCGCTTCCGGCGAGTCGGACGACTCGGGCGGCTCGCAGGACGGCTCCGGCAGCGGTTCGGGCAGCGGGGTCGAGTCGACGCACAAGGACGGGCAGGGCTTCTCGATCGGTCTGCCGAAGGGCTGGAAATACCAGTCCACCAGTGCGGCCGGCGCCCGGTTCGCCGGTCCCGACGGACAGAAGCTGCTGGTCGGCTGGACCACGACGCCCAAGTCCGACCCGGTGGCCGACTGGAAGAACCAAGAGAGGTTCATGCGGCGGTCGCAGTACGAGCGGATTCGAATAGAGAAGGTGGACTACCGCGGCTGGAACACGGCCGACTGGGAATTCACCTACGTGGAGAGCGGCACGCAATACCGGTCCATAGACCGCGGCTTCGTCGTCGACGGCAGCCAGGGATATGCGCTCATGTACACCGCGAAGGCCTCGAAATGGGGCACCGAGCTCCGTGAGGAGACGTGGCGGACGCTGACGAAGTCGTTCGAACCGAAGTCCTGAGGGTCACGAGACAATGGAGATCTGGTATCTCCTCATTGCGGGTTGACTTCGGCACGTATCGTGAGTGGTTGCGGACCGTACGCAGCCACAACCGCGGCGACAACGGGGCGCAAGGCGAACGGAATTGACCAACCGGGCGGCCGGGGGAGGCTTCGTGGACGACTATGCGGGACGGGTACTCGCCGACCGTTATCGCCTGCCTCTCCCGCTGTCGGACGAGGACGACTTCCGCGAGTCCCGCGCCTTCGACACCTACAGCGGCCAGGAGGTCGTGGTCCGGCAGGTGCCGTTGCCCGAGGTCGTCGAGGCGGAGGTGCTCGACGCGGACGGGCTGCCCGACGGGTTCGTGGCGCGGGACTCGGGTCTGCGGCGCCCTTCCGCACGGACCACCCGGCAGCCCGCCGAGCCCGCCGTGCGACGGGCGATCGAGGCGGCGCAGGCCGCGGCGCAGATCCCCGATCACCCGCGGCTGGCCCAGGTCTTCGACGTGTTCGCCGAGGGCGGGTCGCTCTGGATAGTGAGTGAGTCGGTGCCCTCGCGGCAGCTCGCGGCGCTGCTCGACGAGGGGCCGCTGAGCCCCTACCGGGCCGCCGAGGTGGCCTCCGACGTGCTGACCGCGCTGCGGGTGCTGCACGCGCACGGCTGGGTGCACCGGAACATCACCGCGCGCACGGTGCTGGTCTGCGACGACGGGCGGGTGATGCTCACGGGGCTCGCCTCCGGAGCCGCGGAGGAGGCACTGTGCGGGTACGACCCGGTGCCGCCCGCCGAGGGTGAGGACCAAGGCGGCGCGGGCCGGCCCGCGCCGGACGGTGGCCCGGAGGGCCGGAGGGGGCGCGGGAGGTCCGGCCGGTCCCGGCGGCCCGGCGGCCCCGGGACACGGGGCGGGCCCGGGCGGTCCGTCCGGGCAGACAGGCAGGACAGCGGGCAGGACGGACGGCGGGATCGGGCAGTTCGGGCAGGCGGTGCCCGGAGCGCGTGGACCGGACGGCGGACGTGCCGCGGTCGAGGCCGTGCGCGGGGGCGGTAGCGCCCTGCCCGTCACACAGGCGCAGGCGCAGACCGCGCGGGCCTCGGACATGGCCCAGCGGGCGCTGGACGCGGGCGGCGACGTACGGGCCGCGCGGGCCGGAGCCATCGCCGCCTACCGGGCGGGCGCGCGGGCGGCGGCCAGGGTGCAGGAGGAGCAGCGGGACGGCCGGAACCCTGCGCTGCCCGCTCCGCGGCCCCGGTCCGCCGGAAGCGACACCGGGGCCGGTCAGCAGGCCGGTCAGCACCCCGGTCGGCAGGCCGGCGAGCTCACCGGACAGGTTCCGGGCCAGATATCGGGGCAGATCGCCGGGTCCGGACACGGGATGGAGCACACCGCGCCGCCGGGGCAGATCGTCGACCCGTACGGGGTACGGCCGCCCGGTTCCTGGCACGGCGCGGCGCCGCGCGGGGGCGCGCCTATGGTCACGGATTCCGGGCAGGACCGTGCTTCCGTGCTTCCGGGCGGCGGCAGCGGTGGCGGCGCGACCGGGGGACGGGCGGCGGAGACGGCCGCGTACGGCGCCGGGTACGCGCCCTCGGCCGACCGGGCCGCTCCGGACACCGGCACCGCCTTGGACACCGGCACCGGCGTGGCTCCCACCCAGTGGAACCGGCTCACCTCCGCCGCGGTGCCCGCCGGGCGCGGACCGGCCACCGCGCTGGCCGCGGAGCGGGCCCGGCAGGCGCGGATGGCCGTCGTGGGACCCGTCACCGAGCGCTGGGCGCCCGAGCAGGCCGGACCGGTGCACGAGAACTGGCAGCTGGCGGCGCCGATCGGCCCCGCGACCGACCTGTGGGCGCTGGGCGCGCTGCTCTTCCGCGCCGTCCAGGGCCACGCGCCCTACCCCGAGGAGAACACCGCCGAACTGGTGCAGCTGGTGTGCGCCGAGCCGCCCGCCTTCGCGGAGGAGTGCGGTCCGCTCCGGCCGGTCGTGGAGTCGCTGCTGCGTCAGGACCCCACCGAGCGACTGGACTTCGAGGAGCTGCGGGGCTGGCTGCGTTCGCTGGTGCGGTCGGCGCCCGAGCCCGAGGCGGGTACGTACGTCGTCGCGGCGCCGCCCATGGACCCCACCCGGCTGCCCGTCGTACGGCGCCGGGGCGAGATGGTCCGCAGGCGCCGCGCCGGACTGCCCGCCACCAGCCCGCACGGCCGGCACAAGCGGGACAGGCAGGGCGGGGAGGCCGGGCCCCGCCGGCTCGGCCGCACCCTGCTGCTGCTGATCCTGCTCGCCATGGCGGCGGCCGTCGCGTACGCCGTGGCGTTCATGCCCAGGTCCGACTCCGGCGGGCAGCGCACCGGTTCGGCGGGAGAGGTCGTCAGCCCCGGCCCCGGCCACTCCTCGGACAGCGGCACCGGCACCGACCAGGACGGGAAGACCGGGACCGATCCGCAGGACGACAG
This sequence comes from Streptomyces sp. V3I8, assembly GCF_030817535.1. Taxonomy (NCBI): domain Bacteria; kingdom Bacillati; phylum Actinomycetota; class Actinomycetes; order Kitasatosporales; family Streptomycetaceae; genus Streptomyces; species Streptomyces sp. V3I8. Next base: position 3,521,375 of record NZ_JAUSZL010000002.1, on the reverse strand, counting down.
GACGCCGAGCGGGGAGAGCAGCCCGACGCGCTCGTCCAGTTCCACCACCCAGACCACCGGACCCGAGCTGCCGCAGGGCTTCACGCTGCGCAAGGACTCCGAAGGGTTCCACGTGGCGGTCGCGAACGGCTGGGACCGCACCGGGAAGAACGGGCGCGGGCAGGTCGTCTACGCGCACGGCCGCTTCGAGCTGCTGGTCGTCCCGGGCCGCGACACGACCAAGCAGTACGGCGGAGACCCGATGACCTACCAGCGCGAGGAGGAGCGCGAGCTGCAGCCGTTCCGCGACTCGACCTGGGCCACCTCCAGCGGGATGCGGCGCATCGACGTGGGCGGACGCGCCATGGCCGAGGGGCAGTTCACCTGGCAGGACTCCTCGGGCGGCGAGGTCTTCGTACGCAACCTCGTGATCATCGCCGACGGGCGCTACCACGTGGTGCAGGTGCGCGGTCCGGAGGCCGAGCGGGACGAGGTGACGCGGCTGTACGAACAGGCGTCGTCGACGTACCGGATCACTGGGTGAGTCATCGGCCGAGTCATCGACCGAGGCAGGGGCCGGATCACCGGCTGACGTGACGTCATGACCCTGTGTGTCCACGCTTCTTGCGCGGCCGTGGGCGGCAGGTCCTCATGTCACCCGGTGTGAGGGTGACGGTGGATCGGGGCACAACGCCTGATCACCCGGCGGACACCGCTCGTTCACGCGCGCGGCAAGCGTCACAGTGCTGTCTCCGTAGGACCCCGCCGGTTCCCTGGGCGGGTGCCGGTCCTTAGTCTGACCCTGTCAAGAGCATTGCGGGGAAACGTGAATCAGATGCAGGGCCTGCTTCTGGCGGGCCGCTACCGGCTCGCCGACTCCATCGGCAGTGGCGGCATGGGCCGGGTGTGGCGCGCGCGGGACGAAGTGCTGCACCGCGCCGTCGCGATCAAGGAGCTGACGGCCGCGCTCTACGTGTCCGAGAGCGAGCGCGCCGTCCTGCTCGCCCGTACCCGGGCCGAGGCCCGGGCAGCCGCGCGGATCAACCACTCCGCCGTCGTCACCGTGCACGACGTGCTCGAACACGACGGCCGGCCGTGGATCGTGATGGAACTGGTCGAGGGGCACTCGCTCGCCGACGCCGTCAAGGAGGCGGGGCGCATCGAGCCGCGGGAGGCGGCCCGGGTCGGGCTGTGGGTCCTGCGCGCACTGCGGGCCGCCCACTCCGCCGGGGTACTGCACCGCGACATCAAGCCCGGCAACGTACTGCTGTCCCACGACGGGCGTGTGCTGCTCACCGACTTCGGGATCGCGCAGGTCGAGGGGGACACGACGATCACCCGTACCGGCGAGATCGTCGGTTCGGTCGACTACCTGGCGCCGGAGCGCATCCGCGGCCAGGACCCTGGCCCGTCCGCCGACCTGTGGGCACTCGGCGCCACGCTCTACACGGCGGTCGAGGGCCGGTCGCCGTTCCGGCGGACGACGCCCCTGACCACCATGCAGGCCGTGGTCGGCGAGGAGGCGGACGCCCTTGAGCACGCCGGGCCGCTGGCGCCCGTCATCACCGCGCTGCTGCGCAAGGATCCGGCCGGGCGGCCCGGGTCCGAAGAGGCCGAGCAGATGCTCGCCGAGGCGGCGGAGGGGCGTACGCCCGACGCGGCGCAGGCGTACGTGCCGACGCAGCATGTGACCACCACCGAGGAGCCGGGCGGCACGTACGGCCAAGGGACCCAGGGCACGTACGGCCAAGGGGTCCAGGGCACGTACGGACAGGGCCGAGCCGTGGCGCCCGGGCCGGAGGGGGCCACCCACTCCGTCGCCCACGGCGGGTACGGGCCGCACGAGGCGTACGGGGTGTCGGGCGGCCCGTATCCGCAGGGCGGCTTCGGGGCGTCGGGCGGCCATGACACCTACGGCAGCCAGGGGCGGCCCGCCTCCGACCCGGCCGGCGTCACCGCGCACCAGTCGGCGGTCGTCGGCGGGCCCGGGCGCCGCCGGATACGTATCGTCGCGGCGGTCGTGCTGGCGGCCGCGCTCGTCGGGGGCGGGAGTGTCGCGGCGATGCTCCTGGCGGACGGGCGGGGGGACGACGACACGTCGACGTCCGCCGGGCCCACGCCGTCGCCCGGTACGTCGTCCTCGCCGAGCGGGGACGACGACGGGAAGCAGACCGACGCGAACCAGGCCGGGGACGTGCCCGACGGCTGGGAACGGGTCGACGACGTCAAGGGTTTCAGCCTCGTGCTGCCCGAGGGGTGGAAGCGGCAGGTCGAGAACGACCAGGTCGACTACACGCCCGACGGCGGCGAGCACTTCGTGCGGATCGCGGTGAACGACTCCCCGGACTTCGACACGCCGTACCGGCATCTTGTCGACCTGGAGGAGCAGTTGGCGCGGCTGAGCGACTACCGGCGGGTCACTCTCGAGACCAACACCTACCGGGACCGGCCGGGGGCGCTGTGGGACTTCACCTGGACCGCGCTGGCCAAGGACACGGAGTTCCCCGGTCCCCGGCGGGCGATCGAACAGGCGTATTACGGCCGGGACGGGGTCGAGTACGTGATCTACATGTCGGCGCCGGCGGGGGACTGGGACACCGCGCGGGAGCGGTTCGACACGATTCTTCGCGGGTGGCAGCCCCCGCAGTGACGTTCCGGTTCCCCGGATTCCGGCCGGAACACGCCCCCGGGGCGCGGTTCCCCGCGTCCCTGAGGGACGCCCCCTCGGGTGGACTCGTGTAAGCGTCGGTTGTCGGCCAGGAGCGGTGTCCGGCCCCGGAGGGACCGAGTCCGGTGCGGCATGATGGGGCGCATGGGGACCCAGGGGGAGAGACCCGAGGACAACGTCCGCGTCATCGCGGGCCGTTACCGCCTGGGAGCCAGACTCGGCCGGGGTGGCATGGGCGTCGTGTGGCAGGCCACGGACCAGTTGCTCGCCCGGCAGGTCGCGGTCAAGGAACTCGCCGTGGACACCTCGCTCTCGGCGGAGGAGTCCCGGCTGCAGCGCGAACGCACCCTGCGGGAGGCGCGCGCCATCGCGCAGCTGCGGCACCCGCACATCATCGTCGTGCACGACGTCGTCGAGCAGGACGAACGCCCGTACATCGTCATGGACCTGCTCGAAGGCGGCTCGCTCGCAGACCGCATCTCCCGGGACGGGCCCGTCGGCGCCGTCGAGACCGCCCGGATGGGCATCGACCTGCTCGGCGCGCTGCGCAAGGCGCACGGCGCCGGTGTCCTGCACCGCGACCTGAAGCCCGGGAACGTGCTCCTCAACCTGGACGGCAGGGCGATCCTCACCGACTTCGGGACCGCGCAGGTCGCGGGCGCGACGACGGTCACCGAGAGCGGCTCGTTCGTGGGGTCGCCCGAGTACACCGCGCCCGAGCGGATGTCGGGCGTCAGGACCGGGCCCGAGTCCGACCTGTGGTCGCTCGGCGCGCTGCTCTGCACGGCGCTCAGCGGTGAGTCCCCGTTCCGGCGCGACTCGCTGAGCGGCATCCTGCACGCGGTCGTGATCGACGACATACATCCGCCCCCGGCCGCCGCGCCCCTGCTCCCCGTCATCCTGGGCCTCCTCGAACGCGACCCCGAACGGCGGCTCGACGCGGTGGAGGCGGAGCGGCTGCTGCGGGTGTTCCTGGCCACGGGCCACATGCCGCCGGCCTCGCCCGGTCACGTGCCGGACCACCGGGACGCCACCGGACGGAGCCCCGGCACGCCCGCGCCGCCGGTCCCGGAACCGGCCGTGCGCCTCCCGCTGCGGCCGGCCTTCGCCGTCCGCTCCTCCATGCGCAACGCGCTGATCGCGGCCGCCCTGGTGGCGGCGATGGCCGTGGCGGGTGTCTCGGCGGCCGCGCTGCTGATGGGCGACGACGGCAACGGGCTCACCCCGCCGACGGGCCCGGCCCCCTCGTCCCGTACGGCCGCCGCGACCACCGGCACCGGCTCCCGGCCGTCGGCCTCCGCGAGCCGGACCGTGCCCACGGGATACCGCCTCGTCCGCGACGCGGAGGGGTTCTCCTTCGCGGTCCCCGTGGGCTTCACCCGTGAGGTGCAGGGCGAACGCGTCTACTACCTGTCGGCGGCGAAGACCTTCCGCATCGGCGTCAAGGTGTCCGACCCCGAGCCGGACGGCCCGCTCGCGGTGCTGCAGCGCGCCGCCGCCGAGGGGCCGGACACCTATCCCGGGTACCGCGACGGCCGGGTCACGGACACCACCCGCTCCGGACGCCCCGCCGCACTCTGGGAGTTCACCTGGAACGGCTTCAGCAAGGCGGAGGGCGCGCGGCACCTCTACGACCTGTGCTGGGAGGAGAGGGGCCGGATGTACGACGTGCTGGTGTCGGCGCCCGTCGGCCAGGCGCGCCAGGCGCGGGAGTACTTCGACGTGGCCGTCGACACGTTCGTCCGGTCGCGCCCATGAGCCGCACAGCACCGTAAAAGGTTCATAAGGAACGTCGTGCGTCACGGGTCTGTGACCGGAAAGCGCCCAGGGTGGAGCGGGGGTGGCCGGCGCGATAAGGATGGACCCATGAGCAGCCACGGGGGAGCCCAGCACGGACCCGACGAGCCGACGAGTTTCGCTCTGCGGCCACCGCAGCCGCCGGCTGCCGTACCGCACCCCGGGAACCCGTACGCCACGCCCGCCCGGGTGACGCCCGAGTCGCAACCGCAACCGCAGGCGCAAGTGGAACTGCAACCGCAACCGCAGGCGCAAGCGGAACCGCAACCGCAGGCGGACCCGCAGCCGCAGCCGCACCTTGAACCACAGCCGCCGGAGCCGGAGCCGGAGCCGGTACACGCCTCGCACGACTCCGGTGCGGGGCGGCTCATCGGGGGCCGGTACCGGCTGCTCGACAAGCTCGGCCACGGCGGGATGGGCACCGTGTGGCGGGCCCAGGACGAGACGGTGGACCGGGAGGTCGCGGTCAAGGAGCCGCGCATCCCCGACCACCTTCCCGAACGTGAACGGGCCAACGTCTTCGAGCGGATGCGCCGCGAGGCGCGCGCCGCGGCCCGGCTCGACCACCCGGCCGTCGTGAACGTCCACGACGTCGCCGTCGTGGACGGCCGGCCCTGGATCGTGATGGAGCTGGTCCGGGGACGCTCGCTCGGCGCCGCCCTCCAGGAGGGCACGCTCGGCACGCGTGAGGCGGCGAGAATCGGCCTCCAGGTGCTCGGCGCGCTGCAGGCCGCGCACACGGCGGGCATCCTGCACCGCGACGTCAAGCCGGACAACGTCCTGCTGGGCACCGACGACCGGGTCGTTCTCACCGACTTCGGCATCGCGCAGATCGAGGGCGAGACGAATCTGACCGACACGGGCGGCTTCGTCGGCTCGCCCGAGTTCATCGCCCCCGAAAGGGTGCTGGGGCAGCGGCCCGGCCCGGCGTCGGACCTCTGGTCGCTGGGCGTGGTCCTGTACGCGGCCACGGAGGGCGTGTCGCCGTTCCGCCGCAGCAACACGCCGGCGACGCTCCAGTCCGTCCTCAACGCCACGCCGGCCGCGCCCAACGCGGCCGGCGGACCGCTCGCCGAGGCCATCGACGGCCTCCTGGACAAGGACCCGAACCGCCGTCCGGACGCGGCGCGGGTGCGCGCGCTCCTGGAGCAGGCCGCCCGGCCGCCCCGGCCGGCGCCCACGCGGGTCGACCCGCTGCCGGCGCCCGCCCGGGGCAGGGCGGCCCGTCTCGGCCGCAAGGCGTGGCTCGGCATCGGCGGCGGCGTCGCCGCCGTGGTCGTCGCGGCGGCGGTGACGGCGTACCTGGTGGTCGCGGACCCGTTCGCGGGCCCCCTGCCCGACGGCTGGCGGAAGACGGACCTGAAGGCCCTGGGCGCGACGGTGGCCGTACCGGAGGGGTACCGGAGGACCGTGCCGAAGGCCGACGCGCCCGAGAACGAACACTGGGTCCGGTTCACCGACCCGAGCGGCGCCCTCTGGGTCAGCCTCTCGCTGGCCAGGAAGGACGAGGACGCCTCGGGCGAGATCGCCTCGACGGCTTCGGCGGAGATGTACGAGGACGACGCCGCCTACAAGCAGAGCGGCTCCTACGGCCTGGACATGAACTCCGACCCCGTGCCCAGGAGCGACGCGAGCGACGTCGGGTACAAGGGCCGCAAGGCCGCCAGGAACACGATCGTCCACTCCACCACGGACACCACCGACCCGCGGCCGCGCGAGCTCCAGGTCTTCTACTACAAGGCCACGTCCGGCGACATGTACAAGCTCATGATCGGCTATCCGGGCAAGGGCGACTTCACCGAGCGCGGCCGCGAGGTCGCGAGGACGGCCATCGCGAACCTCGACATCGACCGTCTGTGAGTCCGGGCCCGAGTCCGAGCCTCCGCCCCCACCTCCGCCTCTGCCCCTGCCCCCGCCCCTGCCGGGCCGGAACCGGAACGCCGTACCGCCTTCCGGGGGGCATACTGCTGCCTTCGGACAGGGAGAGGTGGCGGGCGTGAGTCTGGATCTTGACGGACGGGCACACACCCGGCAGCGGTGGGCGGCGCGCGGCGCCCTGACCGCCGGCGGCGTCGCGGTGCTGCTGCCGCTCGGGTACGCGAGGGTCCAGAGCCTGCTGCTCGTCACGGTCGGAGTGCTGGGCACGGCGGTGACGGTGGCCGCGCTGTGGTGGGTGCTGACCCTGCGGGGACCGGCCCGCGCGGCGGCCGTGGCCCTGGCGGTCGCCACGCCCACCGCGGTCGTCTGGTTCTTCGCCGCGGAGAACCTGCTGTGGGTCGTGACCGTCTCCCTGGCGCTGTGGGGATGCGCCGTCTGGGCCGGGAAGTTCGCGCTCAGCAGCACCAGATCGCACACCGTGACCGTGCCCGAGCACCACACCCCGGCACCCGACCGGCCCTTCCTGATCATGAACCCGCGCTCCGGGGACGGGAAGGTCGAGCGGTTCGGGCTGAAGGAGAAGGCCGAGAAGCTCGGCGCGCGCGTCCACCTGCTCGACCCCGGGAACTGGGAGGACGTGACGGAACTCGCCCGGCAGGCCGTCGCGGACGGCGCCGATCTGCTCGGCGTCGCAGGCGGGGACGGCACGCAGGCGCTCGTCGCCGCCGTCGCCGCGGAGCACGACGTGCCGTTCCTCGTCGTCAGCGCCGGCACCCGCAACCACTTCGCCATGGACCTGGGGCTGGACCGGAGCGACCCGGCGGCGAGCCTCGACGCGCTCACCGACGAGGGCGTCGAGCTCCACGTCGACCTCGGCTTCGCCGACACCCACCCCTTCGTCAACAATGCCTCGTTCGGGGCGTACGCGGTGGTCGTGCAGAGCCCCGAGTACCGTGACGACAAGGTCCGTACGACGCTGGAGCTGCTGCCCGAGCTGCTCACGCACCAGCGGGGGCCGCGGCTGACCGCCCGGGTGGAGGGCGCCGAAACAGCCGGCACGGCCGGCACGGCCGGAACGGCCGTGATCGACGCGCCCCAGGCCCTCCTGGTGAGCAACAACCCGTACCGCATGGACGATCCGGCAGGGCTGGGCTACCGCGAGCGGCTGGAGTCCGGGGTGCTCGGCGTCCTGGGTGTCACGGTCACGAACGCCGCCGAGGCCGCCGGCCTGCTGCTGGGCCGGCACTCCACCGGACTCACGGTGCTGACCGCCCGCGAGGTGATCGTGGACGCCGACCGCGCCGAGATCGAGGTCGGTGTGGACGGCGAGGCGCTCGTCCTGCCCACGCCGGTACGGTGCCGGATCGAGCCCGGTGCCCTGCGCGTGCGCGTCCCCGGGAACCGGCCGGGCGTCCCGGAGACCAAGCCGCCCCTGGACTGGCGCCGGCTGCGCAAGCTCGCGGCGGCGGTGGGCCGTACCGCCCTGCCCAGGCAGCGGACCCTGCCCGCGCAGGCGGGCCCGCCGGAGAACCGGACACCGCCCACCGCCTGACGCCGACGAGTCCCCCCGCACGGTGGCTGTGGGGCATGAGCGAGGACGTCGCGGTCGAGGAGCCCCGACTGTCCGGTGATGCGCCGGACAATGCCCTGATCAGGGCATTCGCTGCCAGTGATCACTGGCAGCGTGTGTGCAGTCGGTGAAACCCTGTTACCGACGGGTACCCAAAGAGCGCGGGCGGGCATACCCTGCGGCTCATGACGGACTCGCAGGCCCCGGCACAGGCCCCGGAAAAGACCGGCACCAACCCTCTCGCGCCCGCACCCGAAGGCGCCCGCACGGCTGCCGACGTGGTCACGCCGGAGCTGATCGCCCAGCTCACGCGTGGCGTGGTCGGCTCGGGCCGCACCGCGAACCACACCCCGTTCACCGGCGAGAAGCTGGCCGACCTGCCCGAGTCCGGCCCCGAGGACGTGGCGCTGGCCTACGAGCGGGCCCGCGCGGCCCAGGCCGTCTGGGCGCAGACCCCGGTCAGGCAGCGCGCGGCGGTCCTCCTGCGCTTCCACGACCTCGTGCTGGCCCGTCAGGCCGAGGTGCTGGACCTGATCCAGCTGGAGACCGGCAAGGCCCGCCTGCACGCGCACGAGGAGGTCCAGGCGGTCGCCGTCGCGGCCCGCCACTACGGCCGCCGGGCCCCCTTCTACCTGCGCCCCAAGCGGCACGCGGGCGCCATGCCGGCCCTCACCAAGGTCACCGAGCTGCGCCACCCGCGCGGTGTCGTCGGTCAGATCGCCCCCTGGAACTATCCGCTGGAGCTGTCCGTCGGCGACGCGCTGCCGGCCTTCGTCGCGGGCAACGCCGTCGTGATGAAGCCCGACACCGAGACCTGCCTCACCGCCCTGTGGGCCCGTGACCTGCTGATCGAGGCGGGCCTGCCGGCCGATGTCTTCCAGGTCGTCCTCGGCGAGGGACCCGTCGTCGGCCCGGAGGTCGTCAAGCACGCCGACTACGTCTCCTTCACCGGTTCCACCCGGACGGGCCGCGAGGTCGCCCGGGGCGCGGCGGCCCGGCTGGTCGGTGTCTCCCTCGAACTCGGCGGCAAGAACGCCATGCTGGTCCTGGCGGACGCCGACATCGAGCGGGCGGCGGCCGGCGCGGTCCGCGCCTGCTTCTCGTCGGCCGGGCAGCTGTGCATCAGCATCGAGCGGCTGTACGTCCACGCGTCGGTCGCGGACGCGTTCCTGGCGCGGTTCGCCGCGCGGACCAGGGCGATGCGGCTCGGCACGTCCCTCGCGTACGGCGCCGACATGGGCTCGCTGGTCGGCGAGCGCCAGCTGGAGACCGTGACCCGGCACGTGGAGGAGGCCGTCGCCAAGGGGGCGACGGTCGTCGCGGGCGGTGTCGCGCGCCCGGACGTCGGCCCGTACTTCTTCGAGCCGACGATCCTCGACGGCGTCGAGGCGCCGATGGCGGTGTGCGGCGAGGAGACCTTCGGCCCGGTCGTCTCGGTCTACCGCTTCACCGACGAGGACGAGGTGATCGAGGCCGCGAACGCCACGGCGTACGGCCTCAACTCGTCGGTCTGGACGAAGGACGGCCGCCGCGGCGCCGAGGTCGCGGCCCGGCTGCGCACCGGAACGGTCAACATCAACGAGGGCTACGGACCCGCGTACGGCAGCGTCCAGTCGCCGATGGGCGGCATGAAGGACTCCGGCCTCGGCCGCCGCCACGGCTCCGAGGGCATTCTCAAGTACACGGAGGCCCAGACGGTCGCCCGGCAGCGCCTGCTGCCGATGGCCCCGTCCCTGGGCATGACCGACGAGAAGTACGCGGCCTTCATGACCCGCAGCCTCCGCCTGATGAAGACACTCCGCTTCCGTTAGGAGCCCCCCGCAAGGGGCGCCGGGGAACTGCGCGAGCAACCACGAATCACCCGCACGCACACTCAACGAGGAGCACCGTGCCGCAGGACACGTACGACTACGACGTCATCGTCGTGGGTTCCGGTTTCGGCGGATCCGTCACCGCCCTGCGCCTGACGGAGAAGGGCTACCGCGTCGGCGTCCTGGAGGCCGGCCGCCGCTTCACCCGCGAGACGCTGCCCAAGAACTCCTGGGACCTCAAGAACTACCTCTGGGCGCCGAAGCTCGGCATGTACGGCCTCCAGCGCATCCACCTCCTCGGCAACGTCATGGTGCTCGCGGGCGCGGGCGTGGGCGGCGGCTCCCTCAACTACGCCAACACCCTCTACGTACCGCCGAAGCCGTTCTTCGAGGACCCGCAGTGGAAGGACATCACCGACTGGGAGGGGGAGCTGAAGCCGTACTACGACCAGGCCCAGCGCATGCTCGGCGTGCGGCTGAACCCGACCATGACCCCGTCGGACGTCCACCTGAAGGCGGCGGCCCGGCGGATGGGCGTGGGCGACACCTTCCACATGGCGCCGGTCGGCGTCTTCTTCGGTGACGGCCAGGACGCCGACGGCACCGCGAGGGCGCGGCCGGGAGAGCAGGCCGACGACCCGTACTTCGGCGGCGCCGGCCCGGCCCGCAGGGCGTGCGCCGAGTGCGGCGAGTGCATGACGGGCTGCCGGCACGGCGCGAAGAACACCCTCAACGAGAACTACCTGTACCTCGCCGAGAAGGCGGGCGCGGTCGTCCACCCGCTGACGACCGTCGTGTCCGTCACGGACGACTCGCGGGGCGGCTACGCCGTCACGACGCTCCCGACGGACCGCGGCCGCAGGAGCGGAGGCCGCAGGGGCGGAGGACGCAAGGGTGAAGGACGTCAGGGCGGAGGACGCCAGGCCGAGGGGCGCGTCCTCACGGCCCGCCGGGTGGTCCTGGCGGCCGGTACGTACGGCACGCAGACCCTGCTGCACCGCATGAAGGCGAGCGGCCGGCTGCCGCACGTGTCGGGCAGGCTGGGCGAGCTGACCCGTACGAACTCCGAGGCCCTGGTCGGCGCGCAGACCGACGACCGGCGCTACCGCAAGGCCACCGGCGAGGCGAAGGTCGACTTCACGCGCGGGGTCGCGATCACCTCCTCGATCCACCCGGACGCCAACACCCACATCGAACCGGTCCGTTACGGCAGGGGCTCGAACTCGATGGGCAGCCTGTCGATCCTCCAGGTCCCGTACACGGAGGGCTCGTCGAGGTTCCTCGCCTGGCTGCTCAACGCGGTGCGGCACCCCAGCCGCACGGCCCGTTCGCTCTCCAACCGCCGCTGGTCGGAGCGGACCATCATCGGCCTGGTGATGCAGTCCCTCGACAACTCCCTGACGACATACCTGAAACCGAAGGGCGCGGGCAAGGGCCTGCTGACGGCACGGCAGGGGCACGGCGCCCCCAACCCGAAGCAGATCAGGGCCGCTTCGGAGGGCGCGTCGGCGATAGCCGCCGAGATCAACGGCTTCGCGGGCTCGAACGTCGGCGAGCTGATGGGCATGCCGCTGACCGCCCACTTCCTCGGCGGCTGCCCGATCGGCGCGTCCGCGGACGAGGGCGTCATCGACCCCTACCACCGGCTGTACGGGCACCCGGGCATCTCCGTCGTCGACGGCGCCGCGGTCTCGGCGAACCTGGGCGTGAACCCGTCCCTGACCATCACCGCACAGGCCGAGCGCGCGATGTCGTACTGGCCCAACAAGGGCGAGGCGGACCCGCGTCCGGCACAGGGCGCGGCATACGAACGCCTGAAGCCGGTGGCGCCCCTCTCCCCGGCGGTCCCCGCGACCGCCTTCGGCGCCCTGAGGCTCCCCTTCCTCGGGATGCCGGCGATGCCCCCGAAGAAGTGATCCCCTGAAGGAAGCAGCCTTCCGGAGGAGTCCGTGGAAAGGGGCCCGCGGAAAGGAGTCCGTGGAAAGGGACCCGCGGAAAGGGACCCGCGGAAAGGCGAAGGACCTGCGCCCCCCTCCGAGCGCAGGTCCTCACGTCGTGCACGGGGCGTGCGGAGCAGGCCCCTTCCAGGAATGCGGAGAACCACGGGCCCGGCTCCCACCGGGCCCGCAGCCGCGATCCGCACCCCCGGCGGGAGTTACGCGTCGGCGCCGGCCTTGCGGCGGCGGGCGACGACGACGGCCCCCACACCGGCGACGAGCGCGACCCCGCCCACGAGACCGACGGTCGGCAGCGCGGAGCTGGACCCGGTCTCGGCGAGGCTTCCGGTCGGCAGCTCGGAGACGTTGCCCTGCGGCTTCTTCACCGGGTCCTTGTCGGCGTCCTCGTCCGGCGTGGCCGTACCCGGGTCCGTGTTGTCCGAACCGGCCTTCAGGACCTCGAAGTCGTACTGCGCCCAGCCCTCGGCGACACAGTCCTGGCCCTCGACGCTGTCCAGGTAGGCACCGGAGCCGAAGGAGTACGAGTCGCCGACCGGCGCGCCCTTGGCGACGCTGAAGCGCAGGTCGACCTTCTCGCTCGCCTTGGCCTTCAGCTCCTCGACGTAGAAGAAGTAGTTGCCGGCCCAGTTCTCGTCGCCGATCCGCTCCCACTTGCCGGACTCGGTGTTCTTGAACTGCAGCGTGACGTACGGGCTCAGGAACTTCGACTCGTCGAGCTCGTAGTTCTCGATCTCGGCGTAGAAGGCGACACCCTCGATGTCGGCCTTCGACTCGTTGGTGACGACCAGCTTGAAGGCGTGGAAGCCGTCGCCCGCGACGATCTTGCCCGGCAGGCCCTTGATGTCCGCGGAGACCTTGGCGTCGCCGTAGTTCTCGTCCAGGTCCTCGCAGAACGGGGCGTCCGGGTCGCCCGGCTCCTCGGACGGCCCGGGCGTCGTGCTCGGCGTCCCGGTGGCCGTCGCGCTGCCGCTCGGCGGCGTGGTCGTGGTCGGCGTGCCCGAGGGGATCTCGCTGCTCGGCGGCGTCGTCGTGGGCGTCGCGGTGGGCGTGCCGGAACCGCTGGTCTCGGTCTCGGTGGTGGTGGCGGTCGGCGTCGCGGACGTGGTCTCCGTCCCGGTGGGCTCCGGGTCGGTCGCGAAGGCGGCCGGGGCCGACAGCAGCGCGAGCGGGGCTATGACAGCGGTCGTGGCCGCAGCGGCCATGACACGGCGAAGCTTCATGAAGACCTCAAAAGTCCGGTGCGCCGCGGTGTCACGACGCGAGATTTCCAGGGAGGCCTCCGCGTGGCGGTCGCGGGTGTGGCCATGGGTTGCGCAAGTGAGACCCGTGACCCCTGTGAAGGGTTGCCCTGGAACTCACAGAATTTTTATGTGGGCTGGGTCACGTGAGGGGCCGACTTGTGAACTCCTGTGCCCACGGCTTAGAACTGACCCTCGGTCGGCCGTCGGGGCCGACGATCGGGGAGGGGCGCGAGCGCCGTGGGGGAGAAGCCGTCCGAGAAGCCGTCCGAGAGGTCGCCGGGGGAACCGCCGGAGGAGCCGGAAGGACTCGGGGAGTCCCTGCCGGACGACGTGTGGGAGCAATTCGTCCGGGACAGCGAGCGGGACATCCGGACCTCCGGGGCGCCCAAGGAGCCGTCCGCGCGCGCCCGCATGGTGACCGAGCGACTGCGGCAGCAGGAGGCGCGCGGCGAGCTGCCCCAGGGCTGGCGCACGGTCCCCGACGGGCAGGGCATGAACGGTCGCCGGGCCCGGCGCCGCAGGGTGCGGACCGCGATCGGTGTCGTGCTCGCGGTCGCGGTGGCCGTCGTGGCGATGAAGCCGTCCCTGCTGCCGGGCGACCCCTTCGGCACGGACTCCGGCACGCGTTCGGGTACGGACTCCGGTACGGATCCCGGTACGGGCTCGCAGTCCCTGCCTCTGCTGCCCGCGGAGACCGCACCCGAGACCGCGGCGCCGGGCTCCGTGCCCGGGACGCCCACCCTGGAGGAGCCGTTCGCCGGCTCCCCGGCCGTGCGGTACGCCGACGGCGCCGCCGGGATCGTGCCGCCGGAGGCGAAGGCGGTCGGCGCGTTCTCGAAGGACCAGGTGGCCCGGGCCCTGGAACGGAGCAGGACCCTGCTGGTCGACGCGAACCTCGACCGCGGCACGCTGTTCGGCGGCACCCCCGGGACCGTCCTGGACGAGGTGCTCGACCCCAGGCAGCCGGAGCTGGTCGACGATCTGAGGTCCTGGCTGCGCAAGCCCGGCGAGGACCGCGATCCGCTGCGCATGTTCACCCGCTTCGACCGGGACGAGGTGCGGCTCGTCGGTGACGTGGTCAAGACCCGTGGCCGTACGACCTTCGAGGAGGGCCGGGACGGGGCGCTGGACATCCACACCGACTACACCTTCGTGTACGCGCTGGCCCCGGCCGACCCGGACTCCACCGAGGTGACCCGCACCATCGTCCGCCGGATCATCGACCTGCGGATGTCCGACCCGGCGAAGTACCGGGTGACCCCGGGCCGGCTGGCGGTCGTCTCCTACGACGACGACGTCTCCAACACCGCCTGCTTCGTGCACGACGGCTTCCTGCACCCGGAGCCGGCCTGGTCCGATCCCCCGAGCGCGCCCCCGAGCGGGCCCACGGTCGATCCGTACGACCGCAGCCGGGACATCGGCGACGACTCCGGACCGGAGCCGTGCGGGACGGTGTCACGGACATGAGGACCCGGACGGGAACGCAGGCGGGAACGCGGACAGGAACAGGGGCGGGGACGGGGACGGGGACGGACAACAGGATCTCGCGGCCCCTCGTCGCGATGACGGTTCTGGTCGCCCTCGCCTGTACGGCGGCGTGCGGCACGGGCGGCTCCGGCGAGGACGGGAAGTCCTCGCGCCGGGCGACGGACGGGCGGACGCCCGGCAGCGACGGAAGGACCGGGACACCGGACCGGAACAGCCCCGGATCCCAGGACCCGCAGGACACACAGGAATCGAGGGACTCGCGCGACGCACAGGACCTGCAAGGCACCCCGGGCACCCCGGGCACCCCGGACACGCGGAGGACGGCCCGACGGCCCCTGAGCGGGGCGCAGTTGAAGAAGGCGGTGCTCGTGACGGGTGACGTCAAGGGCTACGAGGTCAACACGTCGGACGCGGCGGACCTCCTCAACCGGTCGGTCCCGGCGGCTCCGTCGAAGTGCCAGCCGGTCGCCGACATGTTCCTGTTCGCCACCGACCCGGCCCCGGCGGCCGGAGTCAGCCGCGGTGTCGGCGCGAAGGACGAACTGGACGCCTCGGTGACCACGCTGGCCCTCCTCTCGTACGGGTCCGGCGACGCCGAGGAGGTCATGGACGGCCTGCGTTCGGCGACGGAGGACTGCACCGCGTACCGGCACACCGGCTACGACTACAAGAACGTGAAGGCGCTGCCCGGCCCGGACCAGGGCGACGAGTCCCTCGCGTTCAGGCTGGTCGCCTCGATCGAGGGGGCGCGGGTGCCGGTCGCGTGCACGGTCGTCCGCGAGGGCACGACGCTGGTGGCCTTCAACTCGATGAACATGCTGGAGGCGGGGGGCGCCGAGGTTCCGGCCGAGCTGGTCGGGGCGCAGCTGAAGAAACTGGTGAGGACCGCCGGCTGAACCGCCGGGGCCGGCGGACGGACAGCCGGACAGCCGGACAGACGAAGGGCCCCGCGGGACGATCCGCGGGGCCCTTCGTGATCAGCACCGACGTCAGGGCAGCGCCGGTGCCTCGGAAACGGCGCTGGGGGGGGGAGCGCCGCTTGTTGGTTTGTCCGCCGGTCGACGCTCCGGCGCACGGGGGAGTGCGCGTGGCGTCGACCAATGGCGGCAGGACGGTGCAGTGCTGCGCATGCCGCCGTGGGACGTGGATCTGTCCCTGCATCGTGCTCGACGGTCCACGGCCTCCGCAGCCGTTTCGACCGCTCTTGCACGGATTCCGCCGGTCGGCCCCGGGCGTCCCCGGAGCCGACCTTCTGTTGGGTGACCGGGCTGCTGTCCCCTGCCGTCCGGTCACTTCTCCGGAACGAGGTCCCACGGCGCACTTGCGTACGCCTCCCGTCCCGGCGGAGCCACGCGTGGTTCTTCGGGCCCGCCCCTGGCTGGCACGGACACCGGGACAACGAAGCCCGGCACGGGACGGTCACGCGCCGTACGGGTGAGAGGGCATGCGTACGTGCGTGCACCGGACGTCCGTCGTACGGGACCGTCCTACGGGTTGGTGCACGCGGTGCCGTACACCGTGCCGTACCCGGCGCCAGGTGTCCTCAGACGCGGCCCCTGCACAGCTCCAGCAGCGTCATCGCGAGCGCGGTGCCGGGCTTGCCGAGGGCTTCCCTGTAGTGGCCCAGCACCTCCATCTCGCGGGACAGGTTCACGCGACGGCCGCCGGAGGTGATGCGGGCCTCCTGGATGACCGCCGAGACGGCCATGCGTTCCTGGACGAGGCCGATGATGCGGTCGTCGAGGGTGTCGATGCGTTCGCGGGCGCCGGTGATCACGCCGGCGGCCTCCTCGGTGCGGGCGCCGGTCTTGTCCGCCGGGGTCGCTGTGTTCGTCCGGGTGCTCATCTGGGGCTCCTCTTCGGTTCTCGACGGGGTGCCCCGGAGCGGCAAGGTCCGGAAAACGCAGGCGCCCCGGGCCTTGTCGGCCCGGGGCGCCTGGGAAGTCGCTCGTCAGTTGCTCAAGCGGCACGACCATGGCAGCCGGTGGGCCGGTTGCCATAGGTAAAGACGAAGGTCTGGTGCGTGAGCATGGGAGCAGTATGCCCCCGTACTCCGCGCGGTCCAACCCGGTTCGCATACTGAGACACCCTGTTTCCGCCCCCGAACCCCGGTCCTCAAGCGCCGGACGGGCTGGATGTCCAGCCCGTCCGGCGCTTGAGGACGAGCGCGCAGCGCGATCGCGGCGGTCCGGGGGCGGCAGCCCCCAGGGGACGGGACGGGAAGGTGACGGGAAGGGGTGGCAGGGGCGGCAGGGGCGGGGAAAACCCCGGCGCGGGCGCCCGCCCCCGGGCCACCGTTAGAATCAGACCCACAGCCCTGCTCAACCGCCGGAAGGCAAACCGTGCCAGAAGCGTCCCCCGCCGCCACCCCCGACACCGTCCTGGTCGTCGACTTCGGCGCGCAGTACGCCCAGCTCATCGCCCGCCGGGTCCGCGAGGCCCGGGTGTTCAGCGAGATCGTCCCGAGCACCATGCCGGTCGAGGAGATGCTCGCCAGGAAGCCGGCGGCGATCATCCTCTCCGGCGGCCCCTCGTCGGTGTACGCGGAGGGCGCCCCCCGCCTGGACGGCGCGCTCTTCGAGGCCGGCGTCCCCGTCTTCGGCATGTGCTACGGCTTCCAGCTGATGGCGACCGCCCTCGGCGGCACGGTCGACAACACCGGCGCCCGCGAGTACGGCCGTACCCCGCTGCACGTCTCGAAGTCCGGCTCGACCCTGTTCGAGGGCACCCCGGACGAGCAGTCCGTCTGGATGTCGCACGGCGACGCCTGCAGCGCGGCCCCCGAGGGCTTCACGGTGACGGCCTCCTCGGACGTCGTCCCGGTCGCGGCCTTCGAGAACGACGAGAAGAAGCTGTACGGGGTCCAGTACCACCCCGAGGTCATGCACTCCACGCACGGCCAGCAGGTGCTCGAGCACTTCCTGTACCGCGGCGCGGGCCTGAGCCCGGACTGGACCACCGGCAACGTCATCGAGGAGCAGGTCGCGCTGATCCGCGAGCAGGTCGGCGACAGGCGTGCCATCTGCGGCCTCTCCGGCGGCGTGGACTCCGCGGTCGCCGCGGCCCTCGTGCAGAAGGCCATCGGCTCGCAGCTGACCTGCGTGTACGTCGACCACGGCCTGATGCGCAAGGGCGAGACCGAGCAGGTCGAGAAGGACTTCGTGGCGGCGACCGGCGTCCAGCTGAAGGTCGTGGACGCGGAGGAGCGCTTCCTCACCGCCCTCAAGGGCGTCTCGGACCCCGAGGAGAAGCGGAAGATCATCGGCCGCGAGTTCATCCGGGTCTTCGAGCAGGCCCAGGCGGAGATCATCGCGGACGAGGGCCCGGAGGTGGCGTTCCTCGTCCAGGGCACGCTCTACCCGGACGTGGTCGAGTCCGGCGGCGGTACCGGCACCGCCAACATCAAGTCCCACCACAACGTGGGCGGGCTCCCCGAGGACCTCGAGTTCCAGCTGATCGAGCCGCTGCGCCAGCTCTTCAAGGACGAGGTCCGGATGGTCGGCCAGGAGCTCGGCCTGCCGGAGGAGATCGTCCAGCGCCAGCCGTTCCCCGGCCCGGGTCTCGGCATCCGGATCGTCGGCGAGGTGACGAAGGAGCGGCTCGACCTGCTGCGCGACGCCGACGCCATCGCCCGCGAGGAGCTGACGGCCGCCGGCCTCGACCGCGACATCTGGCAGTGCCCGGTCGTGCTGCTCGCCGACGTCCGCTCCGTCGGGGTCCAGGGCGACGGCCGCACGTACGGCCACCCGATCGTGCTGCGGCCCGTCTCCTCCGAGGACGCGATGACCGCCGACTGGTCGCGGCTGCCGTACGACGTCCTCGCGAAGATCTCCACGCGCATCACGAACGAGGTCGCGGACGTCAACCGGGTCGTCCTCGACGTGACGTCGAAGCCACCGGGCACCATCGAGTGGGAGTAGCCGTCCCCGGACCCCGGATTCCTCCGGGGTTCAGGTCCGCCTGAGGGTGCGCACCGGCACTCCGGGTGCCCAGATCTCGACGACCAGGTACGTGTCGTCCTCGACGTGGGTCCGTACGACCTCCGTCAGCTCGGTGCGGAAGAGGTGGAACGGCTCCGGCGGTTCCACCTCTTCGACGTACCGGGCCCTTTGCGCACCGTCGTGGACCTCGACGGCCCGGCCGGCGATCCGCACGTCGCCGCCGCCCATCCCGGTGTCCGCACCCGGATTCGCCTGCAGGGCGAACCGCGGGTCCCGCCGCAGGTCCAGCGCCTTGCGGGAGTCCGGCATCATGCCGAGCCACAGCTCCCCCGCCAGGAAGCGGACCTCCAGGCCGGACGTGCGGGGCGAGCCGTCCTTGCGGAGGGTCGCCACGATGTGGTGCGTGAAGGCCGCGAACCGTCCCTCGACGGCCTCGGCGAGCTCCGGTTCCGCGGCGACGAGGGCCGCCCAGTTCGACGTCGTACGAGTCATACGGCGAGTGTGGCGCCGATACCCGACACCTAGTGGCGCCTTTTGGGCAGGGTGTTGCGCGCGGCGCGTCCGCCGGAGTTGCGCCCCGCCGACCGCAGCCGCCGGGCCAGCCGGTCCTTGCGCACCATCTCCAGGCGCAGGAACACCGCGAACACCGCGGCCATCGCGACGCCCGTGGTGAGCGACACCCGCCAGCCCACGGGGATCAGGACCAGCGTCATGAGGGCCGCGCTGGCGGTCATGAACAGGGCCTTGCGGCGCAGGTCGGGATCCTCGTCCAGGGCGTCGAACTCGATGCGCGCCCTGAGCAGTTCCACCGCCGGTGCCACGTCCGGCAGCGGCTTCAGCGTGCCGGGACGCATCCCGGGGGTGCGGCCCGCGGCGAGCCGGCCGAGCGCCGCCGTACCGCGTTCGCGGGCCTCGGGGCTGGGGTCGCGCACCAGCCGGACCCGGAGCGTCTGGCCGGCCCTGCTCGCACCGTCGTACCGGAAGCCGTACTGCACGGCGATGTAGGTGAGGGCGGCGAGGCGGCGCGGGGATCCGCCGGTGTCGTCCAGGGCGACCACGTCACGCGTGGCGAGCTGTCTGAGCAGGGTCGCGACGCGACGCTCGGTTCTCTTCATGCGCGGGACGCGGACATGGTCGCGGACGCGGTCGCGGGGTGCGGTCCGTACGTCGTGCGGGGCGGGTGGGGAAGGCGGTGCACGGGGGGTCCCTCCGGGGAGCGTCGGCGCGGGTGCCCGACGAGTGTGACGGCTCCGGTCCGACAGACAAGTGACCCCGTACAACGGTTGTGCACTCTCTTCTCCTGCATCTCTGTTCTCCTGCGCCGACCGCCGGTAATTTCCCGCCGGTAAACACCGTACGGAGTCCTGCCCCCAGGGCTGGAGGACATATGCCCGGCCCCACGCCGCCCCCGCCGCTCCCCACCGACCGGCTGCGGTTCGCCATGCCTCCCATGCACGAGTCGCTCGACGACGAACGCCGGCACCGCAAGGAACGTCTCGCGGGCGCGCTGCGGCTCTTCGGGCGGCTCGGTTTCGAGGACGGAGTCTCTGGCCACATCACCGCGCGCGACCCGGAGTACAGCGACTGTTTCTGGGTCAACCCGTTCGGGATGCCCTTCAAGCATGTCACTGTCGGCGACCTGGTCATGGCCAACGGGGCGGGACAGGTGCTGGAGGGCCGCTACCACGTCAATCAGGCCGCGTTCACCGTGCACGCCCAGGTGCACGCCGCCCGGCCCGACGTCGTCGCGGTCGCCCACTGTCACTCGGTGCACGGACGCGCGCTGTCCGCGCTCGGCGACCTGCTCGACCCGATCACCCAGGAGAGCTGCGCGTTCTACGAGGACCACGCGCTGTACGACGCGTACTCGGGGGTGGCCGTGGACGCCGAGGAGGGGCGGCGGATCGCCTCCGCGCTCGGTTCGTACAAGGCGCTCGTGCTGCGCAACCACGGGCTGCTCACCGTCGGCGACTCGGTGGACGCGGCGGCCTGGTGGTTCCTGTCGATGGAACGGTCCTGCCAGGTGCAGCTGACCGCGCGGGCAGCGGGACGCCCGGTGCTCATCGACCACAAGCAGGCGGTCGCGACGCGGGAGCAGGCCGGCGGGGACCTGGTGGCGTGGATCAACTACCAGCCGTTGTGGCAGGACATCAGCCGCAGCGAACCGGACCTGCTGTCCTGACGGATCTGCTGTCCTGACGGACCTGCTGTCCTGACGAGCCTGCCGAGGGGCTGTTCGTTCAGAAGTCCCGCAGCACGACCGCCTTCGTCGTCGCGAACTCCTCGTCGGTGAGCACGCCGTCGCGGTGCAGTTCGCCCAGCTCGCGCAGCCGCCGCAGGAGTACGTCGTGCAGGTCCTGCGGTTGCGCCGGGGGCGCCGGGGACCGTCCGGAGCGCGGTACCGGGTCCCCGGGAACGGAAGCGGGGGCGGGGACAGGAACGGCGCCGGTGGCGGTGGGGATGCCGGTCGCGCGCGGGAGCGCGGGCGGACCGCCCCGCGCGAGTTCGCCGGTCCGGGTGGACGGGTGCGGGAGGCGGGCCGTGACCGCGGTCGCGACGAGGGCCGTCAGCAGGTCGCGCCGCGCGCTGCCCCACAGGTCGAGGGCGAACGGGTCCTTCTCCGGCGGCAGTTCGGAGAACACCGAGCCGTGGGTCACGAACCGCAGGAAGCCGTCCTCGTAACCGGAGTTGGGTAGCCACTCCACCCGCACGAGATCCGGTACGCCGATGATGCGCGGTCCCGTCGCGCGCTTGACCCGGTCCGAGGTGTCGCTCCAGTCGATACGGACACTCGTCCCGTCGAAGGAGACGGTGCCGTCGCTGGAACGGACCGAGACGGGCACGGGCGGCCCGGGCAGCAGATACGCGCCGGCCGGCTCCTCGGGTATCTGCTCGATGAGCAGGGTGTGCCGGATCTCCTCGGCGACGTACTCGGCGACCCCGGAACGGTCGACGTCCACCGACAGCCGGTACGGGTCGGCCGCGTCGGGCAGCCGGCCCCCGGTCGCCTGGAGCAGCGGGTCCGCGCCCTCGCGGAGTCTCAGACGCAGCCGGCCGCGCTTGCGGTCGGGTTCGTGGACGACACCCGCGACCGCTTCGAGGGGCACGGCGATCTCCCCGTACGTCTGCCGGAACAGCGGCACGGAACGGTGCAGTCCCGGGGTGATCCGGACCGTGCTGCCGTCGAAGGCCCAGGTCCCGTCGCGCTGGATGATCTCGGCCATACGGGAATTCTCGCAGCCGGGTCAACACGGGGGTGGCCGGTTCACCCGCGCCGGCCGGACCTGGCGAACGCGGGGGGTGTGCGGTACGGCACAATGCGCTGTCGTCACAAGGCAGTTGTGCGGCCGCGCAGGTGTGCGGTGGGGCGGATGTACGGCCGATGGACATTCGACGGAGCGGTGCGGAAGGCGGCGGCGGGCGTGGCGGTGCAGGAGGCTGGACAGGGGGCGGGGCATGAGACCGGCCGGGGGGCCCGGCAGGGTGGCCACGAGGGGGGCTGCACCTGCGGGGACTGCCCGTACGGGGCGCGTGAGGGGCACCGGCGGGCCGTCGCCGCGTTCCTCGCCGAGCGGGACGAACTGGCGTCGGGCCAGGGGCTGCCCGCCGCGGTCGCCTACTCGGCCGGCGCCTCCCGGCAGTGGGTGTCGGACGCGCTGACCCAGTCAGCCGACCTCGTCGCCGAACGCGGCCGGGCCGAGGGCGAGGTCTGGCTCGGTCTCGTCTGGCGGCGGACCGTGTTCGCCGTGTGGGGGGCCGTCACGGTCCTGCTCCTCGTCCAGTCGCTCACCGCGCTCGGGGCGGGCTGGACGTCCGCGCGCACGGCGGGGCTGCTCGCGGCGGTCGTCGTGGCCGTGCTGCTGACCGTCGCGTCCTGGTTCCACCGGGCGCGGGGCGGGGTGCTGGCGCCGGTCGTCGGCGAGGACAACCGGCTCTCCACCTCCCGGGTGGTGGCCGCCGGCTGGGTCCTCTTCGTCGTCTACGCCGTGCTGGTGCTGGCGGGCCGGCTCGCCGGGGCGTCCTCGCACGCCGAGCGGGACGCCCTCATCGCGGGCCTGGAACTCGCCCGCGGCGCAGGCATCGTGACCGTCCTCGCCGTCGTGTGCGCGATCGCCGTCCTGGTGCGGCGGGTGGTGGGTCTGCGGGTGCTCGGACAGCGGCTGCAGAAGGTGCGCGCCGACCGGCCCCGGGCCGCCGACCTGCTGACCGACGACTCCGGGCGCGGCAGCTTCGCCGACACGCAGTACGTGGTGCTGGGCGCCGTCGCGCTGATGTTCGCGGCGGTACGGCTGGCCCGGCGGCCCGAGCAGCTGCCGGACCTGCCGTGGGGGCTCGCGGTCATGGTGCTGATCTCGGCCGCCACGTACGTCGCCGCGAAGTACGCCGAGGGCGGCCGGCCGGTGATCCTCTCCGTCGTGCGGGCACGCGAGGCCGGGGACCTGGACGCGCCGATCCGCACGGGGGACGACATCGAGATCCGGGGCGCCGGGTTCGTGCCGCCCGGGGCGCAGAGCGCGGACCGGCTGTCGCGGATGGTGGTGCGGATCGGCGCGGTGCACGTGCACGTGCCGCTGGTCCCGGTGCCCGGCGGGTTCCGCAATCCGTCCGACGCGGTGCTGACCGTGCCGGTGCCCGCGGACGTGGAGCCCGGACGGGTGGAGGTGCAGGTCGTCACCGCGGCGGGCGTGGAGACGAACCGCGTGGAGATCGATGTGACGGACTGAGATTCCGCCCGAAAAGGGACGATCGGGTGGACGTGGTGAAAATTTGTCCGCCCTCCCTTGAGCGGGGATCGGTGCCCGTACGTATTGTCTTGTTGAGGGGTGAACCGTTCGGCGGTTGAGAGGTGGCGGAAGGCTATGGCTCACGGCATGCGGATGGACACGCACTCCGGATACGCGGACGACGACGGCGGCGGCAGTGACTGGCGGGACACCGCCACGCGGTACGCGCTGCTGCCGCTGCGGATCTTCCTCGGCGTCACCTTCATCTACGCGGGGCTCGACAAACTCACCGACAGCGCCTTCATGTCGGACTCCGGGGCGGGCTCGATCGGCGACATGATGCGCGCGGTCCGCGACTCGTCGGCCGTCCCCGCCCTGATCGACCTGTCCCTGAAGAACCCGGTCGGCTTCGGATACGCCATCGCCGTGGGCGAGTTGGCGGTGGGCATCGGGGTCCTGGTCGGCCTGCTGACCCGCCTCGCCGCGCTCGGCGGAGCGTTGATCTCCCTCAGCCTCTGGCTGACGATGAGCTGGGCCGCGGACCCGTACTACTACGGCAACGACCTCCCTTACATGATCGCCTGGCTGCCTCTCGTGCTGGCCGGAGCGGGCGTGTTCTCCCTCGACGCGACACTCCGCGCCCGCCGGAGGCGCCGGACGACAAGCGCCTACTAGGCCGGCCCTCGGCCGGCCCTCCGGTCCTCAACCCGCCCCGGGCGTCCGTCCGGGGCCGGGGTCAGCCCGGGGCGGGTGTGCTGTCCCGGGCGGGCTGTGCGCGGCGCTTGCGGCGGCGTATCCCGTGGGCCACGCTGCCCGCCACGGCCGCCAGGCACAGCCCTCCGGTGACGAGCGGGACCACCGCGAACCACGGGGTGTCCCAGAGGCCGCCCGCGTCGCCCGCGTAGACGACTCCGGTGAGAGCGACGAAGAAGCCCGCGATGAACCGGCCGGGCTGGAACTCATGACGCAGCACGGACGACCTCCGCCTGTCCGAGGCCGACTTCGAGAGTGAGGTCGAGCGTGCCGCCGTCCTCGCTCCCGCCCGCAGGCCTGAGTGTCAGTTGCTTGTGCTTGCCCGGAGCCACGTCCACGTCCTCTTTGTCGTCACCGGGCAACTGGATGTCGCCCACGCCCACTTCGACGTCCAACTTCACCGTCGCGTCCTTCGGTACGACCACCCTGAACTGCCCCACGCCCACCTCGGCGTTCGTCGTCACGGTCTGCCCCTTGGCGAGGTCGATCCGGCTGAGGTCGAGCGTGCCGACACCCGCGCCGAGGTCGTACTGCTCCTCGACGACGGCCGCCGTGGCCGGTGCCCAGTCCGCGCGCTGCCAGTGCGTGCCGATGTCCTTCGGCAGTGCCGTCGAGCCCGCCAGCAGGCCCGCTGTGAGGACCGAGAAGAAGACCAGCCCCGCTCCCGTGCGCCCGAGGAACGCGCTGACCGCCATCCCCAGGCCGAGCACCACCAGCGCGCAGGCCAGGCCGGTCTGCAGGCTGGTGCCGAGTATGTGGTCGTCCCAGGTCAGGCTCGTCCCGACGACGCCCGCGAAGAGGGCGAGCAGGACCACTCGGCCGCCGATCCAGCGCGGCCCGCGCGGCTTCGGGGCGTGCGCCCGTATGTCCCGGCCGACGATGCCGCGCGCGATGGCGGTCGCCGCCGCGATGTCACGGTCCCGAGTGCTCTTGGGACCCCACAGATAGCCCGTGCCGCCCACGTACGTCCCGTCCTTGACGATGGGCTCGCGCCACCAGGAGGGGAAGGCGACGGGCACGGGCGGAGCCTGCGCCTCCGGCGGGGCGTCGGCGACGGCCTGCGCGGCGATGGGACCGCCCCGGCCCGGGCGCGGCCGGGAGCTGGGGGAGGGGTCGGGGGCGTCGGCGCCGCGCTGCCGCGACCAGTAGCCGGCGCCCGCGAGGAGCAGGGACAGGAACACCGCGAAGGTCAGTACGCCGCTGTTGTTCAGCATGGAGAGGAACACCCCGCAGCCGACCAGGGCGAACAGCACACCGGTCAGCGCCTGGCCGTCCACGCGGCCGGTGAGGAGCTTGCGCACCTCGTTCTCCTCCTCGTCGTCGTACGGGACGAAGAGCCACGCGAAGCCGTAGAAGATGAGGCCGAGGCCGCCGGTCGCCGAGAGCACCGCGAGCACGATCCGGAAGATCACCGGGTCCATGTCGCACTGCCGCCCGAGCCCGGCGCACACCCCGCTCAGCATCCTGTGCCGCCGGTCGCGCCGGAACCTGCGCGGGACCTCGGGCGCCACCGGGTCCGCGACCCCCCCTCTGCCTCCGGGCGCGCGGGGCCCCGCGCCCACGGGCGCCGGGGCGTCCGCGGGCACGGCGTCCTGCGGCTCGGCGCCCGGACCGGGCCCCGGCCCCGCCGCGGCGTGCTGCTGATCGCTCATACGTCCATGGTGACGGCCGCGAGGGCTCCGCGGCAGTCCGGACGACCCTGGCCGAACCCTGAATTCCACCCCGGGCCGACCCTCATACCGGCGGCATCCGCCGCCGGGGCTCCCCGGCAGGCGGCCGGAGGCCCGATGGGGCAGCGGCCGAAGACCCGGCCCGGCGGTTGCCGAGGACCCGATGCGACAGCGACCGAAAGCCCGACCGGGCAGCGGTCGGAGGGCGGGAGAGAAGATCAGGGGAGTCTCGGGGGTCGACCCTGATGCCCGGTGGCGCCGGGCGTGTGAACATCGATGGCATGCCGGAAGCCGCAGCCCTGACCGTCGAGGACCCGCGGCCGCCGCGCAAGCTCTACCGCAGCAGCGACGGACGCTGGCTCGGGGGCGTGGCGCGGGGGCTCGCGGGGCACCTCGGCCTGCCCGTGATCTGGGTGCGGCTGGTCTTCGCGGGCCTGTTCATGGCGGACGGCCTCGGGGCCCTGCTGTACGCGTCGTTCTGGTTCTTCGTCCCGCTCGGCGTCGGGGGAGTGGACGCCGAGCGGCCCCCCGCCCTCGCCACCGAGACCGCGCCCGACGGCCGCCGCAGGCTCGTGGCGCGCAAGCCCGACAAGGGACAGATCGTCGCGCTGCTCGCGATGGTCGTCGTCACCATGGTCTTCGTGGGGAACGTCGACCTGAGCGGCGGCGCCAAGGCCTACCTCTGGCCCACCGTCCTGGTCGGCGCGGGCGTCGCCCTGGTCTGGCGCCAGGCGGACAACGCGCGCCGGGCCCGCTGGATGGCGGTCGGCCGCCGCAAGCGCACGATCACCCTGCTCCGTTCCGCCGCCGGGGTCCTGCTCGTCGCCGCGGGCGTCTCCGGGATATTCGTGCTGCAGGGCTCCGCCGCCCACCTCGGTTCGGTCCTGCAGGCCGCGCTCGCCGTCCTCGTCGGAATAGCGCTGCTGGCCGGTCCGTATCTCGTGCGGATGACCCAGGACCTCTCCGAGGAGCGCCTGATGCGCATCCGCGCGCAGGAGCGGGCCGAAGTCGCCGCCCACGTCCACGACTCGGTGCTGCACACGCTGACGCTGATACAGCGCAACGCGGAGAACGCGAGCGAGGTCCGGCGCCTCGCCCGCGCCCAGGAGCGCGACCTGCGCAACTGGCTCTACAAACCGGAGGGCACCGGCAAGGACGAGGCGGAGGAGCCCGGCACCCTCGCCGAGGCCGTCAAGCGCAGTGCGGCGGAGGTGGAGGACAAGCACGGGGTCCCCATCGAGGTCGTGGTCGTCGGCGACTGCCCGCTCGACGACCGGGTCGGCGCCCAGATGCAGGCCGCGAGGGAAGCCATGGTGAACGCGGCCAAGTACGGTGGCGAGGGCGGCGCGGTGCAGGTCTTCGCGGAGGTCGAGGGGAGGACCGTCTTCGTGTCGGTCCGGGACCGCGGTCCCGGATTCGACCTGGACTCGATACCCACCGACCGCATGGGCGTCAGAGAATCGATCATCGGCCGCATGGAGCGCAACGGCGGTACGGCCAGGCTGCGCGCGGTGCCGGACGGCGGCACGGAGGTCGAGCTGGAGATGGAGAGGGCACAGACATGAGCGACGCGAACGAACCGACCGGGACAACCGGGGCGACCGGGGCGACCGGGGCGAACGCCGGCGCGACGGGCGCGACCGGTGCGGCCGAGGGTCCGGCGGAAGCCGGACCCGGTCCCGGGCGGCGGGTGCGCGTGGTGCTCGTCGACGACCACCGCATGTTCCGTACGGGGGTCCAGGCGGAGATCGGGGAGACCGCGCGGACCGGCGTCGAGGTGGTCGGCGAGGCCGCCGACGTCGACCAGGCGGTCACGGTGATCACCGCGACCCGCCCCGAGGTCGTCCTGCTCGACGTCCACCTGCCGGGTGGCGGAGGCGTCGAAGTGCTGCGCCGCTGCGCGCCGTTGATGTCCGACGCCGAGCGACCGGTCCGGTTCCTCGCGCTGTCCGTGTCGGACGCCGCGGAGGACGTCATCGGGGTGATCCGGGGCGGCGCCCGCGGCTACGTGACGAAGACGATCACCGGCACGGACCTGGTCGACTCCGTCTTCCGCGTCCAGGACGGCGACGCCGTCTTCTCCCCCCGCCTGGCCGGCTTCGTCCTCGACGCCTTCGCCTCCACCGACGCCCCGCCGGTCGACGAGGACCTCGACCGCCTCACCCAGCGCGAGCGCGAGGTCCTGCGCCTGATCGCCCGCGGTTACGCGTACAAGGAGATCGCGAAGCAGCTCTTCATCTCGGTCAAGACGGTCGAGTCCCACGTCTCGGCGGTCCTGCGCAAGCTCCAGTTGTCCAACCGCCACGAGCTGACACGCTGGGCGACGGCACGACGACTGGTGTGACACGACGACTGGTGCGGCACGACGACTGGTGCGACGGGACCGGCAGGGCCCCGAAGCCGCGCGACCGTCCGGCGGGCACGTGCGCGATCACGCCGATACCCTGTGCGCGACGACGCGCCCGGCCGTCAGCCTGATATCCGCGTCCAGGGCAGCGTCCAGAGCCCGCAACGGGCCGACGGCGGGGCCCGGTTCCGCCCTCCCCGATGGGTCACCACGGTCCGAGACCTCGGCAGAGGGGTGCGCCGCTCCCGTGTCCGTGGCCACCCCCGCTGACGTATCGCCCCAGGAGCTGGAGCAAGAGGTCGATCGGGCCGGACAAGCCCCTCAGGCCGAGGGGCCCGGGTCCGCAGGGCGGGCTCGCCGCTCCCTCGCGTACGAGGCGCTCGCCCGGCGCGGGCGCGTAGAGCCTCGCTCGGTGCTCTCCGCCGTCGACTGTGCCGCCCTCGAAGAACTCGCCTCCGACTGGCTCGCCCGTGGTGCGACACGGGCCGGTCTGACGCGGTCCCTCGTCGCCGGGCTTCCCGAGCCGGTGCACTCGCCCCGCGCGCTCGTACAGCGGCGGCTGCGCGACAAGATGCCACCCCAGCCTGGCCGAGGCGACCAGGCGGCGTCCTGGCATTTCAGGTCACCCGGCCCAGCTTCCCGCCGTGGAGGTGGCGTCGGTGGACCGGATCGTCGCCGACGCCATGGGGTACATAGTGACCATGTTCTTCCCTGCGCAGCCGCAGCCCTGGGCCCTGTCCGAAAAATGATCTCGCCGGTCGTTCACCGCGCTCTTGAGGGAGGCCGTTCATGCTTTCGGCGCTGCTGGGGATCCTGGGAGGCGTACTTCTGCCCGTCGCTGTCCTTTTGCTGATCATCGGCAGGTCATGGCTCTGGGGCCCCGGGGCGCTGGAACTGCCTTGGCGTCTCCTCTTCGTCCTGGTCCTCGTCGTGCTTTTCGCAGTGAGTGGTCTGGCGCTGTGGGCCGATGCCGACTGCGGCGCCGACTGCCAGCCGGTGGTGACGCCGGTGTTCCCCTGACCGGGAAGTTGCGAAGGAGCCTCCGCCGGGGCTCGGCGGGCGGATACCCGTCGGGCCCCGAGCGCGAGAAGTGCAAGGCCGGACACCGCATCGAGTGCCGGATCGGCCTGCTCAAGCAGGCCCGTGGCGTCGTGACGCGCCAGCTACGACAAGCGTGCCGTCCGCTTCGGAACGACCGTCCGACTCACCCTCGTACGGCAATCCCTGTGACCCTGCCTCCTCACGTCACCTGCCTCACACCACCTGCCTCACACCACCCGTGTCGCCCCCGCGAACGGCATCTCGTCGATCGGGGCCACCCGTACCGGTGCCGACGGGTTCGGTGCGTGCACCATCCGGCCGTTGCCCACGTACAGCCCCACATGGCTGATGCCCGAGTAGAAGAACACCAGGTCGCCGGGGCGGAGTTCGGAGCGCGCGATGCGCCGCCCCGCGTCGATCTGCGCGTACGTCGTCCGGGGCAGTTCGATGCCCGCGGAGCGGTACGCGGCCTGCATGAGGCCGGAGCAGTCGAAGGCGTCCGGACCGGTGGCGCCCCACACGTATGGGCTGCCGAGCTTCCCGTACGCGTAGGAGACGGCCGCCGCCGCACGGGAGTCGGAGGCGGCCGCGGGGGAGCCCGTGCCGAGGCCGCGCGGGGCCGGGCCGGTGCGTGAGGCGCGCGCGATGTCCGGGTTGTCGGCACCGATGCGCGCCCGGTCCCCGTCCGGCAGGCGCGCGAGCAGTTCGCGCGCCTCGCCGAGCTTCCCGGTGACCGTCTTCTTGTGCCGCTTCAGGTCGGCCCGGTGTGCTTCCAGCGCGGTCAGTTCGACGTGTGCGGCACCGCGCAGCCGCTCGATGTCGCGCAACTGGGTGCGTACACGGGACACCGTCGTCGCCTGCCTGCTGCCGGCCCGCTCGGCGAACGCGGCGCCGTCCAGGTACTGATCGGGGTCCGAGGAGAGCATCAGTGCCAGTGAGGGATCGACGCCTCCGTCCCGGTACTGGGCACTGGCCAGCGAACCGAGCACGTCACGCTCGGAGTTGAGCCGCTCCGTCTTGCGGGCCGCCTCGTCCTGCAGGGTGCCGAGCCGGTCCGCGGCCTTCGTGGACTTCTCCTTGGCCCCGTTGTACTTCTCGGTGGCGGCCTCCGCCTCCTGGTACAGCTTGTCGACCTTGGCCTTCACCTGCGCCGGTGTCAGCTCGGGCGCCGCGACTCCCGTCCCGCTGAAGCCGGTCGCGCCCGCCGCGCCCGCGAGGGCGACGGTGAAGGCGGTACGGGCCGTGCCGCCGCCGAACGAGCGCTGCCTGGGCCTGCGGTGTGCTGCCACGTGCGATCCACGTTCCTTCCGTAGGGCCGGTCGTACGTCCGGCGGCGGCCCGCACAGGGGGAGCGGGACGCCGCCGGACCTTTCTGGCGGTGGTGCCGACCGCCGCCCCTGGCCAGGGCGGATGTGGTGGGGAGCCGGGCACCTGGGGAAGGACGCTAAACCTGGCCGCACACCCTTGGTAACGCCATGCACGGAAGTGATGGCATCCGGTCACAGGGCGACCGGGTGCGACCGTGATCCGGGCCCGGCGTCACCGGCTTGGCGTAGCGCCGTGACCGATACGCGCGTTGGGGGCCGGCGAAGGACCGGACGGTGCTACGGGCGGAAGCCGGAGCCGGAGCCGGAGCCGGAGCCGGAGCCGGAACCGGAGCCGGAGCCGGGCATCGGGGTCGGAGGCCAGGGCCAGGGCCGGGGATCGAGGTTCCGTCCGGGCCGGTGCGAGTCGGCGTACCGGCGCCCGGTTAGGGTCCGGGCTCATGGACGTACTCATTCATGTCTTCGTCGCCCTGCACATCATCGGCATCGCCGCCCTGCTGGGCGGCTTCCTCACGCAGATGAAGGCCATGGGCGACGGCACGGCCCGCTTCACCCCCGCCATGCTGCACGGCGCGCTGACCATGCTGGTCACGGGCGCGGTCCTCGTCGGCCTCAACCAGGCCGACGACCAGAGCGTCGACAACATCAAGATCGGCGTGAAGCTGGCCCTGCTGATCGTGATCCTCGGCCTCGTCTACGTGCAGCGCGACGAGGAGAAGATCGACAAGCGCCTGTTCGCCCTCGTGGGCGGACTGACCACGGTGAACATCTTCATCGCCCTGCTCTGGACCTGAACAGGACGATGAGGGCCGGGCACCAGGGGCCGTCCCCCCGGTGCCGGGCGCCGGTGGCCTACGTCGGTCGCACCACGCTGTGGATCGGCATGGAGTGGATCGACTCCTCGCGGACGTACGCGCCCGGCTTCGGGGCGTGGATCATCATGCCGTCGCCGACGCAGATGCCGACGTGGCTGATGTCGTCGTAGAAGAAGACGAGGTCACCGGGGCGGGCGCTGTCCACGGAGACCGCCGTGCCGGTCCCCACCTGGTCCCACGTCGTACGCGGAAGAGTCACGCCGGCGGCCTTCCAGGCGGCCTGGGTGAGCCCGGAGCAGTCGTACGAGCCGGGGCCGCTCGCGCCCCACACGTACGGCTTGCCGATCTGGGCGCGGGCGAAGGCGAGCGCCTCGGCGGCCTTGGCCGCTTTGACCGCCTGCCTCTCCCGCTCGATCGCGGCGAGCCGGGCCTCCTCCTCGGCGGTCAGCCGCGCGAGGATCCCGCGTGCCTCGGCGAGCTTGCGCTGCACGTCCGCCTTGGACGTCTTCAGCGCGTTCTCCGTGGTGGTGAGCGTCTCCAGGCCCTCGGACGCCTGCTGCCGCTTCGTCGTCGTGGCGGCCCGCCGTGTCACGTAGTCGTCGACGGCCTGCTTCTGCCGGGCGGTGAGCCGGTTCATCAGCCGGGTCCGGTCGAAGTAGTCCTGCGGGTTGTCCGCCGCCAGGAGCGCGGCGCTGTCGGGGGCGGCGGCGCCCGTGCGCTTCGCCACGTCGCCGAGGAGGGTGTCGACGCGCCGGCGCTGCCTGGTGGTCCGCTCCTTGGCCGCGTTGTACTTCTCGGTGGCCGTGACCGCCCGCTGGTAGAGGTCGTCGATCTTCTTCCGGACTTCCTCCGTGCTCGGCCGGGTGTTCTCCGCGTCCGGTGCGGGCTCCGCGGCCGGCGAGGCGTCCGCCGTCTGGGAGAGCAGGGCCACCGAGGCCGGTGCGGCGGTGGCGGGAGCCGGCGTCCGCATGCCCAGGGGACCGCTGGACCGCGCTCTGCGGTGTGGCGCCACGAGGGCGTCTCCTTCCGTCATCCGCCTACCGGGTTAGCTGTCGGGTTCGGGCGGGTGCTTCGGAAGGTTTGCCCTACGGCCCTGGTCCCGTGCGGGAGTCGGACCGATTCACCCCGTGATCGGTGGGTCCCCGGTTCCGGTGCCACGAGGGCGCACGGATTCGGCGGAGGGCGCCCGGCCCGGCGTTGTTCGCCGGTGCGGGTCGAGCGACCTGATCGAAAGTTAGCCAATTCGTGTGGCACCTGTGAAGTTTGATGTTCGATATGCCCGATACATTTTCGTGACCTGGGCTCCGAGTGTCGTTCGACGGCGGCGATTTGGCATGGTGTGCGATCGGTTGTCTTGGGTGGTGTGCGTGTGGGGCGTGCGTGTGCGGCGCGCGTACCTGTCCGCGGGTGCGTGGTGGCCGGTCGCGCAGTTCCGCGCGCCCCTTACCGATTTCCTTGGTCGCACAGCGTGGCCGGAGCGTAATTTTCGGTGAGGGTCTGGTGGGTGGGAGCGGGGTGTCGGTGGGGGCGCCTAGACTCGGAGAGCGATGAGCAGCCTCTTTGACGACAGCTTCCTGGCGGACCTCAAGCCCTCCCGGGCCCATGAGGAAGAGCCCCCGCCGCCACCCGAGGACGAGGCGCCGGACCCCGGCGCGGACGACCTGTTCGGCGGGCGCTTCGACGCGCCTCCGCCCAGGGACGGCTACTACCGCGACGGCGCCCCGAGGCCGCTCGTGGACCCGGCCGCGCTCCTGGACGGGCTGAACGAGAACCAGCGCGCGGCGGTGGTCCACCAGGGATCGCCCCTGCTCATCGTCGCCGGCGCCGGTTCCGGCAAGACCAGGGTGCTCACCCACCGCATCGCCCACCTGCTGGGCGAGCGCAAGGTGCACCCCGGCCAGATCCTCGCGATCACCTTCACGAACAAGGCCGCGGGCGAGATGAAGGAGCGCGTCGAGCAGCTCGTCGGCCCGCGGGCGAACGCGATGTGGGTGATGACCTTCCACAGCGCCTGCGTACGGATCCTGCGCCGCGAGAGCAAGAGGCTCGGCTTCACGTCGTCCTTCTCGATCTACGACGCCGCCGACAGCAAGCGCCTCATGGCCCTGGTCTGCCGCGACCTCGACCTCGACCCCAAGCGCTTCCCGCCGAAGTCCTTCAGCGCCAAGATCTCGAACCTGAAGAACGAGCTGATCGACGAGGAGGACTTCGCCGCCCAGGCGGCCGACGGCTTCGAGAAGTCCGTCGCCCAGGCGTACGCGATGTACCAGTCGCGGCTGCGCGAGGCGAACGCACTGGACTTCGACGACCTGATCATGACGACGGTCAACCTCCTGCGCGCCTTCCCGGACGTCGCCGAGCACTACCGCCGCCGCTTCCGGCACGTCCTCGTGGACGAGTACCAGGACACGAACCACGCGCAGTACTCCCTCGTCCGGGAGCTCGTCGGCAGCGCCACGGACCCCGCCGCCGGTTCCGCCGCGCATCCCGGGGACGTACCGCCGGGAGAGGTGCTGCCGGGGGAGGGCGACCTCCCGCCCGCCGAGCTGTGCGTCGTCGGTGACGCCGACCAGTCGATCTACGCCTTCCGCGGCGCGACGATCCGCAACATCCTCCAGTTCGAGGAGGACTACCCGAACGCGACGACGATCCTCCTGGAGCAGAACTACCGCTCCACGCAGACGATCCTCACCGCCGCCAACGCGGTCATCGAGCGCAACGAGTCCCGCCGCCCCAAGAACCTGTGGACCAACGCGGGCGCCGGCGCGCGCATCACGGGCTACGTCGCCGACACCGAGCACGACGAGGCGCAGTTCGTCGCCGACGAGATAGACCGCCTCACCGACGCGGGTGACGCGAAGGCCGGCGACGTCGCCGTCTTCTACCGTACGAACGCGCAGTCCCGTGTCTTCGAAGAGGTCTTCATCCGGGTCGGCCTGCCCTACAAGGTTGTCGGCGGCGTCCGCTTCTACGAGCGCAAGGAGGTCCGCGACGTCCTCGCGTACCTGCGCGTGCTCGCGAACCCCGAGGACTCCGTACCGCTGCGCCGCATCCTGAACGTGCCCAAGCGCGGCATCGGCGACCGCGCCGAGGCGATGATCGACGCGCTCGCCCAGCGCGAGAGGATCAGCTTCCCGCAGGCGCTGCGCCGCGTCGACGAGGCGTACGGCATGGCGGCCCGCTCGACGAATGCCGTCAAGCGGTTCAACACGCTGATGGAGGACCTCCGTACGATCGTCGAGTCCGGCGCGGGCCCGGCGACCGTCGTCGAGGCGATCCTCGAACGCACCGGCTATCTCGCCGAGTTGCAGAGCTCCACCGACCCGCAGGACGAGACCCGCATCGAGAACCTCCAGGAACTCGCCTCCGTCGCGCTGGAGTTCGAGCAGGAGGCGGCCGGCGGCGCTGGTGCGAGCACGGATGAGGGCGAGGACGGCGCGGGCGAAGGCGACGGCGGTGACGGCGAGACGCCGGCCGGGCTCGCCGCCTTCCTGGAGCGGGTGGCCCTGGTCGCCGACTCCGACCAGATCCCCGACGAGGACGAGGACGGCTCGGGTGTCATCACCCTGATGACCCTGCACACCGCCAAGGGCCTCGAGTTCCCGGTCGTCTTCCTGACCGGCCTGGAGGACGGCGTCTTCCCGCACATGCGCGCCCTCGGCCAGACCAAGGAGCTGGAGGAGGAGCGGCGGCTCGCGTACGTCGGCATCACGCGTGCGCGGGAGCGGCTCTACCTGACGCGGGCGTCCATGCGCAGCGCGTGGGGTCAGCCCTCGTACAACCCGCCCTCCCGTTTCCTGGAGGAGATCCCGGACGCGCACCTGGACTGGAAGCGCAGGGGCTCCATGGGATCGGTGGCTTCCGGTCCGGCGGCCGGGGTGGCGGCGTCCCTGTCCTCCTCCCGTTCCCGCTCGGCGGCCTCGGGCGCGTCCGGCTTCGCGACGCGGCGCGGCGCCCCGGACAAGCCGGTGGTGTCGCTGGCGGTCGGGGACCGGGTCACGCACGACCAGTTCGGCCTCGGCACGGTCGTCGGTGTGAAGGGCCTGGGCGCGAACGCGGAGGCGACGGTCGACTTCGGCGCCGAGAAGCCGAAGCGCCTGCTGCTGCGGTACGCGCCGGTGGAGAAGCTCTAGGCGGCTGCCGCTGCCGGCAGCCGGCAGCGGCAGGGAGCAGGACGAGAGCGGTGCGGGGCCGGAAGCCGGGACGGGGCCGCCGCCCGGGCGGCTCCACCGGTCCGTCGGTCGGTTCAGGTGGGGTCGACCGCGTGGCTGCGCAGCCACGGCAGCGGGTCGATCGCCGAACCGCCGCCGGGACGCACCTCGAAGTGGAGGTGCGGGCCGGTGGAGTTGCCGGAGCTCCCGGAGTACGCGATCGGGTCGCCGGCCTTCACGACGGTCCCCGAGGCGACCCGGTACGAGGAGAGGTGGCAGTACCAGGTCTCCGTGCCGTCCTTGGCCGTCACGATGATCATGTTGCCGTAGGCGCTGTTCAGCTGCGTACGGACGGTCCCGTCGGTCGCGGCCATCACCGTCGTGCCGTACGAGACCGGGAAGTCGATCCCGGTGTGCACGGACATCCAGTTGACGCCGGCCTGGCCGTAGTAGGCGCTGAGCCCGTGCCGCGCGACCGGCAGCGCGAACTTCGGGCGCAGCCGCTCCTTGCGGGCCGCGTCCGCCGCCGCCTTCTGCTTCTCGGCGGCCTGCTGGGCCTTGAGGTCGATACGCTCCTGCGTGCGGCTCGCCCGGTCGGCGAAGTCGCCCGCGTCCGCGGAGAGGTTCTCGAGCTGGGTGTCCAGCTTGTTGTTCGCGACGGACGGATGCACGGTGCTCGTGTCGGGCGCGGCGGCGGTCGTACGGGCCTCGGCCCCGCTCTCGCCGCCGGTCACGGACGCGGCGGCGATCCCGGCGACACCCATCACGCACGCCGAGGGCACGGCGATCGTCAGCAGTGCGGAACGCTTGGGCGGGGGGCGGCGGCGCGAGCGGGAGGCCGAACGGCCCGCCGCGCGGGACGCGGTACGCGTGGCCGGGGCGGGAGCGACCTCCTCGACGCCCTCCAACAGCGGGGTCTCGTCGTCGGCGTAGGCGTGGGCGTGGTTCTCGGAGTCCGCGTCGGCGGGGTCGTCGTCGGCCTGATCGGCGTGGCCGAACCCGTCCTGCGCGGTGCCCTGTTCCTCGTACGGAACCTGCTCGAACGTGCTGGTCGCCTGCTGGTCGAACGGGACCTGCCGGTCGTACGACTCGTGCTCCGCCTGCTGCTGCGGCTGCGACTGCGGGTGAGTCTGCGGATGGATCTGCGGGTGGAGTTCGGTGCGGGTCTGCGTCTGGTGCTGGTCGCCGCCGTCGGAGTTCCAGGCGGTGGCGTCGTACGTGCCCGTCTCGAAGGTCTGCGCGGTCCACTGCTGGGTGGGGTCGACCTGTTCGGCCTGCAGCCAGGCGTTCGCGTCCCACTGCCCGGTGCCGTCGTGGCCCGCGGCCTGCCCGGGGATTCCACCGAGCTGCTGGTAACCGTTCTCCTGCCAGACACCGCTCGTGTCGTAGCTGCCGGTCTCGTAGGCGGCGGCGTGGTGCTGGGCCGCGTACGGGTCGTGGTTCAGCGTCTGGTGACTGCCGGTCGCGCCGCCCCAGTTGCCGTCGGTTCCGTTTCCGTTGCCGGGCAGGTCGCCGAAGAGGGGATCGGAGGCGAAGGCGTTCGTCGTGTAGGCGCCGGTCGTGTCGTACGCGCCCGTCGTGTCGTAAGAACCGGTGGCGGCGGTTTCAAAACCGGTGGCGGGGTACGCGTCGTACGTGGTGAAGTCGCCGTACGGGGCCCCCTGCCCGCCATGGGACGCATGGTGCGCCGAGGCGGCCTCGTGGGCCGGAGCCGGGGGAGTAACGGTCCCCGACGGGTGACGGTCGTTCACCAACTTCTCTTTCGCCTCGACAACAGGGGCTGGCAGAGCAGTGCGGCGACTGTACCCGGCGGTATGCGGGCGCGACAATCTTCAGCAGGTTTCCTCCTCTCGGGAAACGGGCATTCGGCCGCCTTTCGGCGGTGCATGGGCACAGCTTTGGCCTGGCGTTCGATGAGTGTTCGAAGAAACGACGCTTCTGGAGCTGGCCGCGGAGGCCCCGAGGTTCCGGTTACGCGGGTTCGCGGCCACACAATCACGCGGTTTCGCGGCCACGCGATCACACAGTTACGTGGTCACTCAGTTGCGTGGTCACGCCACCGTGAGGCCGCCGCCGGTATGGGCGGCGGCACGGGCGGTCTCCTCCTCGGTGTCCAGGGCCTGACGGATGCCGGCCGCGACCGCCGGATGCACCGGCAGGGCGAGATGTCCGATGCCGCTCACCCGTACGTTCTGCACGAGCAGATCCGGGTGCGCGATGCACGCCGTCTCCAACGGGACCATCAACTGGTCGAGGTCGCTCCAGAAACTCACGAACCGCGTGCGGCAGTGCGGGGCCGGCTCGCACAACTCCCGCAGTACGCCGGAGCCCGGACGCATCTGGCGGACGATCGGGTGGGCGTTCGCCAGCGGCACGACGCGGGTGCCCGCGTGCGGTGTGCCCAGGGTGACCAGGGTCCGCACGCGCACATCACCGCCCAGGCGCTGCACGTAGTAGCGCGCGATCAGCCCGCCGAGACTGTGCCCGACGATGTCGACCTCTTGGCGGCCGGTGCGCTCGCAGATCTCCTCTATGTGCCGGCCGAGCAACTCGGCGGCGGTCCGTATGTCGCAGGTCAGTGGTGAGTAGTTGAGCGACTCGATCTGCTGCCGGCCGTGCTGGGCCAGTGAGCGGCGCAGCAGCACGAAGACCGAGCGGTTGTCGATGAAGCCGTGCAGCAGGACCACCGGGGGCCTGGTCGGAGTGGGCAGCCGGGGAGTGTCCGCCATGCCGTTCGCGACGTCGTCCGCGATGCCGTCCGTGGAGCCCGGACCCGGGGCCGGGGTGAGGTCCGCGTCGGGCAGGTGGGCCAGGGACTGGGGTGGGACCGGGGACGGACGGCGCTCCGGGGTCATGCCCGAGGGGTAGAGGACGAGATGGCCGGCGAGGATCGCGATCTCCAGGGCCGTCGCCTTCAGCAGGGTCAGCGAGAGTCCGGCCAGTCTGGTGGGGAGCAGGTGCTGACGGAGTGGAAGAAGGGGCAGCAGTGCCCTGGTGACCTTCATGGCCGACCTCCTGTCGGCGCACGGGAGGAACCCTCTGTCCCCCGTGTGCCCTCGTGGGAAGCCGGTGGGTGAGGAGACTGACGCTGCACGTGCGGCGTGGGTGGCACCGGTGGAGTGACGGGGTGCCCGTCGTCGTACGGTCGCCGACGTGCCGCACCACCCCGTCGCGCGGCTGACGGCGCGGAGGCGCGGATTCCTCGTAACGGTTTCCCTTGCGCTCGTCCCGCCTGCGCACCATGGGCGCGGTGTGCGGGATGAGTGCGCTGCGAATTTGTCCCATCTGTGATGTCCCCCTTGGTCCGCGCCGCGAAACTGCCGGTCGCGGTATGTCGGCGACAACGTGTGTTCATCCGGTGCGGATGTGTGCGAATGCGTGTGGACGCGTACAGATGCGTACGGATGCGTACGGATGCGTACGGATGCGTACGGATCGGGGGCGGCGGACAGGTCCGCGGGGCTGCCACGTCCGCGCGGCGGCCAGGTCCGAAGGCCCGGGTGGCGACGTGCGCGGTCAGGACGGGGTGAGTTCGGACTGCATCGTGGCTCTCAGGCGCAGGGTGGTCAGGAGACGCTGGAAGGATTCGGACCAGTAGCCTCCGGCGCCCGGGGCCGCGTCCTCCGCTTCGTCCGGGACGGCGGTCAGCGCTTCCAGGCGGACGGCCTCCGCCGGATCCAGACAGCGCTCGGCCAGCCCCATGACACCGCTGAAACTCCACGGATAACTCCCCGCGTCACGCGCGATGTTGAGCGCGTCCACCACGGCCCCGCCCAGCGGTCCTGTCCAGGGCACCGCGCACACCCCGAGCAGCTGGAAGGCCTCGGACAGCCCGTGCACGGCGATGAACCCCGCCACCCACCCGGCCCGCTCCGGGGCCTCCAGCGTGCTCAGCAGCTTCGCCCGCTCGGCCAGGGACACCGCGCCCGGCCCGCCCGCCTCCGGCGCCGCCGGTGTCCCCAGCAGCGCCCTGGACCAGGAGGGGTCGCGCTGGCGCACCGCCGCCCGGCACCACGCGGCATGCAGTTCGTCCCGCCAGTCGTCGGCCACGGGCAGCGCCACGATCTCCTCGGGCGTACGTCCCCCGAGCCGCCCCGGCCACGTGCCGAGCGGGGTCGCCTCCACCAACTGGCCCAGCCACCAGGACCGTTCACCCCGGCCGGCCGGGGCCTTGGCCACCACGCCGTCCCGCTCCATGCCGGGATCGCACTCGTGCGGCGTCTCCACCGCTATCGTCGGCGTGCCGTACGTATGGTCGACGGCGACGCACGCCCCCGCCCGCTCCGCCATCCGCCCGGCCAGCGCCGATCCGGGCAGCGCGGACAGCAACTCCGCCGCCGTGGAGCGCACATTGCGGCTCCGGTCCGCCAACGCCCGCTCAAGGAACGGCTCGTCCTCTCCGCACAGTCCGGTCCGCAACGAGTCGAGGAACATCAGCCGGTCCTCGGCCCGCTCCGACGCCCACGTCGTGCTGAGCAGGTCCCGCGCGGCCGCCGCGTCCCGGGCCCGTACGGCGGACAGCAGCGCGACCCGCTCGGCGAACAGCCCCTCCTCCCACAACTCCCGCATCCGCTCCGGCTCCTCGGGTCCGGGCAGGGCCGCACCGCCGCCCGGCGCCGCCCGCAGGGCGAACCGCCAGTCCGTGTTCAGCCGGGCCAGCCACAGGGCGCGCGGTCCCGCGAACGCCAGCACCGCCGGCCGCAGGTCCGTACGGCCCCTGGCCGCGTCCAGCAGGGCCGGCAGTGCCTGTGGGGGAGCCGCGTAACCGTGCCCGTTCGCCGTGGTGAGCCACTGCGGCAGCAGCTCCATGAGGTCGGGGGCCGTGCCCCGGCGGCCGCCGCCGCCGGCTCCCGGCCGGTCGGCCAGCAGCATCGTCAGTCTGCGCGCCGCCGCGGGCGGCAGCGCGGGGCGCGGGTCCCGCGCCGCGGGCTCGATCCGGGCCGCCGCCCGGCCCGCCCGCATCCCGGCCCGGCGCCGCACGGTCTCCACGGCCGCCGCGTCCAGCAGCGCCGTCGGCGCGTCACGGCCGGCCGGGACCCCGGTGGGCACGCGGCGCGCGGTCCCCAGCAGCGCCGCGGTCACGAGCTCCTCCCAGCGGCTCCCGCCGGGCGCCTGTGCGGAAGCGGGGGCGGGGACAGGAGCAGGGACAGGGGTAGGGGCACTGGTCATGAGCATCCCTTCCGGGGGAGGTCGATCCGTGCGGAGCAGATTCGGGCGGGGCCGAAGGAGCCGGAGGGCGGGCGCGTCAGCACAGGGTCACCGCCTCGCCCGGGCCCTGCGGCCAGGCCGTCAGCGGGGAGAAACCGAGGTGGCCGCACTCGCCGAAGACCGTCACCGGCGCGCCGCCCGAGAGCGCGATCAGGCGCCACAGGCCGGCACGGGACCCGGCGGCCGGGGTGAGGGGCAGGGCCAGCTCCCCGTCGGCGTCCGCCAGCTGCCAGCCTTCGCCGTCCGGGACCGGCACCACCCGGCCGAGCGTCACCGGCCGGGACTCCAGCCACGGGTCGTCCCGCAGCGCCTCGCCGTACTCGGCCACCGCCCGCGCCACGTCCACCCCGGGCGGCCGGAACTCCGTGGGCGCCGCGGGCGCGAACCGCTCGCCCAGTGCCGCCCGCGCCTGCCCCGCACCCGGATACGCCGACACCTCCGCGTCGAGCGCCAGTCCGACCGGCAGCGCCAGCTCCGGCGCACGCCCGGCAGCCCCGTAGGAGAGGAGCAGGACCGTGCGCCCCGACCCGGCCCCGTACAACCAGACCCGGCGGGTCGTGAGGCGGCTGTCCGCGGTGTCGTACTGGGCCAGGACCAGCCACTGGTCGCGCACCGGCGGACCGTCCGCCGAGGCGGGCAGCCCGATCCGGGAACGGACCGTCGCGGCCAGACCGTCCGGCAGCCCCTCACGGCGCAGCCACCCCTGGTCGAGGAGATGAAGCAGCGCGCACTCCTCCAGCAGCCGCACCGGCCAGCCGGGACCGGACGACGGTATCGCCCCCAACTCCCGCACCCGCGCGGCGAGACCGGGCGCCTGCGCGTCCACCATGCGGGCCGCCGTCTCCTCCCACAGCCCGTACCCCGCCTGCTCCGCCGAGGCCAGGCCGCTGCGCAGCAGATCCGCCAGGCGCTGCTCCAGCTCCGTCGCCCCCGCCGTGATCCACTCGGCCCGCCGCTCCGCCCTGCGGCGCGCCGCCTCCGGATCACCCGGGGACGGGGAACCGGCCGCGTCCGCCGCACGTTTGTCGTCCGCGCGTTTGCGACGGCCCTCGGTCCACTCCTCCGCCCAGTCCGGCGCCTGCCCCCGCGGCACCGAGCCGTCCTCGCCGGCCCAGAGCAGCAGCAGCCCCAGCGCGTGCTTGCACGGGAACTTGCGGCTCGGGCAACTGCACTTGTACGCGGGCCCGGTGGAGTCCGCGACGTCGATCACCGTCCGGTACGGCTTGCTGCCGCTTCCCCTGCACAGGCCCCACACCGTCCCCTCGTCGGAACTGCCCGCCTCGGACCACGGTCCGGCCGCGCCGAGCTTGCTGCCCGCCTTGCGTGACGCGGTGTCAGGCGCCAGTGCCAGCACCTGCTCCGCGGTCCAGCGCACCCCCTGCTCAGTCATGTGTCCGAAGGTAGGTCCCGCCACTGACAATCGCCTGCGACGGGAGCGTTTGTGCAGGTCAGGGCCGATTGTCAGTGGCGTGGTGCACGGTGGAACCAGATCCGAACCGGCCGAGCCGCAAGGGGGACCGCTCCATGTCCGTGTCCGTCGACCCGAACCACCACCAGTCCGAAGGCGTGCTCACGCCCTCGGTCCCGTCCGTGCCGGACAGGGGCGAGGAGCTGCGGCCGCACGCCGAGGACGCGTTCGCCGCCGAGCTCGCCGCGCTGGCCGCCCAGGACGACCGGCCGCGGCCCGCCCGCTGGCGGATGTCACCGTGGGCCGTGGCGACGTACCTGCTGGGCGGCACGCTCCCGGACGGCACGGTGATCACGCCGAAGTACGTGGGCCCGCGCCGCATCGTCGAGGTGGCCGTCACCACGCTCGCCACCGACCGGGCCCTGCTCCTGCTCGGCGTCCCCGGCACGGCGAAGACCTGGGTGTCCGAGCACCTGGCCGCGGCGGTCAGCGGGGACTCCACCCTCCTCGTGCAGGGCACGGCCGGCACACCGGAGGAGGCGATCCGGTACGGCTGGAACTACGCGCAGCTGCTCGCGCACGGCCCGAGCCGGGACGCGCTGGTGCCCAGCCCGGTGATGCGGGCGATGGCCGAGGGCATGACCGCCCGCGTCGAGGAACTGACCCGTATCCCCGCCGACGTGCAGGACACGCTGATCACGATCCTGTCGGAGAAGACCCTGCCCATACCGGAGCTGGGCTCGGAGGTGCAGGCCGTGCGGGGCTTCAACCTCATCGCGACGGCCAACGACCGAGACCGCGGGGTGAACGACCTCTCCAGCGCCCTGCGCCGCCGCTTCAACACGGTGGTCCTGCCGCTGCCCGCGAGCGCCGACGCCGAGGTGGAGATCGTCTCGCGCCGGGTCGACCAGATCGGCCGCTCCCTGGACCTGCCCGCCGTGCCCGAGGGCATCGAGGAGATCCGCCGCGTCGTCACCGTCTTCCGCGAGCTGCGCGACGGCGTCACCACCGACGGGCGTACGAAGCTCAAGTCGCCCAGCGGCACGCTGTCCACCGCGGAGGCGATCTCCGTCGTCACCAGCGGCCTCGCCCTGGCCGCGCACTTCGGGGACGGCGTCCTGCGCGCGGGCGACATGGCCGCGGGCATCCTCGGTGCCGTCGTCCGCGACCCGGCGGCCGACCGGGTCATCTGGCAGGAGTACCTGGAGGCGGTCGTCCGCGAGCGCGACGGCTGGAAGGACTTCTACCGGGCGTGCAGGGAGGTGAGCGCGTGAACGAGGACGACACGGAGAGCGGGGATGTGGCGATGGGTGGGTCCCGCCGGGCGCCCGGGCCCCTGCTGCTCGGGGTGCGCCACCACGGGCCGGGCTCGGCGCGGGCCGTGCGGGCGGCGCTCGACGCGGCGCGCCCGCGCGTGGTGCTCCTCGAAGGCCCGCCGGAGGCCGACGCGCTGATCGCGCTGGCCGCCGAGGAGGACATGCGGCCGCCCGTCGCGCTCCTCGCGCACGTCGTGGACGAGCCGGGACGGTCGGCGTTCTGGCCGTTCGCCGAGTTCTCACCGGAGTGGGTGGCCATCCGCTGGGCCCTGGAGCACGAGGTGCCGGCCCGTTTCATCGACCTCCCCGCCACGCACACCCTCGCCTGGGGCCGTGGGGAAGAGGAGAACGGGAAGCAGGACGAGAAGGAGGGGGCGCGGGAGGACGCGGAAGAGCCGGACGCTCCCGGCCCCGCCCCCGCCGAGGCCGTACGGATCGACCCGCTCGCCGTGCTCGCCGAGACGGCCGGGTACGACGACCCCGAGCGGTGGTGGGAGGACGTCGTCGAACACCGGGGGACCCACGGAGGGGACGCGTTCGCCCCGTTCGAGGCGCTCGGCGAGGCCATGGAGGCGCTGCGGGAGGTCTACGGGGCGGGGGGACACGACCGGGACCTCGTGCGCGAGGCCCACATGCGCCTGCAGGTGCGGGCGGCGCAGCGGGAGTTCGCGGACGACGTGGCCGTGGTGTGCGGCGCCTGGCACGTGCCCGCGCTGCGGCGGCGCACCACCGTCGCCGCCGACCGCGCCCTGCTCAAGGGACTGCCCAGGGTGAAGACCGACATGACCTGGGTGCCCTGGACCCACCGGCGGCTCTCCCGCTTCAGCGGATACGGGGCGGGCATCGACTCGCCCGGCTGGTACGGGCACCTGTTCGCCGTGGCGGACCGGCCCGTCGAGCGCTGGATGACCAAGGTGGCCGGGCTGCTGCGGGACGAGGACCGCCTCGTCTCGTCCGCGCACGTCATCGAGGCGGTGCGGCTCGCCGACACGCTCGCGGCGATGCGCGGCCGGCCGCTGCCCGGCCTCACCGAGACCACCGACGCCGTACGGGCCGTGATGTGCGAGGGCTCGGACGTCCCGCTCGCCCTCGTGCACGACCGGCTGGTCGTCGGCGACGTCCTGGGCGAGGTGCCCGAGGCGGCGCCCGCGGTGCCCCTGCAGCGCGACCTCACCCGGATCCAGCGACGGCTGCGGCTCAAGCCGGAGGCCTCGGAGCGGGAGCTGGAGCTGGACCTGCGCAAGGAGACCGACGGCGCCCGCAGCCGGCTCCTGCACCGGCTGCGCCTCCTCGGCATCGCGTGGGGGGAACCGGTCGTGTCCCGCGGCAGCACCGGTACGTTCCGCGAGACCTGGCGGCTGCGCTGGGAGCCGGAGCTCGCGGTGCGGGTCGCCGAGGCCG
Source organism: Streptomyces sp. V3I8 (assembly GCF_030817535.1). Classification (NCBI taxonomy): domain Bacteria; kingdom Bacillati; phylum Actinomycetota; class Actinomycetes; order Kitasatosporales; family Streptomycetaceae; genus Streptomyces; species Streptomyces sp. V3I8. The sequence goes on along the minus strand of NZ_JAUSZL010000002.1, from coordinate 3,476,885 downwards.
GGGTGTGGGGCACGACCGTGCTCGCCGCCGCGACCGCGAAGGCCGAGTCGGACGCCGTCGGCGCGAGTTCCCTGGCCGACGTCACGGGCCTCGCCGAACGCTGCCTCCTCGCCGAACTCCCGGAAGCCCTCCCCGTGGTGATGCGGATCCTCGCCGACCGCGCCGCCCTGGACACCGACGTGGGCCACCTCGCCCAGGCACTGCCCGCCCTCGTCCGCTCCCTGCGCTACGGCGACGTACGGGGCACGGGGACGCACGCCCTGGCCAAGGTCGCCGCGGGCCTCGCCGAGCGCATCTTCGTCGGGCTGCCCCCGGCGTGCGCCGCGCTCGACGCGGAGGCCGCCGAGGAGATGCGCGGGCACGTCGACGCCGTGCACGGCGCGGTGGGCCTGCTGGCGGAAGGCGGCGAGGACGGCTCCCGCACCGGCATACGCGGCCGGTGGCATTCCGTGCTGGGCACGCTCGGCGGACGGGACACCGTCCCGGGCGTCGTCCGGGGGCGGGCCGTCCGGCTGCTCCTTGACGACGGGGCACTGGAGCAGGACGAGGCGGCCCGGCTCATGGGGCTCGTCCTGTCGCCCGGAACCACACCCGGCGACGCGGCGGCGTGGATCGAGGGGTTCGTCGGCGGGGGATCCGGCGGCGGCATGCTGCTCGTGCACGACGAACGGCTGCTCGCGCTGGTCGACTCCTGGCTGACCGGCGTGCCCCGGGACGCGTTCACCGACGTACTGCCGCTGCTGCGCCGCACCTTCTGCGCGTACGAGCCCGGGGTGCGCCGCACCCTCGGCGAACTGGTCCGGCGCGGACCCGGACCACGCGGGGACGCCGCGGCCACCGTCGCGGGCGGTCCCGGCTTCGCGTCCGGTCTCGACACCGACCGCGCCGACGCCGTCCTGCCGGTGCTGCGCCTGCTGCTGGGGCTGGACGACGCGGACCGGACCGACAACGACCTCGTGGGGGCGAGCCGATGAGTACCGGCGCAGTGGACACGGGGGCCGCCGTGCATACGGGGACGGCCGATCAGGGCGGTGCCGGTGAGGGGGCCGGCGCGGGGGATGCCGCCGACGAGCGGCTGCGGCGCTGGCGGCTCGTGCTCGGCGGGGAGGACGCGGACGGCACCGGCCGCACGCTCACCGGGCGGGACGCCGCGATGGACGGGGCGCTCGACTCGCTGTACGGCAGGGGGCAGGGCGGCAGGGCGCGGGCGGGGCAGGACCGTTCGGCCGGGCTCGGCGCGTCCGCCCCGTCGGTCGCCCGGTGGCTGGGCGACATCCGGACCTACTTCCCGTCCTCCGTCGTCCAGGTCATGCAGCGGGACGCCATCGACCGCCTGGGCCTGTCCGCCCTGCTGCTCGAACCGGAGATGCTGGAGGCCGTGGAGGCCGACGTCCACCTCGTCGGCACCCTGCTGTCGCTGAACAAGGCCATGCCCGAGACGACCAAGGAGACGGCGCGGGCCGTCGTGCGCAAGGTGGTCGACGACCTGGAGAAGCGGCTCGCGACCCGCACCCGGGCGACCCTCACGGGAGCCCTGGACCGCAGCGCGCGGATCAGCCGGCCGCGCCACCACGACATCGACTGGAACCGCACCATCGCGGCCAACCTCAAGCACTACCTGCCGGAATACCGCACGATCGTGCCGGAGCGGCTCATCGGTTACGGACGTGCCTCGCAGTCCGTGAAGAAGGAGGTCGTCCTCTGCATCGACCAGTCGGGCTCGATGGCGGCGTCGGTCGTGTACGCGTCGGTGTTCGGCGCGGTCCTGGCCTCGATGCGGTCGATCGACACGCGCCTCGTCGTCTTCGACACGGCCGTCGTGGACCTCACCGACCAGCTCGACGACCCGGTCGACGTCCTCTTCGGTACGCAGCTCGGCGGCGGCACCGACATCAACAGGGCGCTCGCGTACTGCCAATCGCAGATCACACGCCCCGCCGACACCGTGGTCGTGCTCATCAGCGACCTCTACGAAGGAGGCATCCGCAACGAGATGCTGAAGCGGGTCGCGGCGATGAAGGCGTCGGGGGTGCAGTTCGTGACGCTGCTGGCGCTGTCCGACGAGGGGACTCCCGCGTACGACCGGGAGCATGCGGCGGCCCTCGCGGGGCTGGGCGCACCGGCGTTCGCCTGTACGCCCGACCTCTTCCCGGAGGTCATGGCGGCGGCGATCGAGAAGCGCCCCCTGCCGATACCGGACGCGGACGCGGGGAGCCCCGGGCGGTAGCGGCGATGGAAAAAGCGGACATGCGTATCCATCGGTAACAGGGGGCTTGCGCGACCTCGGGAGTCCCGTGCGAGGATCGGCGGGCTCTCGGGGCGTGCAGCGTCATGGCCGCGCCCCCTTTCGCTCCTCTCCGCCCCGTCCTGCTCTGTCCCGCTCTGTCCCGCCCCTCCGTACGGGAGGTTCCCCGCCTTGGCCCTGTCAGCCGCGTCGCCCGGTGCCGCCACGCGTGTGACGCGCGGGACGGCAGGGCGGCGTGTGCTGCAACTGGCGCTGCTGGTGGGCGGGTTGTTCGTGCTGGGACTCCTCTGCGGGGAGCGGTCCCATGCGGCGGACGGTGCCGCGTCGGCTCCGGTGGTGATCCCACCCGTGACCGGCGGGGTCCATGACATCGTCCGGCCGGTCACGGAACAGGTCGTCCGGCCGGTCACGGAACGGACGGAACAGGTCGTACGGCCCGTCGGTGATCTGGCGGATCAGATCGCCGCAGGGATCACCGGACAGCCCGTCCCGCCGCCGGTCCTGCCGGTCCTGCCGACGCTGCCGCCTCTACCGGCACTGCCCGAGGTACCCGCCCGGACACTGCCGGCCGGTACGGCGGAGCCGCAGCAGCCGGGCGGCGCGGCTGCTGTGCACCAAGCGGCCGGGGAGCGGACGGCCCGGAAGCAGCCGGCCCGGAAGCAGCCGGGCGGGACGCGGGAGGCCGGGAGCCGGCCGGCCGGGAAGCCGTCACGTGGCGCGGGCGGGGCGGTGGTGTTCGGGCCGCGGTCCGCCGGCGGTCCCGGGGCGGCCGGCGACGCCGTGCGCGACCACGCGTACGCGCACACGCACACGCAGACCTCCGCGGTCGCACGGATCGCGCAGGCGCCCGTGCACCGGGTTCCCGACGGTGACCCCTCGGGCGCGTTGCGGAACCGCAGCGCGGTCGACGGCGGATCGCCGAGGCACGGCGACCCGCAGGCCGTGACGCCGAACGAGGGAATCCGGCCGACGTCGGTACCCGCCATCGCCGCGGACCCCGCCACGTCCGCGACCCGGGACCGGCACCGGGACATCCCGGCGTCCCCCGGCTAGACCCTGCCGTCATGTTCCCGCCCGCCCGCGTGAACACCCGCCAGCCCGCCAGCCCGCCCGCCAGCCCGTCCGTCCGACCGTCGCCGTCCATCCGTTCGGTCGGCGAGGCCGCCGGAAACCCGTTCGCGGCATACGTGGCGCGCCGGACGCACCCGGTGACATCCGGCCGTTCCTCGTGAGGCTGGCCGTGGCGTCCGTGGCGTCCGTGGCGTCCGTGGCGGCCGTGGCGGCCGTGGCATCCGGGACGTGACCGGCTCGCCCGTTCCAGGACTCCGCAGGGCGCAGGCCCCGTACGGCCGGAAGCCGTTCGGTCCGTGTGGCCGGGAACCCTGCGGCCGGGGCGGCCGGTCCTCATTGGGGTGAGGACCGGCCGTTCCACGCCCCTGAGGCAGGTCTCAGGGGCTGATCGAGGGCCTCACCAGGCAAACCCCAGCCTGGTGAGGCCCTCAGGGCAACGCCCTGGTGGCTCCGCCACGGGGACCCTTCGGCGCCTTGCGATCGCACGCACCACACCCCGCTCCCCGGCCCGGATCACAACTCCGGACAGGCCCTGCGCCTGGCATTCTGTGACCGTAATCACCGCCCAGGTGTGATCTGCGATTTACGGGCCCGCCGCCTGCGGGGATAACCTGCGAGGCGGACATGCCGCGTGCCGGCCACCGTGCTCACGCCCTCCTTGTGACCGCGCAGTCACGTTGCCCTCGCGGCACGCCCACGCAGACAACGAACCGCGAATTACCTGATAGGGACGGACGCGCGTGGACCTGTTCGAGTACCAGGCGAGGGACCTCTTCGCCAAGCACGGTGTACCGGTGCTGGCCGGTGAAGTCATCGACACGCCTGAAGGAGCGCGCGCGGCGACCGAGCGACTTGGCGGCAAGTCCGTCGTCAAGGCGCAGGTCAAGGTCGGTGGCCGCGGCAAGGCCGGCGGCGTGAAGCTGGCCGCCACCCCGGACGAGGCCGTCGCCCGCGCGACGGACATCCTCGGCATGGACATCAAGGGCCACACGGTCCACAAGGTGATGATCGCCGAGACGGCTCCGGAGATCCTCGAGGAGTACTACGTCTCGTACCTCCTCGACCGCACGAACCGCACCTTCCTCGCCATGGCGTCCGTACAGGGCGGCATGGACATCGAGGAGGTCGCGGAGAAGACCCCCGAGGCCCTCGCGAAGGTCCCGGTCGACGCCGTCGAGGGCGTTTCGATCGAGAAGGCCCGCGAGATCGTGGCCCAGGCGAAGTTCCCGGCCGAGGTGGCCGAGAAGGTCGCCGAGATCCTCGTGACCCTGTGGGAGACCTTCGTCGCCGAGGACGCGCTCCTCCTGGAGGTCAACCCCCTCGCCAAGGTCGCCTCCGGTGACGTCCTGGCGCTGGACGGCAAGGTCTCCCTGGACGAGAACGCCGAGTTCCGCCAGGCGGACCACGCGGCGCTCGAGGACAAGGACGCGGCCAACCCGCTGGAGGCCGCCGCCAAGGCGAAGAACCTCAACTACGTCAAGCTCGACGGCGAGGTCGGCATCATCGGCAACGGCGCGGGTCTCGTCATGAGCACCCTCGACGTCGTCGCGTACGCCGGTGAGGCCCACGGCGGCGTGAAGCCGGCCAACTTCCTCGACATCGGCGGCGGCGCCTCGGCCGCGGTCATGGCGAACGGCCTGGAGATCATCCTCGGGGACCCGGACGTCAAGTCCGTCTTCGTCAACGTCTTCGGTGGCATCACCGCCTGTGACGAGGTCGCCAATGGCATCGTCCAGGCGCTGCAGCTGCTCGCCGACAAGGGCGAGGAAGTCACCAAGCCGCTGGTCGTGCGTCTCGACGGCAACAACGCCGAGCTGGGTCGCAAGATCCTCTCCGACGCCAACCACCCGCTGGTGCAGCGCGTGGACACCATGGACGGCGCGGCCGACAAGGCCGCCGAGCTCGCGGCCGCGAAGTAAGGGACGAGGGACAGAACAGCCATGGCTATCTTCCTCAACAAGGACAGCAAGGTCATCGTCCAGGGCATGACCGGTGCCACGGGCATGAAGCACACCAAGCTGATGCTCGCCGACGGCACCAACATCGTCGGCGGCGTGAACCCGCGCAAGGCCGGCACCTCGGTCGACTTCGACGGCACCGACATCCCCGTCTTCGGCACGGTGGCCGAGGCCATCGAGAAGACGGGCGCCAACGTGTCCGTCCTCTTCGTGCCGCCGGCCTTCTCCAAGGCCGCCGTCGTCGAGGCCATCGACGCCGAGATCCCCCTCGCGGTCGTCATCACCGAGGGCATCGCCGTCCACGACTCCGCCGCCTTCTGGGCGTACGCGAAGTCGAAGGGCAACAAGACCCGCATCATCGGCCCGAACTGCCCCGGTCTCATCACGCCGGGCCAGTCCAACGCCGGCATCATCCCGGGCGACATCACGAAGCCGGGCCGTATCGGCCTGGTCTCGAAGTCCGGCACGCTGACGTACCAGATGATGTACGAGCTGCGGGACATCGGCTTCTCGTCGGCCGTCGGCATCGGTGGCGACCCGGTCATCGGCACGACGCACATCGACGCGCTCGCCGCGTTCGAGGCCGACCCCGACACCGACCTGATCGTCATGATCGGTGAGATCGGCGGCGACGCCGAGGAGCGTGCGGCGGACTACATCGCGAAGAACGTGACCAAGCCGGTCGTCGGCTACGTCGCGGGCTTCACCGCGCCCGAGGGCAAGACCATGGGCCACGCCGGCGCCATCGTCTCCGGCTCCTCCGGCACGGCCGCCGCGAAGAAGGAGGCCCTGGAGGCCGCCGGTGTCAAGGTCGGCAAGACGCCGACCGAGACCGCGAAGCTGGCCCGCGCCATCCTCGCCGGCTGACTCGGCGGCGCCACTGTCCGTGGTTCGCCGTTCGTCGTACGCGGACGGGCCCGCACCCTCACGGGGGTGCGGGCCCGTCCGCGTCGCCGGGCGGTTCTCAGCGCGGTTGCGGCAGGAGCCTCTGCGGCCCCTCGCCGAACATGCCGTTCAGTTTGGCGCGCAGTTGCAGGTCCTGCACCGACAGCGGGGCGGGGCCGGAGCGCGGCGGAACCCCGGGCACCGTCGTGGCCGGCGCCTGCGGGGCCTCGTAGTGGTCGGGCGCGCGGTGCAGCGTGAACGCGGTCGAACCGATGACCAGCACCGTCAGGGCGACGGCCGCGCGGGTCCAGTGGCGGGCCCGGCGTTCGCCGCCCGTGCGCACGACGGCGGGCTTCAGGGCGGTCCGCAGCCGTTCCGTGCCGCCCAGCTCCTCGAGCCGCTTTTGGAGCTCGTCCTTCTCGGCCAGCTCGGGGAGGCGCGCGGCGATGGTGGCGCGCGCGTACAGCAGCCGGTTCGCCGCCGCCGGAGTGCTCGCCTCCGTCTCGGCCGCGGTCTCGGGCAGCCCGAGACCGAGCCCGTCGTGGAGGAGCAGGGTCCGCCGGTACGCGGGCGGCAGACCCGTCAGTACGTTCAGCAGCCGGCGGTCGTCCAGGGCGGCGGGCGGCGGTTCCGGGACCCGGTGGCGCAGCCGCAGCCGGTGCCAGGGGGACATCGCGTACTCGTACGCCGCCGCACGCACCCAGCCCGCCGGGTCACGGTCGACCGCCACCTCGGGCCAGCGCTGCCACGCCAGTTGGAAGGCCCGCTCCACGGACTCCCGCGCCAGCTCGCGCCGCCCGGTGAGGAGATACGCCTGCCGTAGGAGGGCGGGGGCGGCGAACGCGTAGAGGGCGTCGAAGGCCTGAGCGGGCGTCAGCGTGTCGGCGGGCGGCAGCGTGCCGGCGGGTGCCGCGGCGCCGGGCGACGGGTCGGCGGCGCCGGTATCGGCGGGGGCAGCTGTCTGCGTCACCGGACACCCTTCCGTACGTAAAAGCACATAAAACGTATATTGAGCGACACATCCGAGGTTCGCCTGTTACGACGGGAAAGCGCGTGTCGTTGGGAGCATGGCCGGGTGACCCAGATGACGGATCGAAGCCCGGACCGCAGCCCGTCGTTGCCGCCCCGCCTCGCCCGGCTGCGGAAGAGGTCGCCCGGACCGGCCACCGGTCTGCTGGGCGGGGCGCTGGCGGCGGGCCTGGGGCTGGGGGCGTTCGCCGTCCTCGTGACGGTCCTGTGGATCAGCTCCCCCTACCCGGACAGCGGCCCCCACGCGGCGCTGCACCTCGCCGCCGCGCTGTGGCTGCTGGCACACGGCGCCGAACTCGTCCGCAACGACACCTTGTCCGGCGTACCCGCACCCATCGGGGTGACCCCGCTGCTCCTGGTGACGCTGCCGGTGTGGCTGCTGCACCGGGCGGGGCGCGACGCGGCGGACGGCGACGGCACCTCGGTGCCGCCCCCCGCCCGGACGGCGTGGGCCGGTGCCGTCCTGGGCTACCTGGCGGTCGGCGCCGCCGCCGCGGTGTACGCCTCGGGCGGTGAGCCGTGCCCCTCGTGGACGTCCGTCGTCCTGTGGCCGCCGCTGCTCGTGGTGGCCGCGACGGGGGTGGGCGTCTGGACGGCGTACGGGCGGCCGTCCGGGCCGCTGCCGCCGTCCCTGCGCCGGGCCCTCGACGGCCTGCCGCTCGTCCCCCTGACCGCCGGGTCCCGGCTCCCGGCCGCCGCGCGGGCCGCCGCCGCCGGGGCCGCCGCGCTCGTGGGCGGCGGGGCCGTGCTGGTCGGCGCCTCGCTGGTGTGGCACGGGGGTGCGGCGCGGCAGTCGTTCCTGCAGCTCACGGACAGTTGGTCGGGACGGTTCACGGTGCTCCTGCTGGCGCTGGCCCTCGTACCGAACGCGGCGGTGTGGGGGGCCGCCTACGCCCTTGGCCCCGGGTTCACGCTCGGCGCGGGGCACGCGGCGGGGCCGCTCCTGTCGGACCCCGGTTCACGGCTGCCGCCCTTCCCCCTGCTGGCGGCCGTCCCGGACGCCGGCCCCGGCACACCCCTGCACTGGGCGGCAGGAGCCGTGCCGCTGGTGGCCGGGGCGGTGGTGGCGTGGTTCACGGTGGGGGCCGGGGTGAAACCGGGGCCGGCGGCCGGGGAGGAGGCGGCCGCCGCGGCCGCCCGGCGCGCGGCGGCCTGGTCGGGCCGGCGGACCGCCGAGACGCTGGCGCTCGCCGCGCTCCTGTGCGGCCTGGCCCTCGCGGTGCTCGCCGCCCTGGCGGGCGGGCCCCTCGGGGTGGCCGCACTCGCCGACTTCGGCCCCGTCTGGTGGCGGACGGGACCGGCCGCGGCGGGCTGGACCGCGGCGGTGTGCCTGCCGGCGGGCCTGGCCCTGCGCGCGTGGCGCCTGCGCGAGCCGCGGCCTCGGACGCGGAGTGCGACGGCGGCCGGCGCGGAGCCGTCCGGCGTGCGCGGCTTCTGGAGCCGGATGCCGTGGAGGCGCGCCGGTGACGACCAGCCGCCCGGGGAACAGCCGCCCCGAGCACGCGGGTCCTGGGTACGGGGGCCCTGGGCGCGGGGGACCTGGGTACGGGGACTCCGGGACCGGCGGCACAAGGTGCACGGGCGGCCGGGCGCCGGACGGGTGCCCCGGGGCCGGCAGGCCGAGGAGCAGTCGGTCTACGAGTTCCTGTCGGACGGCCCCACGTCCCACGGCCCCATGTCCCACGGGCCTACGTCCCACGGGCCTGTGGGGCGCCGCGCGAGCCCCGCCCCCGCCCCCGGCACCGCTTCCGCGCTCGACCCCGACGAGGCCTCGGACCCCGCCTTCGACCCCGCCTTCGATCCCGCCTTCGACCCCGATTCCGAGCCGTACGACTTCCTGCCGCTCTCCGACCCCGCCGGTTCCCTCTGGTACGACGACCTCTCGCGTGAGACCCGGCAGGAGGCGCTGAAGAAGGCGTCCGAGCCCGTCGACCCGCCGGAGTGACGGTCGGCCCGACGGGTCAGCGCGTCCCCAGCAGGCTCTGCAACTGCTCCGGCAGCAGGTCGTCGCAGGACTTCTCCGCCGTGTGGGTGAGGGAGTCGTTCACACAGGTGTAGTAGTCGCGGTATACGAGCTGCGCCGTGAACGTCGTCGCCACCAGCACGAGCGCGAGGGACGCCGTGACCAGGCCGCTGATCGCCGCGGTCGTCTGGGGCCTCGAACTCTGGGCGGCAGGCGCCGGGACGTCCGGGTCCGGGGAACGCGGCTTGGTGCGCAGGGAGCTGATCGCCCAGTAGAGGGCCAGCGAGCCGAGCAGCAGTGCCACGTACGGCCAGGCGAAGAGGGCGAAGAAGAACGCCCACATGCCGGACAGCAGTGCGTACCTGGCGCGCCGCTGTACGGGGTCGGTCGGGTCCCAGCGCGTACCGGAACCGGGGCCGCCGGGCCCTTCCGGACCACCCTGCCCGCCGGGGCCGCCCGTGGAGCCGGGCTTGTCGCCGAAGCGGCCGCCCTGCGCGGGCCCCGGCTGCCGGTCGCTCCACTGGCTGCCCCAGGAGGAGCCGCCGTCGTGTCGGCCGCTCCCGCCCTCCTGGTCCTGGCCGCCCGTGGGCTGCCGGGGCTGCCACGGCCGGTCGGGGGTGCCCTCCGGGGGCGGGGCGAAGGGGTTGTCGTCCGAGGGGGTCCCCGGCGCCCGGGGCGGCTCGGGGCGCTCCCCGGAAGCCGGCGCATCCGAGCCCTGGCCACCTGCGGAGCCCGGGCCACCCGCGGCGCTCTGGCCACCCGCGGCGTCCTGGCCGCCCGAGGAGCCCTGCCCGCCCTCGGGCACGTCGTCGCTCTCCCGCGGCGGAGTGGGAGAGGGGCGCCGCTCGCGCAGCAGGAGCTGGGGGCGTCGGAGACTTCGGTCCGGCATCAGGTGTGCGTCTTCCCCTTGGTGGTATCCGGCTGGTGGTGTCCGGCGGTGCTGTCCGGCGGTGGCGCTGTCGGTGGCGTCGGTGGTCGTGTGCGGTGCCGTTCGGCGGGCCGCCGTCGACGGAGCGGGTCACGCGTCCGGGGGTCGCTTCCCGGACACGCGTGCCTGTCCAGGTCAACGTCCCGTACGCGAAAGGCGTTCCCCCGCACGGACCGTCTTCCGGGGCGGGTCCTCCCCAGACGCTACCTTCCGGCCACGCCCCCGTCCCGTGGGGGCCGCCCCGTGTGCCGGTATCGTTGCCGGCGGTCGGCCGCTTCGTAGACTTCCCCGTATCCGGGGGCGCGAAGCATTCGTACGACCGTACAAAGGCACTCCCCGAGAAAGGGCCCCGCCGTGGCCAAGGCCAAGCGCCTCGTCGTGCTGGTCTCCGGATCAGGTACGAATCTGCAGGCCCTCCTCGACGCGGTCGCGTCGCAGGGAGCGGCCGCCTACGGGGCCGAGATCGTCGCGGTCGGCGCGGACCGCGAGGGCATCGCCGGCCTGGAGCGCGCCGAGCGCGCCGGGCTGCCGACCTTCGTCCGCCGGGTCAGGGACTACGGGACCCGGGACGAGTGGGACGCGGCACTGGCCGAGGCCACCGCGGCGTACGCGCCGGACCTCGTCGTGTCGGCCGGTTTCATGAAGATCGTGGGCAAGGAGTTCCTGGCCCGCTTCGGCGGCCGGTTCGTCAACACCCATCCCGCCCTGCTGCCCAGTTTCGCGGGGGCGCACGGCGTCCGCGACGCCCTCGCGTACGGCGCGAAGGTCACCGGGTGCACCGTCCACTTCGTCGACGACGGCGTCGACACCGGCCCGATCATCGCCCAGGGCGTGGTCGAGGTCCGGAACGAGGACTACGCGGACGATGGGTCCGCTCTCCATGAGCGCATCAAGGAAGTCGAGCGAAAGCTGCTCGTCGATGTCGTGGGGCGGCTCGCCCGCAACGGCTATCGCATCGAGGGACGAAAGGTAGTTATCCAGTGACCGCCGACAGCACAGGCAGCGCAGGCAGCGCCGGCAGCACAGACACGGCCGAGAGCAGCAAGCGGGTCATCCGGCGCGCGCTCGTCAGCGTGTACGACAAGACCGGGCTCGAGGAGCTCGCCCGCGGTCTGCACGCGGCCGGCGTCGAGCTGGTCTCCACCGGCTCCACCGCCGCGAGGATCGCCGCCGCCGGGGTCCCGGTCACCAAGGTCGAGGAGCTCACCGGCTTCCCCGAGTGCCTGGACGGCCGGGTCAAGACGCTGCATCCGCGCGTGCACGCGGGCATCCTCGCCGACCTGCGGCTGGAGGACCACGTACGGCAGCTGGCCGAGCTGGGCGTGGAACCGTTCCAGCTGGTCGTCGTGAACCTGTACCCCTTCCGGGAGACCGTCGCCTCCGGCGCCACCCCCGACGAGTGCGTCGAGCAGATCGACATCGGCGGTCCCTCGATGGTCCGCGCCGCCGCCAAGAACCACCCGTCCGTCTCCGTGGTCACCAGCCCCGGGCGGTACGCCGACGTGCTCTCCGCGGTCCGGGACGGCGGCTTCGACCTGCACGCCCGCAAGCGGCTCGCGGCCGAGGCGTTCCAGCACACCGCCGCGTACGACGTGGCGGTCGCCTCCTGGTTCGCCGGTTCGTACGCGCCCGCCGACGCGTCGGGCTTCCCCGAGTTCATCGGCTCGACCTTCGAGAAGCGCAGCACCCTGCGCTACGGCGAGAACCCGCACCAGGGCGCCGCGCTGTACGTGGACGCGTCGGGCGGCGGCCTGGCCGACGCCGAGCAGCTGCACGGCAAGGAGATGTCGTACAACAACTACACGGACACGGACGCCGCGCGCCGTGCCGCGTACGACCACGCCGACCCGTGCGTCGCGATCATCAAGCACGCCAACCCGTGCGGCATCGCGGTCGGCGCGGACGTCGCCGAGGCGCACCGCAAGGCGCACGCCTGCGACCCGCTGTCGGCGTTCGGCGGCGTGATCGCCGTCAACCGCCCGGTCTCCAAGGAGATGGCGGAGCAGGTCGCCGAGATCTTCACCGAGGTCATCGTCGCGCCCGCGTACGAGGAGGGCGCGCTGGAGGCCCTCGCCAAGAAGAAGAACATCCGCGTGCTGCGCGCCGACCGGGCTCCGTCCTCGCAGGTCGAGGAGAAGCAGATCGACGGCGGCCGGCTCCTCCAGGTCACCGACCGTCTGCAGGCCGACGGCGACGACCCGTCCTCCTGGACGCTGGCGACCGGCGAGCCCCTCTCGCAGGGCGACCTGGACGAGCTGGCGTTCGCCTGGCGGGCCTGCCGAGCCGTCAAGTCCAACGCGATCCTCCTCGCCAAGGACGGCGCCTCCGTCGGTGTCGGCATGGGCCAGGTCAACCGCGTCGACTCCGCCAAGCTCGCGGTCGAGCGGGCGGGCGCCGAGCGTGCCCGGGGTGCCTTCGCCGCCTCGGACGCCTTCTTCCCCTTCCCCGACGGCCTGGAGATCCTGACCGCGGCCGGCGTCAAGGCAGTGGTCCAGCCCGGTGGTTCGGTCCGTGACGAGCTGGTGGTCGAGGCGGCGAAGAAGGCCGGTGTCACCATGTACTTCACGGGGACGCGGCACTTCTTCCACTAGCGGCACCTCGTCCGGCGGCACCTCGTCGCCGGCGCCGGGGCGAACGCACCAGGGCCGTGTCCCCCTCGCGGGTGGGACACGGCCCTTGGTCCGTACGGACGGCGCTCGTGGAGACGCTACGAAGCTGACGTCCATGAGGCGTACGCCCATGAGGCAGACGCCTGCGGGGTGTCAGCCCTTGACGACGACCGAGCTGCACACCTTGTCGGCGAACGTCTGCTTCTTGGCGTCCCACAGCGGCCACAGCCAGCCGAGGTAGCAGGCGACGCTGTCGAGGAAGTGCGCGAGACGGCGGACGAACGCCATGCCGACGCCGAGCGGCTGACCGTCGGCCTCCCGCAGCAGGCGGATGCCGAGGGCCTTCTTGCCGACGGTCTGGCCGGTCCTGCCCTCCTGGACCAGCATCCAGACGGCCACGCCGATGATGGCGACGAGACTGATCAGGCTGAAGATCACCCTCGACGAGTCGCTGCCGATGGCCGCCCCGATCACCATCGGGACGTAGGCGACCATGAGGACGAGCCCGTCCACCAGCGTCGCGAGGAACCGCAGGCCCCAGTGGGCGTACGGGGGCCTGCCGCCGTACATCTGCTGCTGGGGGTCGGGGTATCCGGGGTACTGCTGGCCGGGCTGCTGCGGATAGCCGTAACCCGCCTGCGGCGGCACACCCTGCGGGGCCTGCTGCGGGTAGCCGTAACCGGGCTGGCCGGGCTGCTGCGGGTAGCCGTACGGCGGCTGTCCCCCCTGCGGCGGCGGCTGCTGCCCGTACGGGCCCTGCGGCGGCTGCTGCCCGTACGGGTTGTTCGGGTCGCCGAAGCTCATGACGGTTCCTCCGTTGGTGGTGCGGGGACGACGCGGCGGTACGGAGGAAAAGGTCGAGCGGCTTGCGGTCCGTCCCCCTGCACTGCCCGCGACACTGCGCGGCTTATGGTCTAAAAGCCCGGCCTCCTTGTCCAGCCGCAGCCTGGAGGAGTTGTGCAAGTGCAACATCGCTGACCACGGCGGACACCGGCGGGAGCGCCCGATCCGGGGCCTGATTGGAACCTGGGGCCGGTCATCCGCGAGGATGGGTCCATGACCGCCCAGATTCTCGATGGCAAGGCCACCGCAGCCGCGATCAAGTCCGATCTGACCGTCCGCGTGGCGGCTCTGAAGGAGAAGGGCGTCACGCCCGGACTCGGCACCGTCCTGGTGGGTGACGACCCCGGCAGCCAGAAGTACGTCGCGGGCAAGCACCGCGACTGCGCCCAGGTCGGCATCGCCTCCATCCAGCGTGAACTGCCCGCGACCGCCACGCAGGAGGAGATCGAGGCGGTCGTCCGTGAACTCAACGAGGACCCGGCCTGCACCGGGTACATCGTCCAGCTGCCGCTGCCCAGGGGCATCGACGAGAACCGCGTCCTCGAACTGATGGACCCGGACAAGGACGCGGACGGGCTCCACCCGATGAACCTCGGCCGTCTCGTCCTGAACGAGCCGGCCCCGCTGCCCTGCACGCCGAACGGCGTCCTCACGCTGCTCCGCCGGTACGGGGTGGAGATCAAGGGTGCCGAGGTCGTGGTCGTGGGCCGCGGTGTGACCATCGGCCGGTCGATGCCGCTGCTGCTCACGCGGCGCTCGGAGAACGCGACGGTGACGCAGTGCCACACCGGTACGCGTGACCTGGCCGCGCACCTGCGGCGGGCCGACATCATCGTGGCCGCGGCGGGCTCCGCGCACCTGATCCGCCCCGAGGACGTGAAGCCGGGAGCGGCCGTCCTCGACGTCGGCGTCTCCCGCGGCGCGGACGGCAAGATCAAGGGCGACGTACATCCCGGTGTGGCCGAGGTCGCCGGATGGATCTCGCCCAACCCGGGCGGGGTGGGCCCGATGACCCGCGCCCAGCTCCTGGTCAACGTGGTCGAGGCGGCGGAACGCAGTGCCGGCTGAGCGGGGGGTGCCCGCGGAGCGGGACGCTGTCGCTCCGGCCGGGGGCGTGGCTTCGGCCGACCCTGAGGCCGATCCTGCGACCGAGGCCGATCCTGCGACCGAGGCCGAGGCCGAGGCCGAGGCCGAGGCCGACGTCGGCGTCGGCGTCGGCGGTGAGGCTGAGACCGAGGTCGTGACCGAGAGGGCTGCGGCTGCGGCCGGGACGGATACCCCGGCCGGGACTGATGCCTCAGCCGGGGCCGACGCCTCAGCCGAGGCCGAAGCCGGTGGCGACGACGGCGGCGATGCCGGCAGTGACGGCGATGCCGGCAGTGGCGCCGGTGGTGGCGAGGACGAGCTCACCGTCCGGGACGCCGTCAGCGCGCCCGGACCCGACGGGCGGCCCCGGCGTGTCACACGGCGCTTCCCGTTGTTCACGCGGGACACCGCGCGGCCCGAGGGCGGCGGCAGGGCGGCCCCCCGTGACGCGCCCGCGCCGGTACGGCAGTGGCCGATCCTCGGGGTCACCGGCCTGGTCGGACTCGGTCTCCTGCTGACCGCGCTGGACGCGTTCAAGGCCGGCACCCTGCTGGTCGGCCTCGCGCTGCTCGCCGGCGCCGCCATGCGGTGGGTGCTCCCGGACGTGGGCATGCTCGCCGTTCGGTCCCGGTTCACGGACCTGGTCACGTACGGGGGCCTCGGGCTGATCATCGCGCTGCTCGCGCTGATGGCGCAGCCCGATCCGTGGCTGGAACTGCCGTTCCTGGACGACACGCTGCACTTCACCATCCGCACGTAGGCGCTCCGCTTCGGTCTCGTACGGGGTGGCCGGTGAAGCCGAGGGGTTCGGGGCCCCCTCGGGGGCCGGGAGCGGCGCCCGTCCAATCCCCCGGATCCGGAGGGGCGCCGCCTGCGTCCAGGGTCCGGGACGCAGGCGGGAGCCTTCAACGGGCGCCGGATGCCTGTGGCACGAAGGTGACGGTTCCGGGACGGCTTGCATGCGGAGAGCGGACTGGCAAGTACGCCGTACACGCCACCCCTTCCGTCGATAACCTGGCGGACCGGTGGCGGTGCGCGGTCGACGATCCGAGCTGCTCCTGGTGTGCGTGTGACCCCCCTGAAGACGCGAGTGACGCACGAGACCGTGCATGTGTTCCCCGCGTATCGATGTATTGACAAGTTCGAGGATGTGCGTCGATCACCCCCGAGACCATCGATATCGTGGCCAATCGGGACGCTCCGGGACGTCCCGCGCACCGACCGGGCCGTCTCGTCGGCCGTGAGGGAAGTCGGTGGGACACTGGACCGCAGACCAGCGGGCGTGCAACGGTGCATGCCCACAGGCCCGAATGCTCCCGCGCGCCCCCATCCCGGGAACTGAGATCCTGACTGGGTGCATCCCTGTAGATGCCCGGATCGGGACTCGGCAGAGGGCTTCACGCGCGGGAAAAGACCAGCACGTACGGGGGGAAGAGGGGGGTAGCAATGCCTCGTTGGAGGGCCTTGCCGGATGAACTCGATCCGCAGGTCAGGGAGTTCGCCAGCCAGCTGCGCCGGCTCGTCGACCGCAGCGGACTGAGCATCGCTGCCGTGTCCGACCGGACCGGGTACAGCAAGACGTCCTGGGAGCGGTATCTGAACGGCCGGCTGCTCGCGCCCAAGGGCGCGATCGTGGCGCTGGCCGAGGTGACCGGGACCAATCCCGTCCATCTGACGACGATGTGGGAGCTTGCCGAGCGGGCCTGGAGCCGTTCGGAGATGCGCCACGACATGACCATGGAGGCGATCCGGATCTCCCAGGCGCGCGCCGCGCTCGGGGAGTTCGGGCCGGCTCCGGCCAAGGGGGGCAAGAGCGGGAAGCAGGCGCGTGCCGGGGACGGCACGACGGCCGCGCCCAGGCCGGGTGTCGCCGGCCCTGCCGGGGTCTCGCCCACGCTGCCTCCGCAGGGTCCGGCGGAGCGGGACGGGCACAGGCCGTCGCACCGGGCCGGCGGGGGAGCCGGGGCCGGCGGTGGCGAGAGCGCCGGTGCGGGTGCGCGGAGTGGCGGCTGGGGAGTCGTCGCCTCGCCGCCCGGTGTGTCCGGTGGGGCCGGCTTCGGTCCGTCCCCGTCGGGGGCCTACGGGCCCACCGGTTCCGCACAGCCGAACGGTCCGGCCGGCCGGACCGGTTCTCCCGGCCCCTCCAGCCCCTCCGGCCCTCCCGGGGGCCCGCAGGACGCGCGTCCGCAGGCCGGCGGGTCGCCCGACGGGCAGCGCAAGCGGCGGCTCACCATGTTCCTGGCCGGGATCGTGGGCGTGCTCGTGCTGATAGCCGTGGCCCTGTACGTCACGACCTCCGGCGGTGGCGGGGAAAAGAACGAGGCCAAGCCGAGTCCGAGCCCGACGGTGAGCAAGAAACTGCCGGCCGGTGTCGAGTGCAGCGGATCGGACTGCACGGGCAAGGACCCGGAGGACATGGGCTGCGGCGGGACGCTGGCGCAGACCGTGGAGAAGGCCGTGGTGGGCACCGCCCAGGTCGAGGTCCGCTACAGCGAGACGTGCGGTGCCGCATGGGCCCGTATCACGGCGGCCGGAGCCGGTGACGCGGTCCGGATATCGTCGGGCTCGGCCGCCGCGCAGAACGCCGAGGTCGGCACGGACACCGATGCCTACACCCCGATGGTCGCCGTGAAGAACTCCACGGCGGCGAAGGCCTGCGCGACACTGCAGTCGGGCGTCAAGGGCTGCACGGAGTGACGGCGCCACGCGGCAACGCGTGACAACGGCGCAGAACGGGCCGTCCCCTCCGGTCCGAACCGTGTGAACGGGCGCCCGGCTCGACCGAGCCGGGCGCCCGTCCGCGTGCGGTACGCCTCACGGATTCCCGCCGCCCCCGGCCCCGTCCCCGGCTCCCCTCCGGTCCCATTTCGGTCCCGCTCCCGGGCCGTCCGCTGCCGGCCGGTGATCGCAGCAGGTCAGCGGTCGGTCGCCCTGGGTGGGAATGGCCGCGGCGCTTCCGGGCAGGCGGACCGTACCCCCACGGGACTCCGGCCCGTCGTCCGGAAGGCGTACGGCCCTCCCCGGCGACCGGAACACCCACCCGGCGGTCGTCGGCCCACTCTCCCGGATCGGCGGCCGCCTTCCCGTGCGTGCGGCCCGGCCCGGCGGCGCGACCGGGGTGCGCGACCGGGATGCGGGACCTGTGGGGTGGGCCACAGCGGACCCGGCCGTACGGGATCCCGGATGCGCGATAGCCTGACCGCTGGATCTCTCTTGACGCCAAGAGATCGATCATCGTGAGCGGTGATCGATCATCACGGCGCCGGGGCAGGGATCCCGCACCCCGGGGCAGGGACGCCCCACCGTCAGCTGCCATACGGAGAACGCCATGACCCGCACTCCCGTGAACGTCACCGTCACCGGCGCGGCCGGCCAGATCGGTTACGCCCTGCTCTTCCGCATCGCCTCCGGCCAGCTGCTCGGCGCGGACGTGCCGGTCAAGCTGCGCCTCCTGGAGATCACGCCGGCGCTGAAGGCCGCCGAGGGCACCGCCATGGAGCTCGACGACTGCGCCTTCCCGCTCCTGCAGGGCATCGACATCACCGACGACCCGAACGTGGCCTTCGACGGCACGAACGTCGGCCTGCTCGTCGGCGCCCGCCCCCGTACCAAGGGCATGGAGCGCGGTGACCTCCTGGAGGCCAACGGCGGCATCTTCAAGCCCCAGGGCAAGGCCATCAACGACAACGCCGCGGACGACGTCAAGATCCTCGTCGTCGGCAACCCGGCCAACACCAACGCCCTCATCGCCCAGGCCGCCGCCCCGGACGTACCGGCCGAGCGCTTCACCGCGATGACCCGCCTGGACCACAACCGCGCGCTCACCCAGCTCGCGAAGAAGACGGGCTCGACGGTCGCGGACATCCAGCGCCTGACCATCTGGGGCAACCACTCCGCCACCCAGTACCCCGACATCTTCCACGCCACGATCGCTGGCAAGAACGCCGCCGAGACCGTGAACGACGAGAAGTGGCTGGCCGACGAGTTCATCCCGACCGTCGCCAAGCGCGGCGCGGCCATCATCGAGGCCCGCGGCGCCTCCTCCGCCGCCTCGGCCGCGAACGCCGCCATCGACCACGTGCACACCTGGGTCAACGGCACGGCGGACGGCAACTGGACCTCGATGGGCATCCCGTCCGACGGTTCGTACGGCGTCCCGGAAGGCCTCATCTCCTCCTTCCCCGTCACCACGAAGGACGGCTCGTACGAGATCGTCCAGGGCCTCGACATCAACGAGTTCTCCCGCGCCCGCATCGACGCGTCGGTGAAGGAGCTCGAGGAGGAGCGCGAGGCGGTCCGCGCCCTCGGCCTCATCTAGGCCCCCGTCCCGTCCCGCCGATCCCCGGGCAACCGCCCGGGGATCGGTGCGTTCCGCCCCCCCCGAGCGGGGCGGCGAATCAGGAAGTCAGGGGATCAGCGGCTTCTCGAACCAGTACCCGGCGTGCGGGTTGGCGCCGTACGCCGGGATCTCCGTGTAGCCGCCCGTGCGGTACAGCGCCGCCGCCTCCTCGAGCACCACGTGCGTGTCCAGGCGTACGGTCCGGTGTCCGCGCCCGGCCGCCGTGCGCTCCAGCTCGGTCAGCAGCCGGCGGCCGAGGCCCAGTCCCCGGGCCTGTGGGCGCACCCACAGATGCCGGATCTCGGCCGTGTCCGTGTCGAGCGCGCACAGCGCCCCGCAGCCGACGGCACGCTCCTCCTCGTACGCGACGAGGAACGCGGCGATCCGCCCGGGCGGTACGAGGTCGGTCACGGCGTACCCCTCGGGGAACCGTTCGTCGAGCTCGGCGGCGTAACCGGCGAGGCAGGCACGTGCGTCGGGCGACGACGCCCCGACGGGCCGTACCGTGATCGCGGCCAGCCGCAGCAGCCGCTCGGCGACCGCGACGGCCTCGGTCAGCCGGCCCCGCTGGGTCTCGCTCAGCCCGCGCAGCAGCCCCTCGGCGAGGCCGTCCGCACGGCGGTTCTGCTCCGCCAGTTCGTCTCGCCCGGCCGCGGTGGGCTCCGCGAGACGCAGTCTGCTGTCCGCCGGGTGCACGGTGACCCGGACGAGCCCCTGCTCCTCCAGCGCGCGCACCATGCGGCTCAGGTATCCGGCGTCCAGGCCGAGCCGGGTCCGCAGCTCCCGCAAGGAGGCACCGGGCCCGATCTCGTACAGCAGCCGGGCCTCGCCGAGCGGCCGGTCCTGCCCGAGGTAGTGATCGTCGAGCGCACCGATCCGGCGGGTGAAGTAACGGTTGAAGCGACGCAGGGTGGTCACGTGCGCCGCGGACACCGACGTCGACTCCGCCTCCGAATCCGACTCCGCCTCCATGGTCTTTGACTTTAGTCAGAGGATGAAGGGGCGTACATGGGCGGGCATGGGCGTCCGGCCGGATCTTCCGTTGCTTTTCGGTGATCCGGAGCACTTCGGTGACCGGGTGCGCATGACATCCGGGCAGGGGGGCAGGTGCTCCCGGCCCCGGGAACGACACGCGTGTGACGGCGGGGTACGGATTTCAGGGACGGAAGGCGGCACCCGTATGTCGGGACACCAGACGCAGCAGACGATCCATGTGGGCGGGGAGTGGCGTGCGGCAGCCTCGGGCGCCACGCGGGACATCCTCGACCCGGCGGACGCGAAGCCGTTCGCGGTGGTCTCCGAGGGTGGCGTGCCGGACGCGGACGCCGCCGTCGAGGCCGCCCGGCACGCCTTCGACCACGGGGTGTGGCCCCGGACGCCCGTCAAGGAACGCGCCGCCCTCCTGCGCCGCGTCGCGGGTCTCCTCGTCCGCGACCGCGAGCTGCTCGGACTCCTGGAGAGCCGCGACGCGGGCAAGACGCTGGAGGAGGGGCGCGTCGACATCGACTGCGTCGCCGACGCCTTCCGGTACTTCGCCGACCTCGTCGTCGCGGAGGGCCGCGGACGGGTCGTCGACGCGGGCTCGGACGATGTCCACAGCGTCGTCGTGCACGAACCGGTCGGCGTCTGCGCGATGATCACACCCTGGAACTATCCACTGCTGCAGGCCAGTTGGAAGATCGCCCCGGCCCTCGCCGCCGGCAACACCTTCGTCGTCAAGCCCAGCGAGATCACCCCGCTGACGACCGTCGCCCTCATCGGGTTGCTGGTCGAGGCCGGGCTGCCCGCCGGGGTCGCCAACCTCGTCACCGGGCCCGGGCACAGCGTCGGCGCCCGTCTCGCCGAGCACCCGGGCGTCGACCTGGTCTCCTTCACCGGCGGGCTCGCCAGCGGCACGAAGGTCGCGCAGGCCGCCGCCGTCACCGTCAAGAAGGTCGCCCTCGAACTCGGCGGCAAGAACCCCAACGTCGTCTTCGCCGACGCCTGCGCCACCGAGGAGGGCTTCGACACGGCCGTCGACCAGGCCCTGAACGCGGCGTTCATCCACAGCGGGCAGGTCTGCTCGGCGGGCTCCCGGCTCATCGTCGAGGAGTCGGTACGCGACCGGTTCGTCGCCGAACTGGTGCGGCGCGCCGAGCGCATCCGGCTCGGCCGGGGCACCGAGCCGGGGGTCGAGTGCGGGCCGCTCGTCTCCGCCGAACAGCGCGAGAAGACGGAGGACTACGTGGCCGCCGCCCTGGCGGAGGGCGCGGTGCTGCGGACCGGCGGCGCCCGCCCCGACCCGTCGGCGGAGCGCCCCGCCACCGGCTTCTTCTACGAGCCGACGATCCTGGACCAGTGCCACCGCGAGATGCGCGTCGTACGGGAAGAGGTGTTCGGGCCGGTCCTGACGGTGGAGACCTTCCGTACGGAGGACGAGGCCGTCGCGCTCGCCAACGACACGGAGTACGGGCTCGCGGGCGGCGTCTGGACCGCCGACGCGGGGCGGGCCCGGCGGGTGGCCGGCCGGCTGCGGCACGGCACCGTCTGGATCAACGACTTCCACCCCTACCTCCCGCAGGCGGAGTGGGGCGGTTTCGGCAAGAGCGGCGTCGGCCGCGAGCTCGGTCCCGCGGGGCTCGCCGAGTACCGGGAGGCGAAGCACGTCTACCAGAACCTCGCGCCGAAGCCGGTCCGCTGGTTCGCGGGCTGACGCCCGGCCCCGCCGCTTCCGCGCAGCCTCGCGACTTCACCACCGCCCGGTGATCTCCCGCGGCGTCGCGTCGGCGTCGCGGCGGCGGCCCGCCCGCCGGGGCGGCCGGCGGAGCAGCCGCCGGCCGTCCCGTCAGTTGTGCCGGCCGGCCGTGTAGTGCCCGGGCGCCAGTCGGCAAGCCACGCCGAACCGGTTCCACGCGTTGATCACGGTGATCGTCGCGAGCAGCTGGGACAGCTCGGTCTCATCGAAGTGCCGGGCGGCGTTCTCGAACACCTCGTCCGGGACGAAGCCGTCCGTCAGGACCGTGACGGCCTCGGTCAGGGCGATCGCCGCGAGCTCCTTCCCGGTGTAGAAGTGCCGCGACTCCTCCCAGGCGCTGAGCTGCACGATCCGCTCCACGCTCTCGCCCGCCGCCAGCGCGTCCTTGGTGTGCATGTCGAGGCAGAACGCGCAGTGGTTGAGCTGCGACGCCCTGATCTTCACCAGCTCCGCCAGAACGGGATCGACACCCTGCGCCGCCGCCGCGGCGAGCTGGACCATGGCCTTGTAGACATCGGGGGCGAACTTGGTCCACTGGAGCCGGGGGGCCTCCTCGGGAGCGTACGAAGAGGTGCCCTGCGCCGCGTCGGCCGTCGCGTCGGCCGTCGTGCTCGTAGTCGTGCTCGTCGTCGTCATGACATCGACCCTACGAGCGAAGCTGCCCAGGGGTATGGTCCATTTCCATGGCCGAATCATGGGCCACTTTCGGAGTGGACCTGCACATCGACATGGCGCGTACCGGCTCCGGTCTGCGCAGGAGCCTCACCGACGCGCTGCGGGAGGCGGTGCGCGGCGGGCGGCTCGCGCCGGGTACGCGGCTGCCCTCGTCCCGGTCCCTCGCCGTCGACCTCGGCATCGCCCGCAACACCGTGGCCGACGCGTACGCCGACCTCGTCGCCGAGGGCTGGCTCACCGCGCGCCAGGGCTCGGGCACGCGGGTGGCACGGCGGACGGTCCCGGTCCCGGCCTCTGCCGCCCGGCCGCCCCGCGCCTCGCGGGGCCCCGCGTACAACCTCGTCCCCGGCACCCCGGACCTCGCCTCCTTCCCGCGCGCCGAGTGGCTCAGGGCCTCCCGCCGGGCCCTCGCGGCGGCCCCGAACGACGCGTTCGGTTACGGGGACCCGCGCGGCCGTGCCGAACTGCGCACCGCGCTCGCGGGCTACCTCGCCCGGGCCCGTGGCGTCCGCGCCGACCCCGAACACATCCTCGTCTGCTCCGGGTTCGTCCACGGGCTGACGCTGCTCGGATCGGTCCTGCGCCGACGGGGCGCGCGCACGCTCGCGGTGGAGTCGTACGGGCTGGACGTGCACTGGGACCTGATCGAGCGGGCCGGCCTGGAGTCGGTGCCGCTGTCCTTCGACGAACTGGGCACGCGAACCGATGAGTTGACGGCCACCGGTCCGGGCGGCGGCCCGGCCGCCGAGGGCCCGGACGGGGCCGTGGGAGCGGTGCTGCTGACGCCCGCCCACCAGTTCCCCATGGGGGTGCCGCTGCACCCCGACCGCCGCGCCGCCGTCGTCGACTGGGCGCGGCGCACGGGCGGGCTGATCCTGGAGGACGACTACGACGGGGAGTTCCGCTACGACCGGCAGCCCGTGGGCGCGCTCCAGGGCCTCGACCCGGACCGCGTGGTCTACTTCGGCACCGCCAGCAAGTCCCTCGCCCCCGGCCTGCGCCTCGGCTGGCTGGCCCTGCCGCCGGACCTGGTGCCCGAGGTCGTCGCGGCCAAGGGCGGCGCGGACTGGTCGTGCGGGGTGCTGGACCAGCTGACACTGGCGGAGTTCATCACCTCCGGCGCGTACGACCGTCATGTGCGGGCCTCCCGCCTCCGTTACCGGCGCCGCCGCGACCAGCTCGTCTCGGCCCTGGCGGCCGGCGCCCCCTCGGTGACGGCCACCGGGATCGCGGCCGGGCTCCACGCGGTGCTGCGCCTCCCGCCCGGCACCGAGCAGGCGGTGGTCCGCGCGGCGGCCTGGCACGGTCTGGCCGTCCAGGGTCTGGCCGGCCACCGCCACCCGGCCGCCACGCCCCCGCCGCTGGACGCCCTGGTCGTCGGCTACGGCACGCCGTCGGACAGCGGCTGGCCGGGAGCGCTGGAGGCACTGTGCGGGGCGCTGTCCTAGGGCGTTTCTTTTGGACCAGGTCGGATCGAGCCGGATCAGGTCGGATCAGGTCGGATCAGGTCGCGGTGTCCGGTGCGGTGCCTCGCGAGGCGGAGCATGATCCGCGTACCGGGCGTACCCGGGTCGTGAGACAACGCCGCGAGGTACCGTGTCGGCCGGGCGCCGCGGACCCGGGCCGATCCGAAAGAAACGCCCTAGGGACCGTGGTGCCGGCCGTCGCGGCCGAGGGTTTCCTCGGGGGTCGCGCCGGGGCGGGTCCACTGCGGCACGGGGCGGCCGGTCGGGCCCCACGTGGGGTTCCCGTCCGCGTCCGAACGCCAGGACCAGCACGCGCTCCGGCCCTCGGGCCAGCCCTCAGGCTTGTCCTCCCACGTCTCGCCGCGGCCGTAGGGGGTCAGGTCGAGCAGGCTGAGGGACCCGTTGACCGGCTCGTTGCCGCGGCCGGTCGTGGAGTAGGTGAGGAACACGCGGTCGCCGTCGCGCAGGAAGCAGGCGAGGTGCCCCATCGCCCCGCCGACCGGCGCGGCCACGTCGCGCACCGAGTACCAGGGCTGGGTGTAGCCCATGAACGCGACGTACGCGGCCACCTCGTCCCACCGGCCGGTGGTCAGGACGGCGAACGAGACGCCGCGGGCGTTGAGGTAGACCGCGTCCCGCAGGTGCCAGGCCGTGGTGGTGCAGCCCTCGCACTGCCCCTGGTGGGGCGTTCCGTCGTACCACATGTGCTGGTAGACCACGAGCTCGTCGCGGCCCTGGAACAGGTCCAGGAACGGTACCGGGCCGTCGGCCCCGACGACCTCGGCCGTCCCGTCGAACTCCACCATCGGCAGCCGGCGGCGGGCCGCGGCGATGGCGTCCCCCTCGCGGGTGTGCGCCTTCTCGCGGACCAGCAGCTCGTCACGCGCGGCCTGCCAGACGGCCGCGTCGACGACGGGCGGCCGCCCGGGCCGCGCGGCGCCCGGATCGCTCGAAGCGGCCGGGTCGTGCGGGGTGGTCGTCATGGTGTCCTCCGTGATGTCCGGTGCCAGGCGGTGTCGTACGGAGCGGCACGAAGCCGTACGACGGTCACCGGGGCAGACTCCCGGTCCGGCCGGAACTCATCGCCGGCCCCGCGCACACCGTGCCGGGCATCGCGAAGTGGCCGTATGGGAGGGCGGGTTCGGGGAAGCCGCATGTACAAGTGCGGTACGTGATCCTTACGCTGTCGGACTGACGGGCCCGCAGGGACGGGCCGGACGGGGGAGAGACATGGCTGAGCAGCGCAGGAGACTACGGTCGAGCACGGTCGTGCTGGGAGGGATGGGCCTCCTGGCGACGGCCCTCACCTCGTGCGGATCCGACCCGGACCGCCGGTGTGTGGACCGCGACAGCTACGAGTACACGGGCGGCTACAAGGTCGTCGCCGACAAGAACTGCTCGTCGGGCTCCGGCTCCGCGACGGGCAAGAACCGCGGCAAGGGCGGCACCGGCAGGAGCGGCACCGGCAAGGGCTCCACGGTCGACGCCGCCTGGTACTACGACGCCGACGTCTCCGCGGGCCGCGCCGACGACGGCACCTTCAGCCGCAGCGAGGCCGTCGACCGGGACGGGTTCGGCTGCTCGGGCTCCGGCAGCGGCGGCGGCTGACCAGGACGGACACCCGGACACCCGAACACACCGACGAACAGACACACGGACACACGGACACGCGATCGTGGAACGCCGCACCCTGGAACCCCGCCCCGACTGGCAGCGGACGGTCGAGGAGCAGGGCCTCATCTACCCCCTCACCCGCCACCCGGACGGCTCCCTGCGCCCGTACTGGGACGAGTCCGCCCACTACGTCTTCTCCCTGCCCGAGGTCGAGGCCCTGGAGGAGGTCGTGGAGGAACTCCACACGATGTGCCTCGCCGCGGCCGGGCACATCGTCACCGGGAACCGTCTCGCGGACCTCGGCATCACCGACCCGCGGGTGGCGGACGCGGTCACCGAGGCCTGGCACCGCCGCGCCGAACTGCCCTCCCTGTACGGCCGTTTCGACCTCCGTTACGACGGCACGGGCCCGGCGAAGCTCCTGGAGTACAACGCCGACACCCCGACCTCGCTCGTCGAGGCCGCCGGGCCGCAGTGGTTCTGGATGGAGGAACGATTCCCCGGCGCCGACCAGTGGAACTCCCTCCACGAACGGCTCGTCGACGCCTGGCGGAAGCAGGCCGGCCTCCTGCCGCCCGGCAGCCCCCTCTACTTCGCGCACTCCGCCGCCGACGAACTCGGCGAGGACCTCATGACGGTCGCCTATCTGAAGGAGACCGCGGAACAGGCGGGTCTCGACACCTCCTGGATCGCGATGGAGGAGATCGGCTGGGACCGCCTCTCCGGCCGCTTCGTCGACAAGCGGCTCCGCTTCATCCGCAGCTGCTTCAAGCTCTACCCCTGGGAATGGCTCACCACCGACCGCTTCGCCCCGCACGTCCTGGCCACCCTCGACAACGGCGGCGGCACGGGGACGACGATGTGGATCGAGCCGGCCTGGAAGATGCTGCTCAGCAACAAGGCCCTCCTCGCGGTCCTCTGGGAGCTGTACCCGGACCACCCGAACCTCCTTCCGGCCCACCTCGACGGCCCGCGCGAACTGGCGGCCGGCCGCGGATACGTCGCCAAGCCGCTCCTCGGCCGTGAGGGCGCCGGCGTCACGGTCCACGAGCCGGGCACGGACCCCGTGGTCCGTGACGAGCCCTGCTGCTACCAGGAGCTGGCCCCCCTGCCGTCCTTCGACGGCAACCGGGTGGTCCTGGGCGCCTGGGTCGTCGGGGACGAGGCGGCGGGCCTCGGCATCCGGGAGTCGGCCGGCCTGATCACGGACGAGTACGCCCGCTTCCTGCCCCACGTCATCCTCTGACCATCCTCCCGACCGCACACGCACACGCACACGCGGTCGGGGAGGGGCGGGGCGGGTGGGCGGTCGCTCGCATGGTGGACGGGAGACCCCCTCCCGCGACCGTGCCCGGTACGCTCGTCCACGGGCCGTGACTGGCGCGCTGGGATGGGATCGACCATCGGGGAGCGGCCCGCAACCGTGTGCCGTGCGCCTGGGCCGAACCGTGAACGCCGAACGCCACGTCCGGAGGCCGTCATGTCAGAATCCCCCGCGCCCCTCTCCACCGAGTCCACCGCCTTCCGCAGCGCCCTCGAAGTGATCCGTGCCGTCGAACCCCGGGTCGCCGACGCCATCGGGCAGGAGATCACCGACCAGCGCGAGATGCTCAAACTGATCGCCTCCGAGAACTACGCCTCCCCGGCCACCCTCCTCGCGATGGGCAACTGGTTCAGCGACAAGTACGCCGAGGGCACCGTCGGCCGCCGCTTCTACGCCGGCTGCCGCAACGTGGACACCGTCGAGGCCCTCGCCGCCGAGCACGCCCGGGAGCTCTTCGGCGCCGAGCACGCCTACGCCCAGCCGCACTCCGGCATCGACGCCAACCTCGTCGCCTTCTGGGCGGTCCTCGGCAAGCGCGTCGAGGTCCCCGCCCTGGAGAAGGCCGGCGTCCGCAACGTCAACGACCTCTCCGACGCGGACTGGGCCGGGCTGCGCCAGGCCTTCGGCAACCAGCGCATGCTCGGCATGTCCCTGGACGCGGGCGGCCACCTCACGCACGGCTTCCGCCCGAACATCTCCGGCAAGATGTTCGACCAGCGCTCCTACGGCACCGACCCCGCCACCGGCCTCATCGACTACGAGGCCCTGCGCGTCTCCGCCCGCGAGTTCAAGCCGCTGATCATCGTCGCCGGCTACTCCGCGTACCCCCGGCTGGTGAACTTCCGGATCATGCGGGAGATCGCCGACGAGGTCGGCGCCACGCTCATGGTGGACATGGCACACTTCGCCGGTCTCGTCGCCGGCAAGGTCCTGACCGGCGACTTCGACCCGGTCCCGCACGCCCAGATCGTCACCACGACCACCCACAAGTCGCTGCGCGGCCCGCGCGGTGGCATGGTCCTGTGCGACGAGTCGCTGGCCGAGCAGGTCGACCGCGGCTGCCCGATGGTCCTCGGCGGCCCTCTCCCGCACGTGATGGCCGCCAAGGCGGTCGCGCTCGCCGAGGCCCGCCGCCCCGAGTTCCGCGACTACGCCCGGGCGGTCGTCGACAACGCCCGCGCCCTCGCCGAGGGGCTGATGCGGCGTGGTGCCACGCTGGTCACCGGTGGCACGGACAACCACCTCAACCTGATCGACGTCGCCTCCTCCTACGGCCTCACCGGCCGCCAGGCCGAGTCCGCCCTGCTCGACTCGGGCATCGTCACCAACCGGAACGCGATCCCCGCCGACCCGAACGGCGCCTGGTACACCTCGGGCATCCGGATCGGCACGCCCGCGCTGACCACCCGGGGCCTCGGCGCGACCGAGATGGACGAGATCGCGGGTCTGATCGACCGCGTCCTGACCACCACGGAGCCGGGCACCACCAAGAAGGGCGCCCCCTCCAAGGCCCAGCACGTCCTCGACCCGAAGATCGCGGACGAGATCTCCCACCGCGCGACCGACCTCCTCACCGGCTTCCCGCTGTACCCGGAGATCGACCTCGGCTGACCGGCCGGCGGACCTTCCCGGCGTGACCCCGCGGCGGCCCGGACCGGTCCGGGCCGCCCCGCTCCGCCCCGGGGCGTACCGCCCGGACGCCCGTGACCGGCGGTGGCTGTCACACCGCCGCAGACGGATCGGACCCCACCTGTTCCCGACCAGTTCCGGACCCGGCCCCGACACCTGAGAGAATGATGAGCATGGCTCTCGACCGTCCCCGCGTGCTCTCCGGAATCCAGCCCACCGCAGGCTCGTTCCATCTCGGCAACTACCTCGGCGCCGTCCGCCAGTGGGTGGCCCTGCAGGAGTCCCACGACGCCTTCTACATGGTCGTGGACCTGCACGCGATCACCCTCCCGCAGGACCCCGCGGACCTGCGCGCCAACACCAGGCTGGCCGCCGCGCAGCTGCTGGCCGCCGGGCTGGACCCCGAGCGCTGCACGCTCTTCGTCCAGAGCCATGTCCCCGAGCACGCCCAGCTCGCGTGGGTGATGAACTGCCTCACCGGCTTCGGCGAGGCCTCCCGCATGACCCAGTTCAAGGACAAGTCCGCGAAGCAGGGTGCCGAGCGCGCCTCGGTCGGCCTCTTCACGTACCCGATCCTGCAGGTCGCGGACATTCTCCTGTACCAGGCGAACGAGGTTCCCGTGGGTGAGGACCAGCGCCAGCACATCGAGCTGACGCGTGACCTCGCCGAGCGGTTCAACGGCCGGTTCGGACCGACGTTCACCGTGCCGAAGCCGTACATCCTCAAGGAGACGGCGAAGATCTTCGACCTGCAGGACCCGACGGTCAAGATGAGCAAGTCGGCGTCGACGCCGAAGGGCCTCATCAACCTGCTCGACGAGCCGAAGGCCACCGCGAAGAAGGTCAGGAGCGCGGTCACCGACACGGACACGGTGGTCAGGTTCGACGTCGAGAACAAGCCGGGCATCAGCAACCTGCTGGGCATCTACTCCAACCTCACCGGGACCGGTATCGCGGAACTGGAGGAGAAGTACGCCGGCAAGGGCTACGGTGCGCTGAAGACGGACCTGGCGGAGGTCATGGTCGACTTCGTGACGCCCTTCAGGGAGCGCACCCGGCAGTACCTGGACGACCCGGAGACGCTCGACTCGATCCTGGCCAAGGGAGCCGAGAAGGCCCGTGCGGTCGCCGCGGAGACGCTTGCGCAGACGTACGGGAGGGTGGGTTTCCTGCCCGCCAAACACTGAGCGCGCGTACGGATCACAAGCGCCGTTCGCGGGTACCGGAGTCCGTACGGCAGCCGGGACGAGACCAGGACAACACCGGCACGGCATCCGGTACGGGGCCGTGCCGCCGTACAGTCGACAGTCGGCGGAAGCCCGCCGCGCGGAACACCGGAACATCACAGCACCGGAACACCGGAACAACGACAGGAGACGACGTGGGGACCGTAACGATCGGTGTGTCGATCGCGGTCCCGGAGCCACACGGCAGCCTGCTCCAGGAGCGGCGCGCGGGCTTCGGCGACCCCGCGGCTTCCGGCATCCCCACCCATGTCACGCTGCTGCCGCCGACGGAGGTCGAGGAGGCGGCGCTGCCCGCGATCGAGGCGCACCTCGTCGAGGTCGCGGCCGCCGGGCGGTCCTTCACGATGCGGCTGAGCGGGACGGGGACGTTCCGTCCGCTGTCCCCCGTCGTGTACGTACAGGTGGCCGAGGGGGCCGAGGCCTGCACCTGGCTGCAGAAGCAGGTCCGGGACGCCTCGGGGCCGGTGGCGCGCGAGCTGCAGTTCCCGTACCACCCCCATGTGACGGTGGCGCACGGCATCGACGACGCGGCGATGGACCGTGCGTTCGAGGAACTGGCGCAGTACGAGGCGCAGTGGTCGTGCACCGGCTTCGCGCTCTACGAGCAGGGGTCCGACGGCGTGTGGCGCAGGCTGCGCGACTACGCCTTCGGGGGCGCGGTCGTGCCGCCCCAGGCGGGGCACGTCGAGCGCGGCCAGCTCCCGGCCTGCTGACCGCGGTCCCGCGGTCATGCCGCCCGGGCGGCGGACGGGGCACCCGCCGGAGCGCCCTACAGCGGCAGGCGGCGGAACACCGCCCGCGGGGCGTGGCGCAGGGCCGACATGACCACGCGCAGCGCCCCGGGCACCCACACCACCTCCGAGCGGCGGCGCAGGCCCGTCTCGATGGCCGTGGCGACCGCCTCGGGGGTCGTCGCGAGCGGGGCCTCCTCCCTCCCCTGCGTCATCTTCGAGCGGACGAACCCGGGACGCACGACCATCACATGGACGCCCGTGCCGTACAGCGCGTCCCCCAGGCCCTGGGCGAACGCGTCGAGGCCCGCCTTGCTGGAGCCGTAGATGAAGTTCGCGCGGCGGGCCCGTTCGCCCGCCACCGAGGAGAGCACCACCAGGGAGCCGTGGCCCTGGGTCTGGAGGGCCTGCGCGCACACCAGCCCCGACGAGACGGCGCCCGTGTAGTTGGTCTGGGCGACCCGGACCGCGGCGCCCGGCTCGTTCTCGTCACGTGCCTGGTCGCCGAGGACGCCGAACGCCAGCAGGACCATGTCGATGTCGCCCTCGGCGAAGACCTTGCCGAGGACCGCCTCGTGGGCGCCGGGGTCGAGTGCGTCGAAATCGACGGTACGGACGTCCGCGCCGAGCTCGCGCAGCCCCGCGGCGGCCGCCTCCAGGCCGGGCGAGGGGCGGCCCGCGAGCCACACCGTACGGGTGCGGCGGGTGATGAGCCGGCGCGCGGTGGCGAGCGCGATCTCGGACGTGCCGCCAAGGACGAGCAGGGACTGCGGGATGCCGAAGGCGTCCTTCATGGGAACCGAACTCCAAGGGGGAGGGGGGACGGGCCGGGTGCGTGGGGCGGCCCGGGTCAGAGGCCGAGGCGCCGGGACAGGTCGGAGGTGAAGACGGACCGCGGGTCCAGCTCCGCGCGCAGCGCCCGGAACGCGCCGAGCCGCGGGTACATCGCCGCGAGCAGTTCGGGCCGCAGCCGGGAGTCCTTGGCGAGGTAGACCCGCCCGTCGGCCGCGGCGACCTCCCCGTCCAGCTCGTCGAGGAAGGCACCGAGCCCCGGCAGGTTCGCGGGGATGTCCAGGGCGAGCGTCCAGCCGGGCATCGGGAAGGACAGCCAGCCCGGGTCGCCCTCGCCGAACCGCTTCAGCACGGCGAGGAAGGAGGGGCAGCGCCGCTGCGAGATGCGGTGCACGATCCGGCGCAGGGCCTCCTCCTGCCCGTACCCGACGGCGAACTGGTACTGCACGAAACCGCCGCGCCCGTAGACGCGGTTCCAGTGCGGTACGCCGTCGAGCGGGTGGAAGAACGTGGACATCCGCTGCAGTTCACCGACCCGCGCGCGGGGCGCCTTGCGGTACCAGAGCTCGTTGAACAGGCCCACCGTCGTACGCCCCAGCAGCCCCTCGGGGACGAAGGAGGGAGCGGCGGGCAGCCGGCCCGGACGGAACTCCAGCGGGGCCCTGCGCGCACGCGTGCCGTCGGCCAGCGCCTCCAGCGGGGCGTGGTCGCCGCGGGTCAGCACCGAGCGCCCCATGGAGGCACCGCGGGCCAGCAGGTCGATCCAGGCGACCGAGTAGCGGTAGCGGTGGTCGGTGGCCGTGAGGCGGGCCATCAGGTCGTCCAGGTCCGTGGCGCGTTCCGTGTCGACGGACATCAGCGACGTCTCGACGGGCTGCAGCCGGACGGTGGCCGTCAGGATGACCCCGGTCAGGCCCATCCCGCCCGCCGTGGCGTCGAAGAGGGGGGTGCCGCTGCTCACCGTGCGGATCCCGCCGTCCGCGGTCAGCAGCTCGAAGGACAGGACGTGCCGCGCGAACGACCCCGACACGTGGTGGTTCTTGCCGTGGATGTCCGCGCCGATCGCCCCGCCGACCGTCACGTAGCGGGTCCCGGGGGTCACCGGCACGAACCAGCCCAGCGGCAGCAGGACCTCCATGAGGCGGTGCAGCGAGACACCGGCGCCGCACAGCACCGTCCCGCCGTCCGCGTCGACCGCGTGCACGCGGTCCAGGCCCGTCATGTCGAACACGGCCCCGCCCGCGTTCTGCGCCGCGTCCCCGTACGCCCGCCCCAGGCCCCGCGCGATGCCCCCGCGGGCCCCGCAGTCCCGGACGGCCGCCACGGCCTCGTCGTACGAACGGGGGCGCACCAGGCGGGCGGTGGTGGGAGCGGTGCGGCCCCACCCCGTGACGGAAACCGTGTCGGTAGGCATGCCGATGACCGTATCGGCAGAAAGTTACGGTTAGTTCTGCAACATCCCTTTCCTCCCCGAAATGGGTGATTAATGGGATGTCGCTCAATATTGCCGGAGGTATCGCCGTGTTGACGTGAACAGTGGGTCCCCATGGACCACCACGACGAGCGCCCCGACCTGGATCACCGCATCCTCACGGCTCTCCACGCGCGGGGCGCCGGCCCACGGGTCGCCGCCGCCGCGCGGACCCTGTCCCTGGCCGGCGAGCACGGCGCGCTGTGGATCGCGGCGGGCCTCGTGGGCGCGGCGGCCGACCCGCGGCGGCGCGGCGCCTGGCTGCGCGGCACGGCCCTGACCGCGGGCGCGCACCTCGCCAGCATGGGCGTGAAGCGGCTCGTGCGCCGGCCGCGGCCCGGCCACGTCGAGCCGCTGGTCCGCACCGCGGGCCGGCACTCCTTCCCCAGCTCGCACGCCACGTCCGCGACGGCGGCCGCCGTCGCCTTCGGCGCGCTCGGCGCGCGCGTGGTGCCCCCGCTGGCCGCCGCGATGTGCCTCTCGCGGCTGGTCGTCGGCGTCCACTACCCCTCGGACGTCGCGGCGGGCGCCGCCCTCGGCGCGGTGACCGCCCGGCTCGGTGCCCGCTGGATGACGGGAGGCCGTGACCATGGCTGACACGGCCCTCCTGGAGCGGACCCGCACGCAGCAGGTCCCGCCGCGCGGACCCGGCCTCCTGAGGGGGCTCCTCAGGACCGCCCGGCCGAAGCAGTGGGTCAAGAACGTCCTCGTCGTCGCCGCCCCGGCCGCGGCGGGCGAGCTCTTCTCGCGGCACGCCCTGATCCAGGTCGGACTCGTCTTCGTCCTGTTCACGGCCTGCGCCGCGAGCGTCTACCTGGTCAACGACGCCCGGGACGCCGACGCCGACCGCGCCCACCCGGTCAAGTGCCACCGGCCGGTCGCCGCCGGGCAGGTGCCCGTCCCGGTCGCCTACGCGGTGGGGTTCGTGCTCGCCGTCGTCGCCCCCGCCGCGGCCGCCCTCCTGTGCTCGCCGTTCACCTCGGCGCTGCTCACCGCCTACCTGGGCCTGCAGTTCGCGTACTGCCTGAGCCTCAAGCACGTCCTGGTCGTCGACCTCGCCGTGATCACCACCGGGTTCCTGATGCGGGCCATGATCGGAGGGTTCGCGCTCGGCATCCCGCTGTCGCGCTGGTTCCTGATCACGACCGGCTTCGGCGCGCTCTTCATGGTGTCCGCCAAGCGCTACTCGGAGGCCGTCCAGATGGCCGGGAAAGCGGGCGCCACCCGCGCGCTGCTCACCGAGTACACGGTCGGCTACCTGCGCTTCGTCTGGCAGCTCGCCGCCTCGGTCGCCGTACTCGGGTACTGCCTGTGGGCCCTGGAGGAGGGCGGGGTGCCGCACACCAGCGTGCTGCCCTGGCGGCAGCTGTCGATGGTCGCCTTCATCCTCGCCGTGCTGCGGTACGCGGTCTTCGCCGACCGGGGCACCGCCGGCGAACCCGAGGACGTCGTTCTGCGCGACCGCGCGCTCGCCGTGATCGGTGTGGCGTGGCTCGCGATGTACGGCCTGGCGGTGGCCGACTGGTGAGAGGGACGCACGGCACGGGAGCGACGCGGGCGGCGGGAGCGACGGGTGCGCCCGGCGCGTCCCGGCCACGGCCGCGGGAGGCTCCCCGGATCCGGACCCGGACCCGCACCCGGTCCCGGTCCCGGCCGCACCTGCGCGAGGTCCTCGGGTTCGCCGCCGCCGGGCTCCTCGCGTACGCCGCCGACCTCGCCCTCTTCCTCTGGCTGCGCGGGCCGGCCGGCCTGGACCCGCTGACCGCCAAGGCGCTGTCGTTCGTGGCCGGCTGCTCGGTCGCGTACGCGGGCAACGCACTCGGCACGTACCGCCACACGCGCGGGGGACCGCGCCGGTACGCCGTCTTCTTCGGGGTGAACGTCGCGGGCGCCCTGGTGCAGTTGCTGTGCATCCTCGTCAGCCACCACGGTCTCGGATTCACCTCCCCGCGCGCGGACGCCG
Source organism: Streptomyces sp. V3I8 (assembly GCF_030817535.1). NCBI lineage: Bacteria > Bacillati > Actinomycetota > Actinomycetes > Kitasatosporales > Streptomycetaceae > Streptomyces > Streptomyces sp. V3I8. The sequence continues at coordinate 3,442,283 of NZ_JAUSZL010000002.1, read as the reverse complement.
TGTCGGGCGCGGGAATCGGCATGGTGTTCGCTACGGCCCTGCGCTTTTGGGGTACCAGGACATTGGTTTTCCGAGGCGAGGGCAGGGTCGGATCATGGACTGGCTGAAAAAGCTCCCCGGCGTGGGCCCGTGGATCGCCCGGCTGATGGTCACGCACGCCTGGCGCTCGTACGAGCGGCTGGACCGGGTGAAGTGGACACGGCTCGCGGCGGCGATGACCTTCATCAGTTTCCTCGCGCTCTTCCCGCTGATCACGGTGGCCGCCGCGATCGCCGCCGCGACCCTCGACGAGAAGGGGGTCCGAACGCTCGAGGACAAGATCGCCGAGCAGGTGCCCGGCATCTCCGAGCAGCTCGACATCGGCGTCCTCGTCGAGAACGCCGGCACGGTCGGGGTCATCGCGGGCGCGCTGCTGCTGTTCACCGGCATCGGCTGGGTGGGCTCGATGCGCGAGTGCCTGCGCGCGGTCTGGGAGCTGCCGGACGAGGAGGAGAACCCGATCCTGCGCAAGCTCGTGGACGGCGGCGTGCTCCTCGGCCTCGGCGGCGCCGCGCTCGTCACGATCGCCGCGTCCGCCCTGGCGTCGAGCGCGGTGGGCTGGTCGACCCGGCTCCTCGGTATCGAGGAGGGCGGCTGGGGCGGAGTGCTGCTGCAGACGGCCGCCTTCGCGGTGGCCGTCCTCGCCGACTTCCTGCTGCTGCTCTGCCTGTTGACGCTGCTGCCCGGCGTCCAGCCGGAGCGCCGCCGCCTGGTCGTCGCCGCACTGATCGGCGCCGCCGGCTTCGAACTGCTGAAACTGCTGCTCAGCGGCTACATCCAGGGGGTCGCCGCGAAGAGCATGTACGGGGCGTTCGGCGTGCCCGTCGCCCTGCTCCTGTGGATCAACTTCACGTCCAAGCTGCTGCTCTTCTGCGCCGCCTGGACGGCGACGCAGCACAAGACCCCCGCCGAGCAGGCGATCGCGGACGGCACCGCGGACGGCGCGGCGGACGTCAGCGGCGGCGGCGCATCAGCTCCGGCAGCGGCCAGCGGCGGTTGATCACGAAGACACCGGCGGCGAGCAGGACGAGGACGCCGCCGGCGATCGCCAGGGCGGTCCAGGCGCCGTTCGAACCGTCCGCGTGCGCCGACGCCGCGACGGGCTTCGCCGACCCCGAACCGTCGCCCGCGCCCCGGCCCTCGCCCGAACCGCCCGCCTCACCGGAGGCGTCGGCACCCGGCTGCGCGCCCGTGTCCGCGCTCTTCGGCGCCACCAGCTCACCCACCGGGGAGACCTTCCCCGACGCCTTGAAGCCCCAGTCGAGGAGCTTCGCGGTCTCCTTGTAGACCTGGTCGTGCTCCTGCTTCTCCGGGTTCATGACGGTGACGAGCAGCACCTTGCCGTCGCGCTCGGCGACCCCCGTGAACGTCGCGCCCGCGTTCGTGGTGTTGCCGTTCTTCACACCCGCGACGCCCGGGTAGGCGTCCAGTCCGTAATCACCGGTCAGCAGCCGGTTGGTGTTCTGGATCTCGAAGGTCCCGCGGGTGGTCTTGCCCTTCTTGTTCTTCCTGGTCTCGCCGGGGAACTTCGCGCGGACCGTCGAGCAGTACTCCCGGAAGTCCGCGTTCTGCAGCCCCGACCGGGCGAACAGCGTCAGGTCGTACGCCGACGACACCTGGCGCTTCTCGTCGTAGCCGTCCGGGGTGACCACGTTCGTGTCGAGCGCCTGCAGCTCCTCGGCGCGCGCGTTCATGTCCGCGACGGTCCGGTCGACGCCCCCGTTCATCGCGGACAGGACGTGCACGGCGTCGTTGCCGGAGCGAAGGAAGACGCCGAGCCACAGGTCGTGGACCGTGTACGTCTCGTCCTCCTTGACGCCCACCATGCTGGAGCCCGCGCCGATGCCCGCCAGGTCGGACGGCACGACCTTGTGGGTCTGCGTCTTGGGGAACTTGTCGAGCAGGGTGTCGGCGAACAGCATCTTCAGGGTGCTCGCCGGAGGCAGCCGCCAGTGCGCGTTGTGCGCGGCCAGTACGTCACCGGACTCGGCGTCCGCGACGATCCAGGAACGGGCGCTCAGGTCCTTCGGCAGGACCGGCGCGCCGGTGCCGAGGTTCACCCGGGTCCCGGCCAGGCCGAGCTGGGCGCCGCCCACCTTCGACATGCCCGGGGGCGGGGTCGCCGTCGGGCTGCCCGACGGCGAGGCCGAGGACGTCGCCGACGGGGACGGCGACGGCTTGTCGTCCCTGGCCGCGGCCGCGGCGGGCGAGGCGGCGGTCGCCGTGAGGGCGAGCGAGAACGACAACAGGGTGGCGGAGGTGACCAGCAAGGACGGCTTGGCGGTCTTTTTCATGGCGGGCACGGTCGGAAACGTACAGGGCACCGCGTGCGAAGTCGCGAGGGCCTCCCCACCCCGGGCGCCGGCCCCGTCCGGGGGCGGCGATACTGAACCCATGAAGCTCAGCCGTCCCCTCTCCTGGTTCCTGCTCGCCTTCGGAGTGTGGAGCTGGGTCATCTGGATCACTTTCATCAAAAACCTGTGGAAGGACGGCAGCGGGCTCGCCTTCGACGACGCGGGCGATCCGACCGGGTACTTCTGGGTGCACCTGACGCTCGCCGTCGTCTCCTTTCTCTTGGGGACGATCGTCGGGGGCATCGGGTTGCGCGGTGTCCGGGCCTTGCGCGGCACACCGTCGTCATCACGTCATACGTCATAACGGGAGAGCCGCCGCGTGGTCATCGTGTTCCTGGTCCTGGTCCTGGCCGTGTTCGGCGGACTCCACTGGTACCTGTGGCGCCGGCTGGTGCGCGACACGACCGCGCGGCCCGGGACCGCCCGGCGGGCCGGCACGGTCGCGCTGGTGGCGGGACCCGTACTGATGTTCGCGGCGATCACGGCGGAGCGGACGGGTGCGCCGTTCCGGCTGCAGCAGGTGCTGGCCTGGCCCGGCTTCCTGTGGATGGCCCTGACGGTCTACCTGCTGCTGGCGCTGCTGGTCGGCGAGGCGGTACGCCCGCTGCTGCGCAGGGTCTCGGAGCGGCGCTCGGCAGCCACGGCCGGGCGGGCCGCGCCGGCGGAGATATGCGGGTCCGCGCCCGTCGTGCCGGCGGAGGCGTCCGCCGTGCCCGCGGAGGCGCCCGCCGTGCCCGCGGGGGCGCCCGGCCGGAAAGCCGGACGGCCCGCCGAGCCGGAGCCGGAGCTGGAGCCGGAACCTGAGACGGAGCCGGTGCCGGCCCCCGCTCCTCCCCCTGCTCCGGCCCCCGTTTCCAGCCCTTCCCGGCGGCTGTTCGTCTCCCGGGTCGTCGGCGGGGCCGCCGCGGCCGCCGCCGTGGGCACCGTGGGGTACGGGACCTACGGCGTCCTGCGCGGGCCCAGGGTGAAGCGGGTCACCGTGCCGCTCGCCAAGCTTCCGCGCTCCGCGCACGGGTACCGCATCGCCGTCGTCAGCGACATCCACCTCGGGCCGGTGCTGGGGCGCGGCTTCGCCCAGAAGGTCGTCGACACGATCAACTCGACGCAGCCCGACCTGATCGCGGTCGTGGGTGACCTCGTCGACGGCAGCGTGAAGGACCTCGGCCCGGCCGCCGCGCCGCTCGCCCGGCTGAAGGCCCGGCACGGGTCGTTCTTCGTCACCGGCAACCACGAGTACTTCTCCGGCGCCGAGGAGTGGGTCGCGCGCGTACGCGAGCTGGGGCTGCGGCCGCTGGAGAACGCCCGCACCGAGCTGGCCGACTTCGACCTGGCCGGCGTCAACGACGTGGCGGGGGAGGACGAGGGGCAGGGCCCCGACTTCGCGAAGGCCCTCGGCGACCGGGACCGCGACCGGACGTGTGTGCTGCTCGCCCACCAGCCGGTGCAGATCCACGACGCCGTGGACCACGGGGTGGACCTGCAGCTCTCCGGGCACACCCACGGCGGGCAGCTGTGGCCCGGCAACTTCGTCGCGGACCTCGCCAATCCGACCCTGGCCGGTCTGGAGCGCTACGGGGACACCCAGTTGTACGTGTCGCGGGGCGCCGGCGCGTGGGGGCCGCCCACCCGGGTGGGGGCGCCGTCCGACATCACCGTCGTGGAGCTGGCCTCCAGGCAGGCCTGAACGGGGCGCCTCCGGCGGGAGCCCGACGGGTGGGGCTTCGACCGGCCGGCCGACCGACCGGCTGATTCCGGTCAGTCGGCGACGGGCCGGACACCGCCGTACGGCGGCCGGCCTTCACAGCGCTCGGCGGACGGCCGTACGCGAGGCGGTGTCCGGTCCGCCGCGGCGGGCCGCGATCCGGTTGCTGAGCTGCGAGGACGTGGGGGCCGGCCGGGTCCGGCGGACGGCGGTGGGCCTTCCGGTTGTGGAGCCCGGACCGGACCGGGCTCGCGGCGGCTTGACGCGTTCACGTGGGGTTGCAATTGCGGGGGTGACGCGCCGGGTCCGGGCCACGCAGCACCATGTGACGATGGCGTGCACGGGGTGAGGAGCAAACGTGTTGAGACGCAACTCGTTCCGACTGCCCCGGCACCCGGCGTCCGTCGGGCTCGCGCGGCGCCGGGTCCGTGACCACCTCTCGGACTGGGGGCACAGTGCGGGGGAGCAGGCGTTCGAGGACGTGGTGCTGCTCGTGTCCGAACTCGCGACGAACGCGGTGCGGCACGCGCCGCTGCTGGAGCGGGAGTTCGAGGTCGCGGTGACCACGCTGGCGGACGGGTCCTGCCTCATAGAGGTCTCCGACGAGAGCCCGGCGCAGCCGCGGCTGCGGCCGGTCCGGCGCGCGGACGAGGAGTCCGGGCGGGGCCTGCGGCTGGTCGAGAGCCTCACGACGGCGTGGGGCGTGTGGAGCCGGGGCCGGAACGGCAAGACGATCTGGGCCCTGGTCCCGGCCCCGACCGTGCCGTGACCGCACGGCCTGGCCCCCGGCCGCGGACGCGCTGTGACGTGGCGCCCCGGCGGGGGCCGTTCGCGCAGTTCCCCGCGCCCCTGAGGGGCCCTGGCCTGGGGTGCATTGTGACGTGGCGCCCCGGTGGGGGTTGATCGCGCAGTTCCCCGCGCCCCTGAGGGGGTTCCGGCCCGTGGGTGCGTTGTGGTGTGGCGCTCCGGTGGGGGTTGTTCGCGTAGTTCCCCGCGCCCCTGATGGGGCGGGTTCGGGTGCAGCCCGGCTGGTTTAGGGGCGCGGGGAACTGCGCGGCAAGCCCCCACCGGCCCGCAGCCGTGAAGCCACCGGTCGTGTCCCTCCTGGCCGAGGGAGGGGCCAGGAACTCACCCCCCGCACAGCCCGGAGGGCAGTGTGACCGTCACCGCCAGCCCCGCCCCCGGCGCCGTCCGCACCGTCACCTCACCCCCGTGCGCCACGGCCACCCCCTGCACGATCGCCATCCCCAGCCCGCTCCCCGCACCCCCGCCCGCCCGGAAGAACCGGTCGAAGACGCGCGCGGCGTCCTCCTCCGCCAGCCCCGGCCCCTCGTCCGCGACGCACACCCGCACCACCCCGCCGACCCGCTCCAGCCCAAGGGCGACAGCGACATCCGCGGGCGTGTGCGTCCGCACGTTCGCCACGAGATTCCCCAGCACCTGCCGCAGCCCCGACTCGTCGGCCCGTACGAGCAGCGCCCCCTCGGCGCTGACCGTCACCGGCCGCCCGGGCTGCTGCGCCCGCAGATCCTCGGCCGCGTCCCGCACCAGCCGGGCCAGGTCGACGTTGCGGAACCGCAGCTCGGGCCGCTGGTCCAGCCGCGCCAGGGTCAGCAGTTCGTCGACCAGCCGCCCCATCCGGTCGGCCTCCCCGGTCATCCGGTCCCAGGCCCGCTTGCGCTCGGCGGGCTCCCGCAGCATGCCCTTGTCGTACAGCTGGAGGTAGCCGCGTATCGCGGACAGCGGCGTACGCAGCTCGTGCGAGGCGTCCGCGACGAACCGCCGCAGCTGCGCCGCGCTCCGCTCCCGCGTGCGGTACGCCGACTCGACCTGGTGGAGCATCGAGTTGAGGGCGAGCCGCAACTGCTCGACCTCCTGAGTCGGATGGTGGCTGGACGGCACCCGCCGCGCCAGGTCCCCCTCCGCGATGGCCGACGACGTCTCCACCATGTCCTCCAGCGGCCGCATCCGCCGGCTCACACTGAGCGTCGTCAGCACGGCGAGCAGCGCCAGCAGCAGCACCCCGAAGAACAGGTCGAGCTTGAGGGCCTTGGCCATGCCCTTGTGCAGCGCGTCGGTCGACCCGGCGACCAGCACGACCGTGCCGTCGGCGAGCGAGACACCGACGACCCGGAACGCCGAACCGTCCACCGTCACCTCCCGCGGGTCCGCGTCACCGGTGAGCCCCTGCGGATCGCCCACCGCGGCGGCGAGCGCACGCTGGTTCGGGGTCGGCACGAGGGCCCGGAACGTGAGGGGCTCGCCCTTCGCGTCGACCACCGCGAAGAGGGTGTCCGCGTTCGGCGGGCCGAGCGCCTCCGGCACCTTCCCGTCGCGGATGAACGCCAGCGCGCTCAGCGAGTCGATCTGCCGCGCGGTCAGCTGCGTCCCCTGGAAGGAGTCCCGCGTCCTGAACAGTTCCGAGTCGATCTGGTCGAGCAGGTAGTACCGCATGCCCATCAGGCTCACCGCCGTCGCCATGACGATGCCGAGCGCCAGCAGCACCACGTTGGCCAGGGCCAGCTGGCCGCGCAGCGAGTGGACGCCGTGGCTGTGGCCGTGCCAGAGCCGGCGGATCATGCGAGTCCGTATCCGACGCCGCGCCGCGTCGTGATCACCGGGGCGCCGAGGGCGTCGAGCTTGCGCCGCAGATAGCTGATGTACGTCTCCACGACGGTCGACTCCGCCGGATGCTCGTACTGCCAGACGTGCCGCAGGAGCTGCTCCTTGGACACGATCCGCCCGCCGTTGCGCACGAGGAAGCGCAGCAGGGCGTACTCGGTGGGGGTGAGCTCGACCGTACGGCCCGCGCGGTGCACCGAGTAGGTCGTCTCGTCCAGCTCCAGGTCGCCGTAGCGCAGCGGCGGCCGCTCGGGCAGGACGTCGGCCGGGCGGGTGCGGCGCAGGACGGCGGTGATGCGGGCGATCACCTCGTCGATGTTGAACGGCTTGGTGATGTAGTCGTCGCCGAAGGCGAGCGCGCCGACGACCTCCGTGGGCGCGTCCCGCGCGGTCAGGAACACCAGGGCCAGATCGGGCTGTCGGACGCGCAGTTCACGGCCGAGCGCCCGGCCGTCGCCGTCCGGGAGCATCACGTCGAGGAGGGCCGCGTCCGGGCGCGTGCGCTCGGCCAGCGTCAGCGCCTGGCGGACGGTGCCGGCCGTCATCACCTCGAAGCGGTGGAAGCGCAGGGCGATCGTCAGGACGTCCGCGATGCTCGGCTCGTCCTCGACGACCAGCACGGTCGCCCCCTCGTGAGCGGTCATGCCCCCAGTATCGGCGCGGGCACCGGCAACGGGACCGGCCCGCCCTTTGGAGTTCCTTGTGAGTCATGGCCGGAACATGTCCACGGGCCCGCGCCGGCCCGATGCTGAGCCGCAGGACCCGGGGGAACCGACCGATCGACAACTGACGGACGAATAAGGGGCGTTGAGGCGTGACGACATTGGCACGGTGGTGCTACCGGCACCGGCTGGTGGTCCTGATCCTGTGGGTGGGGGCGTTGCTGGGGCTGGGCTTCACGGGTTCTGCCGCCGGCACGAACTACGTGGACACCTTCTCCCTTCCGAACACGGACTCCACACGCGCGTACGACCTGATGGAGAAGGCCTTCCCGGAGCGGTCGGGCGACACCGACACGGTGGTGTGGAAGGTCGACGACGGGACGGTGCGGGACGCGTCCGTACGCTCCCGGATCGAGCCCGCGCTCAAGGAGATCGGGCGCATGAAGGGCGTCGGCGAGGTCAGCAGCCCGTACGCCGGCCGGGGGGCCGCGCAGATCAGCGAGGACGGGCGGATCGCGTACGCCCAGGTCACCTTCAAGGAGCAGGCCAACGGCGTGCCGAAGGCGCTCGTCGAGGACGTCGTCGACACGGCGCAGGACGCCGAACGCGCCGGTCTCCAGGTGGAACTGGGCGGTCAGGCGATCACCCGGACCCAGGAACCGCCCACCGGCATCGCCGAGACGGTCGGCATCCTGGCCGCCGCGGTCGTGCTCTTCCTCGCCTTCGGCTCGCTCTACGCGATGCTGCTGCCCCTCGTCGTCGCGATCGCCGCGCTCGGCACCGGCCTGATGGCGACCGCGCTGCTCAGCCATGTCACCGACGTACCCGAGGTGGCGCCGCTGCTCGGCTCGCTGATCGGCCTGGGCGTCGGCATCGACTACGCCCTGTTCATCGTGACGCGGCACCGCCGGGGCATCCTGCGCGGCATGAAGCCCGAGGAGTCGGCCGTCACGGCCCTCAACACCTCGGGCCGCGCCGTGCTGTTCGCCGGCGGCACCGTGTGCATCGCGCTCGCCGGGATGCTGGTGATGAACATGCGCTTCCTGGACGGCGTGGTCGTCGCGACCTCGCTGACGGTGGTGCTGAGCGTGCTCGCCGCCACCACGCTGCTGCCCGCGCTCCTCGGAATGCTCGGCATGCGCGTGCTCAGCCGCAGGCAGCGCCGCCGGCTCGCCGCCGCGGGACCGGAGCCGGCGGAGGCGAGCGGACCGGCCGCGCGCTGGTCCGTCCTCGTGCAGAAGCGGCCGCGGGCCATCGCCGCCGGAGCCCTGCTCGTGATGACGGTGCTCGCGCTGCCCGTCCTGTCGATCCGCCTCGGCGCCACCGACCAGGGCAACCACCAGGACTCCACGACCACCCGGCAGGCGTACGACCTGCTGGCCGAGGGCTTCGGGCCCGGCTTCAACGGCCCGCTCCAGGTGGTCGTGGACGGCGGCGACGCGGACGCGCTCGTCTCGACGATCCGTTCGACCGACGGGGTCGCCCAGGTCGCCGCCGCGCCGCCCGCCCGGGGCATCACGGTCATCCAGGTCGTGCCCACCACGTCACCGCAGTCCGAGCGGACGGACCAGCTGATCGACCGGCTGCGCGACGACGTGATCCCGCAGTCCGGGGCGACGGCCCACGTGGGCGGGGTGACCGCCGTCTTCAAGGACTTCGCGGCCGTCACGGGGGACCGGCTGCCCTACTTCGTCGCGGCGATCATCTCGCTCGGCTTCCTGCTGCTGATGGTGGCCTTCCGCTCGCTCGTGGTGCCGCTGACGGCCGCCCTGATGAACCTGATCGCGGCAGCCGCGTCCTTCGGGGTGCTCGTCGCCATCTTCCAGTGGGGCTGGGGCACGGAACTCCTCGGCGTCGGCAAGGAAGGGCCCATCACCGCCTTCCTGCCGGTCATCATGCTGTCGCTGCTCTTCGGACTCTCGATGGACTACCAGGTGTTCCTGGTGAGCCGTATGCACGAGGAGTGGGTGCACACCAAGGACAACGCGCGCGCGGTGCGGGTCGGCCTCGCCGAGACCAGCCGGGTCATCAACTGCGCGGCCCTGATCATGATCTGCGTGTTCTCCGCGTTCGTGCTCAGCGGTGACATGGAGGGCGCGATGGCGGGCATCGGGCTCGCGGCGGCGGTCGCGCTGGACGCGTTCATCCTGCGTACGGCACTGGTGCCGGCCGCGATGCACCTGCTCGGCAACTCCAACTGGTGGCTGCCCGCCGGCCTGGAGAAGCGCCTTCCGCACCTGGCGGTGGAGCCCCGCGAGGAGACCGCTGCCGAGCCCCCCGCGGACGTGGCCGCCGACGGCGGCGGTTCCACCGTCATCCACGGCTTCGTCCGCACCCCGGACGGCGCGCCCGTCGAGGGCGCCGCGCTGACCCTGCTCTCCGAGGGCGGCCGCCAACTCGACCGGGTGACGTCCCTGGCCGACGGCTCGTACATCGTCTCGGTCCCGTCCCCGGGCCCGTACCTGCTGGCCGTGACGGCCGAGGAGCACCCGTCCCGGGCCCGCCACGTGCTGGTCGGCGCGGAACCGCTGGTGTACGACGTGGAGCTGGCGGAGGACGAGGTGGACGCGGTGAACTGACCGCGCGCCGCACCGCGAAGGTGCTACTTGCGCTTCGCGGACTTCCTGGTGGGGTCGGGCAGTGCGTTCGTCATCCCCGGCAGGAAGTCCGTGAACAGTCCGTGCACCTCGCGGACCAGCGGCCGCAGGACGCGGAAGCGGGCCAGCGAGACACCGAGCGAGGTGAGGCGGGCGCCGCGCTCGGCGAGGCGGTAGCTGCGCTCGCGGCCTTCCGTGCGGTCGAAGATCCAGTACAGGACCAGGCCCATCTGGGAGAGCCACAGCAGCTCGGGCAGCACCTCCCGCAGTTCCTCCGGGATCTTCGCCTTCGAACCGCTGAGCACCTCGCGGCAGACGCCGATGGCCTCCAGGCGCGCGTGCTCCGACTCCGCCGAGAACGGGCTGAGCGGGCTGTCCGGATCGGCGGCGTTCTTGAAGAACTGCACCGCGAACTCGTGGTACGGCGTCGCCACGTCCAGCCACGCCTTCAGGATCCCGGCGATCCGCGCCTCGAGGTCCTTCTCGTGGTCCAGGATCTCGCGGACCGCCTCCTGGTGCTCGGTGGCGACCCGGTCGTAGAAGCCCTGGATCAGGTGCTCCTTGCCGGCGAAGTAGTAGTACGCGTTGCCGACGGAGACCCCGGCCTCCTTGGCGATGGCCCGCATCGTCGTCTTCTCGTAGCCCCGCTCCCGGAACAGGCGCATCGCCGTCTCCAGGATCAGGGCCCGGGTCTGCTCGCTCTTGGCGGGCGTACGCGCGGAGCCGGAGCCCTCGGACGGTGCGGAGCCCTCGGGCACCGCGGGGCCCTCGGACGCTGCGGGGCCCTCGGGCGTCGCGGGGCCGTCCGGGTCGGAGGCGCTGTCTTTCGCTGCTGCTGGCACGGGACAGAGCCTAACGAGGCGGACAGGTGCCGCCGTCGCAGGCGGGCGGGTGGTAGGTCCAGCCCACGGTCCGGTCGTACGACCATCCGTCGGAGCCGGCGTACGTACTGCCGCCCCAGGCACCCTCCCGGCGGGCCCGCTGTCCCTCGCGCCACTTGGCGGCGGCGAGCACCGCGCCCCGCGCGAGGCGGGCCCCGGCCGGGGTACTGAGGCGGTGGGCCGTCGGGCGGTGGTCGGCGAGCGCCCACAGGGTGACGACCCAGGCGGCGCCGCCCCGGTAGACCTGGCCGGCGTCACCGACCACGGTGATCTCCTCCAGCGTGGCGGCGTGGTCGAGCCCGGGGAAGCGGCGCCCGGCCTCCTCCGACCCGGCGGCCACCAGCTCCAGGGGCACCAACTGGCGCTGCCGTACGAGCCAGTCGCGCAGGAAGGTGCAGAGCGGGCACCGCGCGTCGTACAGGACGGTGAGCCCGCGGACCGGGACGCGCGCGGCGTCCCGGCCCGGGCCTGCGGCGGTGGTCACCGCGGTCACACTCCGGCCGTCGGCGCGACCCAGCCCTGCGGCGGTACGGGCGGCTGCTGCTCGCGGTCCATGACGCCGCGGCGCCGGATCTTGTTGAGGACGTACACGTTGCCCAGGTGCATGGCGCCGAGCACCAGCAGCACCACACCGAGCTTGGTCGACAGGGCCTCGAACACCCCGCGGGCGTCGGCGATCTCGTCGTCCTGGTTCAGGTAGAGCGCCACGAAGCCGAGGTTCACCAGGTAGAAGCCGACCACCAGGAGGTGGTTGACGGCGTCCGCGAGCTTCTCGTTCCCGTGCAGCACATCGGCCAGGAAGATCCGCCCGTTGTGGCTGAGAGTCCGTGCCACCCAGACCGTCAGCGCGACGCTGATCAGCAGGTATATGACATACGCGACGACCGTGAGGTCCATGTCCCCACCCTTTCCCGATTTCTTGAACGCGTTCAAAACGCGCTGTCGAGAGAGAATGTAGACCTGTTTTTGAACACGTTCAAGTCGCGTGCGGAGGGTGTGGGTGTGACGTGCGGCTCAGCCGGTGCGGGCCAGCTCCGGCCGCTTGGTGTAGTCCGTGAAGCCGATGACGTTGCCCCAGGGGTCGGCGACCTCGACGGTCCAGCCGGTGGCCACGGAGAGGGGTGCGTCGAGGGGGCGGACGCCTGCCGCCGCGAGGGTGTCGGCCTTCTCCCTGGCGTCCCGCACCTCGAGCCACACCCGGGGCGTGGCCCAGGCCGGCGGCCGGTGCCCGAGCTCCTCCTCCAGGCGCAGCAGCACCCCGGGCGTCTCCTTGCCGACCTTCAGGACGGCGATCCCGGCCTCGTCGAGCCGGAACCCGACGACGAATCCGGCCCGCCGGTAGAAGTCCACGGCCTCGTCGAGGTTGCCGACGGGCAGGAGGACGTTGTCGAAGCCGAGCAGTTCGTACGACTCATCGTCTGACATGTCGTCAGATTAAGTCCCCGGGCGGGAGTGATGGGGGAAGCGGCGGGGAAGGCGGCGCGACGGTCACCCGTGTGGCGGCTTCCGCCTCGGTCACTCGTTCGGCTGAGCCGGTCGTCGTTGCCCCTGGGTACGCTGAACCCACAGGCGAGACTCCGTCCTATGGGAGCGACGATGAGCGCCGCATTCGAGAACGGGCTCGACGACGAGTCGGCGTACCGCTGGCCGATCCCGCCCCCCGAGGGCTGGACCGCGGACGACCTCGACCGGATTCCGGGCCTCCCGCCCCATACGGAGCTGATCGACGGGAGCCTCGTCTTCATGAGTCCGCGGACTCGATTCCACTCGCGCACAATGCGCCTGCTGGACAACGCCCTCCTGGACCAGGCGCCGGATCACCTGGACGTCGATCGGGAGATGACGATCAGGCTGGATGTGAAAAACCGGCCGGAGCCGGACATCCTGGTCCATGTGGCGGCGGCGGTGACCGGGCCGGATCAGACCTGCTACCGACCGGAGGACGTCCTCCTGGCGGTCGAGGTCGTCTCGCCCGACTCCCGTGAACGGGACCGCGAGGTCAAGCCCCGCAAATACGCGGCGGCCGGGGTGCCGCACTTCTGGCGGGTCGAGAAGGACGACGACAAGGGCTTCCCCGTCGTCTACGTCTACGAACTGGACCCTGCCACGCATGCGTACGGCCTCACCGGCATCTTCCACGACCGCCTCAAGGTGACGGCACCCTTCGACATCGAGATCGACCTGACGACGGTCGACCGACGTTCGGGCGCGTCGGGGGCGCGGCACACGGCTGACCGGGCCGCGGTCTGGCCAGGCGGCCACCGTGCTCAGGCGTCCGGCTTGTCGCCTGCCGCGGATATGCCGTGACGTGTGGCTGTCAGGAGGGCCGCGAGACCGGTGGTACGCAGGGTAAGGACCGCGGCGGGGTCGTCGGACTCGCGGAGGCGGAGGGTTCCGTCGGGGGCGGTGGCGAGTTCGAGGCAGTTGCTGGCCTCACTGCTGAACGAGGATTTCTGCCAGTGGAGTTCGGTCATGGCGGGCCTTTCACGCATCAGCGATGAGTCTGTGGATGAAGTCGCGGGATTTTGCGGCGTCCAGTGAGAGCTGCTCCATGCGGCTCATGATTGTTCGGTATTTCTCCAGCTGGGCGTCCGCGTGCAGGAACTCGGATCCGTGTTCTGTGTCCAGTTGCACGGTGTCCAGTTGTGGGTGCGGCCCTTCGGCGATGACCACCGTCTGGCCGGCTCCCGGGAAGATGCCTGCTGAGAAGGGGAGCGCGAGAACGGTTACGTCTTCACGCTCACTCATCTGCACGATGTGCGCCAACTGTTCGCGCATGACCTTCGAGCCCCCGAACCGCATGCGCAGGGCTGCCTCGTGGATGATCCCGGTGTACTGCGTCGGCTTGTCGCCGTAAAGGATCCCCTGACGCTTGATGCGGTGGGACAGGCGGTGCTCGATCATCGGGGGCGGCAGGGTCGGCACGTTCTGCTGGAAGACCAGACGGGCGTAGTCCGCAGTCTGGAGCAGGCCGGGCAGGTGGGTGAACTGAACCGTGCGCAGTGCCGTGGCGTGCTCCTCCATCTCCGACAGGTCCAGCAGGACCGGTGGGAGCAGATCCCGGTAATCGTCCCACCAGTTGCGGGAGCGTCCGCCCGTCATCGCCGCGAGCGCGTCGATGTAGGGCTCATCGGAACATTCGTACCCGTGGGCGAATGCTCGAACACGATCCGCGCTGACCCCGAACCGCCCGGACTCGATGTTGCTGATCCGGGCCGGATCGATGCCCAGTTTCTGTCCTGCCTCGCGGGAGTTGAGACCGGCGCGCTCGCGTAGTTTGCGCAGCTCGGCGCCCAGGCGCTGTTGCCTGACGGTTGCTGTGGCCCTTGGCGGCATCGCCATTCACTCCAAGAAGTTGCCGTGTTCGGTAGCAGCATTGTATTCATCTGCTCTACCTTGAGTATCCGATGGATCACCCAAGGTGACTGCGGGATTCAGGAAGCGCACCGTACCCACGACAGAGCCACCACCCGCATCACCCGACCTCACCCACCAACCCCTTCCTCACGCAGAGGAGTTACGGTCATGACCGAACTCGCCCTGAAACACCTCTCCGAGTCCCCGCTCGACGGCGACTGGGAGTACGCCCTCCGCATCCCCCACTCGCCCTTCGGACCTGGCATCGTCCGGGCCCACGTGCGGGCCGTGCTCAGCCGCCACCGGGCGAACCCCGCTGTTCTCGACAACGCGCAGCTCGTCGCCTCGGAGCTGGTCACCAACTCCCTCGCGTGTACGCGGGATTCCGTCGCCGTACGACTCGTACGGACCGACGGGCGGCTGCGGCTGAGCGTGTGGGACAGCAGTCCGTATCCGCCACCCCACTGGCCGGGACCCGCGGCTGCGCCGGAACCCGACGCCGAGAGCGGGCGCGGGCTCATGCTGGCGCGGGCCTGCGCCGACGACTGGGGGCACTACCTCCTGGTCAACGGCCGTCGCAACGGCGGCGGCAAGGAGGTCTGGGCGGAGTGGCGTACCCCGGGCGCATAGCCCCCGGCCGCAGGGCGGGGTGTCACGTCCGTTCCGTCGGCGGGGTCTGTTCCCGGTACCGTGTCCGACCCGGTCTCAGGTCGCGGTGGAGGAACCATGCCGTACCTCCTACGACCGCCCCGCAGGCCGTGGGCACGAGCAGCCACGGCAGGCCCGTCCATACGGTGGCCAGCCCCACGGCGACACAGGCGACCCCTGTGACGATGAGCAGCAACTTGCCGTACGGGCGCCAGGTGAAGAGGCCGGGGTCGCGCGGCCTGACCAGGCGCACCGCGCCGAACACCAGCGCCAGCGCCGCCAGCAGCCCCGCGAACGTGCCGATGGCGGCCGGCATCTGGGGCTCGTCGCGAGGCGCGTCGGAGGAGCTCTGCCGAGCGTTCCCCGCGGCGACCACCACGACGGCACCGCGCCAGACGGTACCGGTGACCCGGTCTTCCCGCTGAAGCCCGCTCAGCACGGGACCCGAGTCGCCGAACGGCACGACCACGGTGGGGAAGGGCTCCGGGCCGGTCAGGGTCGCCCGCATCCTCTTGGGAGTGCTTCGGGTGCTCTTCACGGTGAACGCGATCTGCCGCAGGCAGTCCTGCGACCTCGGTGGCACCGCACGGACGGGGCAGGCCCCGGCCCCCTGGTACTCCCGGTACAGGGCGCGGTCCTCGGGCAACCAGACGGCGAAAACGAAGGAGCAGGCCAGGGCGGCGGCCAGGGACAGGATGATCAGCGCGGCACCCGCCGGCCGGCCGCGCGCGGTCCCCGGCAGGGGCGACGAGGGTCTGTCCGTCCTTCGTGCGGTGCCGCCTCTCGTCGTGGACATCGCTTGTCCTTCTCCCTCGCCGTTCGCCCCGCGAATCCGAAGGGCACCAGTCCATCCGGGCGCGACGGAACGGACAAGGAGATCAACCGGCAGCGGAGGTCGCCCGTTCTTGCTCCGTCCGGGCAACGGGCCGCAGGAGACGCGCTTGTCCGCCCGGCCGGACCGGCTTCTCTGTCATGGGGTTTCTGCTGCAAGATGACCTGACTTGATTTCTATCCGTTCGCCTTCCCCTCCCCAGGAGCAGTCACCGTGAGCGAGCAACCGTCGCAGCCGCCGCAGCCCCCGAACCAGCCGCCCGGTTACGGCTATCCGAACTCCGGGGCCACGCCGCCCGGTTACGGCTATCCGAGCCCCGGCGCCACTCCGCCCGGGGGCACTGCGCCCAGTGACGCGAACCCGTACGCGACCGGTCAGCCCGGTTCCGGTCCGCAGCCGGGGCAGGGACCGGGGCAGCCGTACGGGTATCCGCAGGGCGGGTACCAGCAGCCCGGTGGTTATCCGCCGCCCGGCGGGTACCCTCCGCCCGGGGCCGGGGGCTACCCGCCGCCCGGCGCGTTCCCGCCCGGTGCCTACACCGGCGACCCCAACGCCCCGTACGGCTACGACCCTTACGGGCGCCCGTACTCGGACAAGTCGAAGATCATCGCGGGTGTGCTGCAGCTCGTGCTGGGCGGCCTCGGCGTCGGGCGGTTCTACATCGGCAGTGTCGGGATCGGGCTCGCGCAGCTCTTCACCTGCGGCGGGCTGGGGATCTGGGCACTGATCGACGGGATCATGCTGCTGACCGGCCACAACGCCACGGACGCCCAGGGCAGGCCCCTGCGTGGCTGAGCCGGGCCCCGCGGGTGCGGTGCGCAGGAACGCGTTGCGGCACCCGGCGGCGGCACCCCTCGCGGTGCTCGTCGCCGGGAGCGTCGGCGCGGCGTACCTCTACCGCACCGACCCGCACGAATCCGGACACCTCCTGCCCGCATGCCCGTTCCGCTTCCTCACCGGTCTGCTCTGCCCGGCCTGCGGCGGCACCCGCATGACGTACGACCTGATGCACGGCAGGTTCTCCGCCGCCTGGCTCGACAACCGGGCGCTGCTGCTCGTCGCGCCGTTCGCCCTCGCGCTGCTCGCGCGCTGGATGGTGGAGGGCCTGCGCGGACGCCACTGGCGTCCCGAACTCAGCCCGCGTGCCCAGGTGTTGGTGCTGGGGCTGGCGGTCGTGTGGACCGTGGTCCGCAATATCAGGGGCTGACTTCCGGCATACTTGATCACGGGATGGGAACGATAAAAGGTTTACCCTCCCCATACCCCCACGCCGCTCCGTACGCTCACACGGCACAGGGGGGACGGCGTGCGCGCGGTCACGTGATGACGTGATCCGTGGCAGGCCGCTGCACGGGTTCCTCCTGGAGTCTCTCCGGGGCGGTCCGCTCCGGTCTCATTCAGCAACCAGGAGCACGTCTCATGACCGTCCCCACTCCCGCCACCCCGTACGGTGTCGACCCGCAGGGCCGCCCCTACTCCGACAAGTCGAAGATCGTCGCGGGCATCCTGCAGATCTTCCTCGGCTCGCTCGGCATCGGCCGCTTCTACGTCGGCTCCGTCGGCGTGGGTGTCGCGCAGCTCCTGACCTGCGGTGGTCTGGGCATCTGGGCGCTCGTCGACGGCATCCTGTTCCTCACCAGCAACGACCGCACCGACAAGCAGGGCCGTGTGCTGCGCGGCTGACATCTGCCGCGTGACGTGCGAGGGCCCCGCTCCGACCGGAGCGGGGCCCTCGCACGTCACGCCGGGAACTTCAGAAGCGGCGCGTGATCAGCGCCCGCTTGACCTCCTGGATCGCCTTCGTGACCTCGATACCGCGCGGGCAGGCGTCCGTGCAGTTGAACGTCGTGCGGCAACGCCACACGCCGTCCTTGTCGTTGAGGATCTCCAGCCGCTGCTCCCCGGCGTCGTCACGCGAGTCGAAGATGAAGCGGTGGGCGTTCACGATGGCCGCCGGGCCGAAGTACTGGCCGTCGTTCCAGAACACCGGGCAGGAGGACGTGCAGGCGGCGCAGAGGATGCACTTCGTCGTGTCGTCGAAGCGCTCCCGGTCCTCCGCCGTCTGCAGACGCTCGCGCGTCGGCTCGTTCGTCTCCTTCGTGATGAGGAACGGCATCACGTCGCGGTACGCCTGGAAGAACGGCTCCATGTCCACGACCAGGTCCTTCAGCACGGTGAGGCCCTTGATGGGCTCGACCGTGATGGGCTTGGCCGGGTTGATGTCCTTGATCAGCGTCTTGCAGGCCAGCCGGTTCTTGCCGTTGATCCGCATGGCGTCCGAGCCGCAGATGCCGTGCGCGCAGGACCGCCGGAACGTCAGGGTGCCGTCCAGGTCCCACTTGATCTTGTGCAGCGCGTCGAGGACACGCTCCTTGGGATCGATCTCCAGCTGGAAGTCCTCCCACACCGCTTCGCCCGAGACCTCCGGGTTGAAGCGGCGGATGCGGAAGGTGGCCGTGATGTACGGGGAGTCGGCGAAGCCGGGCTCGGGCGTGCCGGCCTCGTCCGCCTTGTCCAGGGTCGGGGTTGCCATCAGTACTTACGCTCCATCGGCTGGTAGCGGGTCTGGACGACCGGCTTGTAGTCGAGACGGATGGACTCGGTGCCGTCGTCGCCGACCTCGCGGTACGCCATCGTGTGGCGCATGAAGTTCACGTCGTCGCGGTTGGGGTAGTCCTCGCGGTAGTGACCGCCGCGCGACTCCTTGCGGGCGAGCGCGGAGACGGCCATCACCTCGGCCAGGTCGAGCAGGTTGCCCAGCTCGACGGCCTCCAGGAGGTCGGTGTTGAACCGCTTGCCCTTGTCCTGGACGGACACGTTCAGGTAGCGCTCGCGCAGCTCGCCGATCTTCTCGACAGCCGTCTTGATCGTCTGCTCGGTGCGGAACACCATGACGTTGGCGTCCATGCACTCCTGCAGCTCGCGGCGGATGTCCGCCACGCGCTCGCTGCCCGTGGACGCCCGCAGCCGCTCGATCTGCCCGACGACCAGCGAGGCCGGGTCCTCGGGCAGCTCGATGTGGTCGACCGTGGCGGAGTACTCCGCCGCCGCGATGCCCGCGCGCTTCCCGAAGACGTTGATGTCGAGCAGCGAGTTCGTGCCCAGCCGGTTCGCCCCGTGGACGGAGACGCACGCGACCTCGCCGGCCGCGTACAGGCCCGGCACGACGCTGGTGTTGTCGCTCAGCACCTCGCCCTGGACGTTCGTCGGGATGCCGCCCATGGCGTAGTGCGCGGTGGGCTGGATCGGGATCGGGTCCGTGTACGGCTCGATACCGAGGTACGTGCGCGCGAACTCGGTGATGTCCGGGAGCTTCGCGTCGAGCTGCTCCGGCGGCAGGTGCGTGAGGTCGAGGTAGACGTGGTCGCCCTCGGGACCGCAGCCGCGGCCTTCACGGATCTCCGTGTAGATGGAGCGCGAGACGACGTCACGGGACGCGAGGTCCTTCATGACCGGCGCGTACTTCTCCATGAAGCGCTCGCCGTCCTTGTTGCGCAGGATGCCGCCCTCACCGCGGGCGCCCTCCGTCAGCAGGATGCCCATGCGCCAGATGCCGGTCGGATGGAACTGGAAGAACTCCATGTCCTCCAGCGGCAGGCCCCGGCGGTAGACCGCGGCCTGGCCGTCACCGGTCAGCGTGTGCGCGTTCGACGTCACCTTGAAGAACTTGCCGGTGCCGCCGGACGCGTAGATCACGGCCTTCGCCTGGAAGACGTGGATCTCACCGGTCGCCAGTTCGTAGGCGACGACGCCGGCCGACCGCTTGACGCCGTCGACCTCCACGAGCAGCTGGTCGAGGACGTAGAACTCGTTGAAGAACTCCACGCCCTCCTTGACGCAGTTCTGGTAGAGCGTCTGGAGGATCATGTGGCCGGTGCGGTCCGCGGCGTAGCAGGACCGGCGGACCGGGGCCTCGCCGTGGTTGCGGGAGTGCCCGCCGAAGCGGCGCTGGTCGATGGTGCCGTCCGGGGTCCGGTTGAACGGCAGGCCCATCTTCTCCAGGTCGAGGACCGCGTCGATGGCCTCCTTCGCCAGGATCTCGGCGGCGTCCTGGTCGACCAGGTAGTCACCGCCCTTGACCGTGTCGAAGGTGTGCCACTCCCAGTTGTCCTCCTCCACGTTGGCGAGCGCGGCGGCCATGCCGCCCTGCGCGGCGCCCGTGTGGGAGCGGGTGGGGTAGAGCTTCGTCAGCACGGCGGTGCGGCTGCGCTTCGTCGACTCGATGGCGGCGCGCATGCCGGCGCCGCCGGCGCCGACGATGACGGTGTCGTACTTGTGGATCTTCATGATTCTCGCAGCCCCGTGCCTAGCGGATGTTCGGGTCGAAGGTGAAGATCACCAGCGTGCCCAGCAGGATGGTGAACACCGTGGCGGTGTAGAGCAGGCCCTTGAGCCACAGCCGGGTGTTCGCACGCTCCGCGTAGTCGTTGATGACCGTGCGCAGACCGTTGGCGCCGTGCAGCATCGCGAGCCACAGCATCAGCAGGTCCCAGACCTGCCAGAACGGGGACGCCCAGCGGCCCGCCACGAAGGCGAAGCCGATCTTGGAGACGCCGCCGTCGAGGACGAGCTGGATGAGCAGGTGGCCGATGACCAGGACGACGAGGACGATGCCGGACAGGCGCATGAAGAGCCAGGCCTGCATCTCGAAGTTGCCCCGGGAGGACTTCGGCGTCTTCCTGGTCCGCTTGCGCGGGGGCTCGATCAGGGGGGCCGGGTTGTCGGCGTCGTAGAGGGACGCGCCCTCCACGGGGCCGATGCCGGATGCGGTCTTCTCGGTGGTGGACATGTGTGTCAGCTCCCGAAGACTTCACGAGCGGCGTGGCCGAGTACGGGGTACAGGGCGCCGATCATCAGCACGACCCAGACGCCGACGACGGTCCAGAGCATCTGCTTCTGGTAGCGCGGGCCCTTCGACCAGAAGTCGACGGCGATCACACGCAGGCCGTTGAGCGCGTGGAAGAGGATGGCGGCGACGAGGCCGTACTCCAGCAGCGCGACGACCGGCGTCTTGTAGGTGGCCACGACCTTGTCGTAGTCCTCGGGAGAGACACGGACGAGAGCGGTGTCCAGCACGTGTACGAACAGGAAGAAGAAGATGAGGACGCCGGTGACTCGATGAGCCACCCAGGACCACATACCTTCCCGGCCGCGGTACAGCGTTCCAGCCGGCACGGAAGAACCCTCCGAAAGCGGGGATTGGGGCCGCGCCGGCTTCTGTGTCGGTCGGGCCCGGCCGGGTACGGTCCACCGGCCCTGGCCATCGTAGCGACGTGTTGTCGGAACGTTTACGGCGGGCCTACCGATGTGATCGAACTGGCAGCCAAACAGGTCCGTACGGGCTATTACGGGCGGGCCGTCGGGGAGGCGAGGCCGGTCGCCCGGTTCCCCGCACCCCTGGGAGGCGCCCCTAGAGGCACGGGACCGCGCCGTTGCCCGTGGTGCCGAGCGATCTGGCCAGGCGGCCCCTGACCAGGCGGCGGAGTTCTTCCGCCGTGTGGGTCCGTTCCTCGTCCGGGTCGTTCGTCAGGCGGGAGCTGATGGCGGTCAGGACCAGGTCGGGGGAGTCCTCCGGGGACGTGTCGTCCAGGCAGATCACGAAGACGTGGCCGAAGCGGCTCTCGTACGCCGCGTGGGCGGCGCTCAGGGCCATGTGGGCGGCGGAGTACGCGCCGTCCGGGAGGAGGGTGAGGGATTCGCAGGCCAGGGCCTCGGCGACGTCCCCCGGAGTCAGGTCGTACGCCGCCTCGTCGGCCGCGGCCAGCAGCGAGTCCAGATCGGGGTAGGGCCGGTGCGCGGCGACCAGGCGGGCCCAGCGGTGGCTGCCGCAGCACGCGAGCAGGGCGCGCCCGGCCTCGTCGGCGGGCAGCGCGTTGAACCGCCTCAGCCCGGCGGGAACCGGTGGTTCGGACTGCTCCGGTGTACCGGAGGCCTGACCGGGGAGGCGGGAGGGGCGGTGCGCGGGCAGCGTGGGTTCCTCGGCGGTCCGGTGGCGCCCGGACGGGCGCCACGCATGGTTCGGCAGGGGATCGGGTGAGAGATGTGTCATCACGCTATCGAGGCTTGACGGAAGCCGTCCGAAGGATGCCCGAACTTCACCCGTAAGGGAGAGTTTGGGTACGGAAGGTGGACGGCGGCACCGGGTGACGGGGCTTAGGTTTCACAGCGGAAGTACAGCGTACGGGGAAGGAACCGGAAGGGTGGGCCCACTGTGGTGAACGGGCGTAGGCGCAAGGCACCGGCGAAGTCCCGCAGGAAGCCCCTGCTGGTCGGCGCGGCGGTCGCGGCGGTCGCGGCGGGCACCGCGCTGACCGTCGGACTCTGGCCGGGCGGCGACCCGGGTGCGCCCGCGGGCGGGCGGTCCTCCGGCCGGGGGGACGCCCTGGCCCCCGAGTCCTCCCCGAGCCCGTCACCGTCACCCGATCGTACGTATCCGATGTCGCGGGCTCCCCGCACGATCCCGGCCGTGCGCGAGCACACCCCCGCCCGCGGACCGGGCTGGCGGCCCGCGAAGGGCGGGCGCGTGGTCGTGGGCGACAAGGAGCTCGCGGACGAGGGGCGGCTCCTGGCGAAGGAGCTGGGACTGTCCTACGCGGGCGACGGGGAGCCGCGCGCCGGGGACGTCGGGCTGAGCCTGACGGACGAGGACGCGAACGCCGAGTCGTACACGCTGACCGTCGGGGACGGGCGGGTGCGGATCAGCGGCGCGCGGGAGGCGGGTGTCTTCTACGGCACGCGCACGCTCAAGCAGGAGGTCCACGGGAACGCCACGGCGCCCGAGGGGGTCGTACGGGACTCGCCGGCGAAGCCGCAGCGCGGGCTGATGCTGGACATCGCGCGCAAGCACTTCACCGCCGGGTGGATCGAGGACCGGATCCGTGAGCTGGGCGACCTGAAGTACAACCAGCTCGGGCTGCACTTCTCCGACGACCAGGGGTTCCGGATCGCCTCCGACTCGCACCCCGAGGTCGTCTCGCAGGAGCACCTCACGAAGGCGCAGGTGCGGCGCATCCTCGCGCTCGCCGCGAGCCGCCACATCACCGTCGTGCCCGAGATCGACTCGCCGGGCCACCTCGGCGCCGTGATCGCCGCGCACCCGGACCTCCAGCTGCGCAACACCCGGGGGGCCGCCACGCGGGGCGCGCTGGACATCTCGAAGCCCGCCGCCGCGAAGATCGTGGACGAACTGCTGGAGGAGTACGCCGGCCTCTTCCCCGGCCGGTACTGGCACCTGGGCGCCGACGAGTACCAGGCGCTGACGGTGGCGGACCCGGAGGCCTCCTATCCGCAGCTGGCCGCCGCGGCGACGAAGGCGTACGGATCCGGGGCCGGGATCGCCGACCTGGCGACCGGGTGGCTCAACGACCGGGCGGACACGATGCGCGGGCACGACCGGACCCTGCGCGCCTGGAACGACGGGATCTTCGCCGGGGGCACCGTCCAGGCCGACGAGGACCTCCAGGTCGCGTACTGGACCGGCAAGGAGATCGGCGCGCGGCAGCCGGCCGAGTACCTGCGGTCCGGGCGCGACCTGCTCAACTACAACGACGAGTACCTCTACTACGTCCTCGGGCAGCCCAACACCTTCGTCTACCCGACCGGGCAGCGCATCTACGAGCAGTGGACGCCCCTCGTCGTGCGCGGCACGGCCCCGGTGTCCCGGGAGTACGACGACCAGATCCTCGGCGCGTCCTTCGCCGTCTGGTGCGACCTCTCGGGCTCCCAGACCCAGGCCCAGGTGGCGGAGGGCATCCGGATGCCGCTGCGCGCGCTGACGCAGAAGCTGTGGGACCCGCGCAAGCCGTCCTCGTCGTGGACGGACTTCAAGGGGCTGGCGGGGAAGCTGGGCTGAGGGCCGCCGGCCGGCTGCGGGGCGGTCGGCTCGTACGGGCGGGCGATTTCGAGTGGACGGGCGGGGCGCCCGAACCGTATGTTCCGGAAGCCGCGCGAGGTCTCTGGGGAGAGGGCACGCCCGGCCTCTGTCCGCGCGCCTTCGGTGCGCCTCGTCACGCACCCCGGGGGACCGCTCACCCATGCTCTGCGCCCACTGCCGTCAGCCCACCGCGACACCGGGCGGCACGCTCTGCCCGAACTGCGCCGGCGCCACGACCCCGCCGGACCGGCCGGCCGGTCCGCCGGGGCCCGCGGGCGGGCCGGGTCCGCTGCCCACGGCCCCGCCCCTCACCGCCGCGGCCGCGTTCGGTCCGGCGCCGGCACAGACACAGACACAGACACAGACGCCGGGAGCGTACGGCGGTGTGCCGGCGCACCTGCCGCACGGGCTCGCCTGGCTGCGTTCGCCCGTCGGGCCCGGGAAGGCGGCCGCCGTGGCGATCGGGGCGGCCGTCGCCACCGACCTCTTCGCGCTCTGGTCCGACTTCCTGACGTACGACGTCGCGGACCGACTGGCGGGCGACGGGTTCGGCGCGGTACCCGAGGCGGACATCGACCGTGCGGACGTGCTCTACGGCGTGGCCGGGGTCGTACAGACGATCGCGGTCGTCGTGGCCGCCGTCCTCTTCCTGGTCTGGTTCCAGCGGGCCCGGGTCAACGCCGAGGTGTTCGACCCGTTCGGGCACCGGATGAAGCGCGGCTGGACCTGCTGGGGCTGGTTCGTGCCGATCGTCAACCTGTGGTTCCCACGCCGGATCATGGAGGACGTCTGGACCGCCAGCAGCCCGGCGGGGCGGGTGCCGCACGGTCTGGTCAACTCCTGGTGGACGCTCTGGATCATCGCGCTGATCGCCGACCGGTTGGGCTCCACCTCCTATCGCCGGGCCGGGACACCCGAGGAGATCCGGGACGCCGTCGGCCAGGTGATGTTCGCGGACGTGACCCACCTGGCCGCCGGTGTCCTCGCCGTCCTCGTGGTCCTGCGCCTCACCCGCATGCAGGACCGGAAGGCCCGCGGCGGCCCCCCTGTCCCAGCCGTGTAAGGGGGGCGGGTTGCGTGTTCCGGTGGCGAACTACCGTGCGTATGTGGTGTATTCGGCGCTGGCCGGAGGACGGTACGGCGGGGGGAGCGGCATGGGCTACTGGGGATATTTCGTCGTGGGCAGGAGCGAGCGGCCGCTCGCCGAACTCGGCGCGCTGGCGGGCGCGTCGGACCTGACCCTGCACGAGACGGCGGGCGACGGCTGGCAGGTGTGGGAGTACCCGAACGCCCCCGGGGGCGCCGCCGGTGACGTGGGGAACATGAACGACCTGGCCGAGGAGACGGGCGCGCCCGCGCTCTTCGGGTACGTCATGGACAGCGACTGCGTGGTCGTCGAGGCGGCCGCGCCCGGCAGCGGCGCCTGGACGGCCTGTCTGGCCCGCGACGCGATGGCCGGCTACCTGGGCGGCAACGAGGACGGGCTGGCCGTCGACGACTTCTTCCTGGAACCGCGGGACGCCGTCGCCCGCGCCCTCGCCTGGGCCGCCGAGTCGGGCCGGTCCGCGTCGGAGGAACGTCTCCTCGACGTGTTCACCTCGGACGCGGAGCCCTCGGCCGAGATGCTTTTCTTCCGGTTCCTGGACCGGCTGGGGGTCGTCCCCCTGTAGATTTCGGCCACCTCGCCGTGCCGAACCGGCCACATCGCAGTGACGGATCGGCCACGGTGCACGCAGTAAGGGGAAGTGCGGGCTCCGCGACCAGCGGCGGCCCCACCGAGGGAGGCGTGATGAGCCTGGTGGAACTGATCGGCCAGGCCGACGAGCTGGGTCTCGCGGCCGGCGGTCTGGCATGCCTGGACAGGTGCGTGCCCTTGTTGGGCGGCGACGACGAGATCCTGCGCCCCCTGTGGGCGAGCCTCGCCGGGGCCGAGTTCGGGTCCGAGCCGGGGGAGGGCGACCGGGACTGGGGCGAGGGAGTCGAGCAGGTGCGCGCCAAGCTGTACGTCTCCGGGGTGGCCGAGGGCGACGCGTCCGCCGGGGGCGACGGGTCGGCCGAGGGGGAGGCCGTCGCCCTGGCGCACCGCATGCTCGGCGCCGCCCCCGTCGAGCGGACCGGCGGCGGTCTGCGCGCGTGGTCCGACGCCTGCTCGGTCGGCGCACTGCGGATCCACCGGCTCCTCGACGGCTCGGCCGGTGCCACCCCGGGTGCCGCGCCCGGTGCCGGACCCGGCGCGGTGCCCTCGGTGACCGCCTGGCGCGAGGACCGTGCGCGGGACATGTCGCCGCTCGTCGCGGCCGAACTGCGGCGCCAGATCGGCGTCCTCGAAGTGGTGTCGGCCCACGGCCCGGCCGGCCTGCGCCAGGCGCGCGAGCTCACCACCGAGGGCCGGCGCGTGCTGCGCGCCGTGGTGTCCCGGCGGGCCCGCGGACGCGTCTGAACACCCGGCACCCCCCTACACACACATACACGGAAGGCCGGGCCCCGTACGGAACAGGGCCCGGCCTTCCGCATGCCGTGCGCGGTACGGGTGCCTACGGGGTCAGGACCTGCCCCAGCCGTGCCCCCGTCGCCGTGCCCAGCTGGGTGACGCCGTAGTACGCCGAGCCGGCGACGGAGACGCCCGAGGCCGTGCTCGGCAGGTGGAGGAGCGTGCCGTTGTACGCGTCCTCGCCCTCGGCGCCGATGAGCAGGTGCGCCCGGCCGTGCCCGGAGACGTCCGTCAGCGAGACGGAGGTGCCGAGCCGGTCGTTCTTCTCGGTGGAGCCCGGCACACCGGCCGTGTCCTGGGAGAAGGAGAGCGAGCCGGTGCCCGTGAGACCGGCCGAGGCGCCCTTGAGCAGCCAGACCGCGCCCGCGTCGGCCCTGTTGGCGCCGCTGCGGGTGATGTCCTCGTTCGGGGCGCCGGTGAGGACGTCCGCGTAACCGTCGGCGTTGAAGTCGCCGGTCGAGACCGACCAGCCCATCGCGTCGCCCGACTCGGCGGCGCCCTCGACGCCCGCGGTGCCCTGGTGGACCGTCGTCATCCCGGTGGTGGTGAAGCCGGTGGAGGTGCCCGGCACCACCGTGACCTGGCCGCCCGCCTTGGCGCCGGACTCGGCGGTGTACGGCTGGCCGATGACGATGTCGTCGTAGCCGTTGCCGTTGACGTCGCCCGCGGCGAGGGAACGGCCGCCCTTCACGGAGAGCGTGGACACCTTCGCCAGGCCGAGGGACCTGGAGCCCTTGAACCAGGTCACCTTGCCGGCGCCGGACTGGTCGAGGTACGTGAGCGCCACGTCCGCGTAGCCGTCCCGGTTGAAGTCGCCGGTGGCGGCGTCCGCGTAGGAGAGGGCGCCGTCGGCGGAGGTGAGGTCGCCGGCGACCTCGTGGCCGTCGTCGAACCGGGCCGCCCAGTTGCCGCCCGTGCCGGTGGCCGCCGTGAAGACGTCCGCCTTGCCGTCGGCGTTGAAGTCGCCGACCGCGACCGTCGCGCCGAACCGCGCGCCGGCCGGCTCGTAGTCGTCGCCCAGCGCCATGGTGTCGGCGCCGAGGTCGAACTTCGGGCCGTACAGGATCGTCACCGCGCCGCGGTCCTTGTGACCGGTCGTGTCGTCCTCGCCGGGGGCGCCGATCGCGATGTCCGCGTAGCCGTCGCCGTTGATGTCGCCCACGGCCGTGGCCGCGCCCCACCGGTCGCCGGACTCGGCGGCTCCGGGCACGTTGGCGGTGCCCTGGTTGAGCTTCACCCTGGCGGCGGACACGGGGCCGTTCAGACCGCCGGGCACGAGGGTGAGCCAGCCGCTGCCCTGCTCGGGCGTGCCGGCGACGAGATCGCTGATGCCGTCACCGTTGAAGTCGGCGGTCGGGACTGCGGAGTTCCTGGCCGGGCTGGAGGCGTACCGGCGGATCTCGCCGAGCTTCGCGTACAGGTTCTTGCCGGGGCACTCGGTGGCGAAGCCGTCGCGGTGGCCGGAGACGGTGTTCAGCGTGGCCTGCTCGCCCGCCTTCCACACGCCGGTGTCGGCGGCGGCGGTCAGCGTGACCTTGCCGCTCGGGTCGCCGCCGTACTGGCCGAGCTTCCACGCGGCGACCCGCGCCACGGACTCCAGGGCGGCCCGGGTCGGCCTGCCCGCGGCCTTCGCCGGGGTGGTGGCGGTCGCCGCGGCGCCCTCGAAGTCGCCGAGGACGGCGATGCCGGCCGAGTCGCCGTTGAAGCCGTACGTGTGGGCACCGCGCACCGGCAGGTCGATGCCGCCCCCGCGGCCCTCGAAGACCCGGCCGCACTTGTCGACCAGGAAGTTGTAGCCGATGTCGTTCCACTGCTCGGCCTGCACGTGGTACGCCATGATGCCGCGCACCAGCGCCGGGGACTCGGCGCAGCTGTAGTCGTTCGTGCCGACCGTGTGGTGCACGAAGACCGCGCTGACCTTCTCGACGTACTCCGGCGGGTCCTTGACCGTCGACTCGTCGGCGCCCCACTGGGCGCGGGGGACGATCACGGGCTGCGTCACGGTGGACGGCGGCGGGGACGGCACCGGGGCGGGCGTCGGGGAGGCCGGGGTGCTCTCCGGCGCGCTCGCCGGGGTGCTGCCCGCCGGCTCCGCCGGAGCGCTGCTCGCCGGCCCGGCGCTCGTCGGCTCCGGCGCGGCCGGGGAGGGGGAGTCGGGGGCCGCGCCCGTCGGATCCGCCGGTTGCGCGGAGCCGGTCGGGTCCTCGGCGACGAAGGCGGCGTTGGTCAGGGAGGCAGCCGTGGAGGCAGCCGCGGCCGTGGGGGTGCCCGCGGACGTGCCCAGCGCCTTGTTCCTCGCCTCGGCCGAGGTCACGCCCGGGTCCACGAGGGCGAGTTCGAGTCCCTCGGGCAGCCCGGAAGAGGCGCCCCCCGCGGCCACGACCCGGGCCTCGACACCGTCGCTCGGGCCGACCCACAGCGGATCGGACGCGCCGCGCGCCTCCTCCGCGCCCGGCTCCGCCTGGTCGACCGGGTGCGGTTCCAGGTCCAGGTTCTGCCAGCCGGTCCACCCGCCCGTGCCGAGGGCCCGGGTCCGGACCTGGGCGGTGCCGTCGAGTTCGGTCTTCGCTCCGGTCCAGGAGATGCCGAGCAGCGAGAACTGCCGCGTGCTCGTCCGCCCGACCTCGCGGCGGCCGGTGCCGGCGCTCTCCATCGTGAGCTCGTGCACCTTCACGGACCGCTTGGTGCGCGCGGCGTCGGCCGACGGACCGTCACTCGGGTTCGCGACGGCGTACGTCACGGCGCCCGCCCCGCCCAGGACCACGGCCCCGATCGTCAGCCACGCCCGCCGCTTCATGCTCAGCGGTTTGTACGCATGGGTCGTCCGGCGACTCAAATACCCCACCCCTAGAAAGACCTCAACTGGAAAGACCTCAACAAAAAACCCACCCGGCACAGGGGTGGCTTCTCATTCAGCGTCATGTCCGCGCCGAACATCACCCGACACAGGTGTGCGGTACATCACCCCAACCAGGACAAGACGCTTCGCGGGGGCGAATGGTTGTACGGGTTCCGGTGTTGTCCCGCATGACCTTTGTCACTGTGCCGACGTGTGATGTCCGGGACGGTCCGTCCGCTTGGTGTTGCGGAGCGGCCGTGGCTCTGGCGGCCGGACGTGACCGGGCAAGGGGGCGTGAGCGGTGGGAAGGACGAGCGCGAAGTCGGACGCGGAACCGGACGCGGAGCCGGAAAAGCGCCCGCGCGCGGTCCGCGGGCTGTCGGCGGACCTGCGGATGCGGCAGCACGCGGCACAGTTCGTACGGGACGTCACGGCGCGCAGCCGGCTGCCGCTGGACTACTCCGTCGCGAGCCTGCGCGTCGTCGACTTCATCGTCGACGGGCTGCGCAGGAGCGGCCGGGACCGCACGGCCGTGGGACACGTGCTGTTCGGACTCGGGGTGTACGCGGGGGAGGTGCTGGTGCGGCGGGCCGGCGCGGCGTGGGTCGAGTTCGACCAGGGGCAGCGGGAGTTGTTCGGGCAGCCGGTGGGCGTACGGATGCCGGACGGGCGGGTGTGGAACCCGCTGGGCAAGGTCGTGAAGCGGTTCGAGGCGGGGGAGCGGGAGTCGTTACGCACCCTCTACCTCCAACTGCACGGGCGGGCGCGGAGCGGGCTCCCCGGATGCGCGCGGACGGACGGCACGCCTGACGGGCTGTGACGTTTCCGCACCGTCAGGCGCAGATGACCTTGAAGGCGTGTGATCACTCGTGGTGTCCGTCGCGGCACCGGGAGTGCGCATTCGGGTCGGCCAGGGAAGGGGGGTCCCGTCGCGTGCGGTCGTCCGACGGGGACCTGGGCGCGGCCGTCGCGCGGGCGCAGCAGGGGGACGAGGCGGCCTTCGCGGTCGCCTACCGGATCGTGCAGCCGGGACTCCTCGGGTACCTGCGGGGGCTGGTCGGCGCCGAGGCGGAGGACGTGGCCTCGGACACCTGGCTGGAGGTGGCCCGGGACCTGGGACGGTTCCGCGGTGACGGGGCGGGGTTCCGCGGCTGGACCGCGACCATCGCCCGGCACCGGGCCCTCGACCACCTGCGGCGGCAGA
This sequence comes from Streptomyces sp. V3I8, assembly GCF_030817535.1. NCBI lineage: Bacteria > Bacillati > Actinomycetota > Actinomycetes > Kitasatosporales > Streptomycetaceae > Streptomyces > Streptomyces sp. V3I8. The sequence goes on along the minus strand of NZ_JAUSZL010000002.1, from coordinate 3,412,182 downwards.
AGGTGCGGCCGCGGGCCTCCGGGGTCGAACAGGACCTGCTCGGCCTGCCCGCCGCGCACAGCACGGAGGACCAGGCCCTGGAGTCCCTCGGGACGGACCGCGCCCTGGAACTGCTGGCGGGCCTGCCGCGCGACCAGGCGGAGGCCGTGCTGCTGCGGGTCGTCGTGGGCCTCGACGGTCCCACGGCCGCGCGTGTCCTCGGCAAACGCCCCGGCGCGGTACGCACCGCCGCCCACCGGGGCCTCAAGCGCCTGGCCCGGCACCTCGGGGCCGATGCTGTGACGGATGACGTGCCCAGGACGCCGGGGGAGTCGGGATGAAGGACGAGCGGCGCTCGGCCGGCGAGGCGGACTCGGACATGGGTGGACAGCAGGACGACGGCTCCCGCCTCGCCGCACTGCTCGCCGGCGCCGTGCGCGACGGCGCGGTGGACCCCGGAGCCGAGGAACGGGCGCTCGCCGCGTTCCGGCGGGCGCGGGACCGGGGAACGCACGGGGCGGTCCGGACGCGGCGGCGGGACGACTGGCGGCCCGCCGGGGAGCGGCGCCGCGGGTGGCCGGTGCGGACGACGCTGGTCGCACTGGCGGCGGGCGCGGCGCTCGGCGGGGTGGCCTTCGCGGCCATCGGCCCGGGCATCCCGGGCATGGGGGCACACCACGAGGGGGCCGGGCGGGACCGGCCCCGGCCGTCGAGCAGCGCCCCGGCCGGTCCCCGCCCCGGCGCCGGTACCGGTACGCCCGGCCCGTCCGCGCCGGGAACCACCGGCGGTCCCGGCGGTTCCTCCGACCGCCCCGCCGCCGCGCAGGACACCGAGGCGCACTGCCGCGCGTACGAGTCCGCCGGGAAGAACGGCAAGGTCCTCGACCCGGCCGCCTGGCAGCGCCTGATCCGGGCCGCGGGCGGCGCGGACGACGTCGAGGCCTACTGCGCCGCTCAGTTGAAGGAGCCCAAGAAGGCCAAGAAGTCGAAGGAGCCCAAGAAGGCGAAGGCGTCGAACGGCTCGACGGAGAAGAAGGAGAAGAAGGAAAAGGAGAAGAAGGAGAAGAAGGACACCGGCGACATCAAGCCGAGTAAACCGGCCAAAGTTTCGAAGTCCTCCGGCGGCAAGGGAGCCACGAAGGACCCGAAGAACACGTAGGACGCGGCGAGCGGGAGGAGCGCCCGGAGCACAGGCGGCCAAAACCGCGGGGCGGGCGCTCGCGCCGATGGCAACGGCCGCCGATGGCAACGGCCGGAGCCGCCACCCCCCACAGGAGAGGCCCCGGCCGTCGCGCGGCACGGGCCGCGCGGCGGCCCGTACTCTCCTCAGCGCCGACGGTGCGTTTTGTGTCACACCCACGCCGCAACGAGTTAGTTGCACATTGTACGGACGTGGACGCGCCCCGGTTTCAAGCCGTAACGTGCATTTCGCGCCGGATGCGGGGCAGGACCGCAACCGTCGATCGACCGATCGAGAGGCCACGACGCAGAGGGCCCGGTCCGCGAGAGCGGCGCCGGCTGGGCGCAATAAGGGGCGCGGTGCTGGGGGACGACGCGGAGCTGACCGCCGCGGTGCTTGCCGCACAGTACGGGGACGAGACCGCGTTCCGGACTGTGTACCGAGCCGTGCATCCACGGCTCCTGGGGTACGTGAGGACACTGGTCGGCGATCCGGACGCCGAGGACGTGACGTCCGAGGCCTGGCTGCAGATAGCCCGGGACCTGGAGCGGTTCAGCGGGGACGCGGACCGGTTCCGCGGGTGGGCGGCCCGGATAGCCCGCAACCGCGCGCTCGACCACATCCGCATGCGCGGCCGGCGCCCCGCCATAGGCGGCGACGAGACCGAACTCACCGGCAGGGCGGCCGAGTCCGACACCGCGGGCGAGGCCATCGAGGCCCTCGCCACCGGCCGCACCCTCTCCCTCATCGCCCAGCTCCCGCAGGACCAGGCGGAGGCCGTCGTGCTGCGCGTCGTCGTCGGCCTCGACGCGAAGACCGCCGCGGACACCCTCGGCAAACGGCCCGGCGCCGTCCGCACGGCGGCGCACCGCGGTCTCAAACGCCTCGCGGAGCTGCTCGGCGCGGATCCGGAATCTGCGGGCTCGCTGAGTTCGGTCCCCCCGCAGCGACCCTCGCACGAAGAGCCGCGTACCCGCGCGGTGACGTCCGCCGGTGTGACGCGTACGCCGTCGCGGACGCAGAAGGACATGTGATGGCCGACGAGCGCTGCGTCTTCCCGGGGGACGGTCCCCGGGCCCCCGGCCGGTGGCTGGACCGCGACACCGCGGAACGACTGCTGCGCGGAGAGCCGCTCGAAACCGCCGACGCAGGCGTCCGCGCCCAGGCCGACCGGCTCTCCGGAGCATTCGACGCCCTGATCGCGACGACCGCAGGCACCCCGTCCGCCGATACCGAACTCCCCGGTGAGGAGGCTGCGTTGGCCGCCTTCCGCACCGCGCGCACCGGCCGGGACGGCAAGGCGGCAGGGCAGGCCGAGCCGACCGGACAGGCGGGCCGGGCGGGACAGTACGGGCGGACCGGGCAGCCGGACCGTGGACCGCACGCCCGTACGAACACCGTCGCCCTCCCCCGGACCCCGGCACCGGGCACCTCCCTGGACGCGGGCCTGGTCCGGCTCGGCGGCCCCGGCCGGGAGCGCCGCGTCCCGTCGCTCTGGGGCCGCCCGGTGCGATACGGCCTCGCCGCGGCGCTCGCCGCCGGGATGATCGGCGGGGTCGCCGCGGCCGCGACCGCCGGTGTCCTCGCCTTCGGCGGCGAGGAACCGGAATCCGGCGCCTCCGCGACGGCGGCCGTCACCCCGGACCGTCCGTCGCGCACCCCGTCCCCCGCCGGGACCGACGGCGACGACCCGCGGTCCGGCGGCGCCGGCGCGCCGACGGCCGGGGGCGCGGCCCCGAGCGCAGGGGCGGAGGACGACACGGACCCGGGCACGGGCACGCAGCCCGGCTCCGAGGACTCCGGACGGGCCGGCCGGCCGGGTCAGCGGTCGGCCGGGCTCGCCGCCGCCTGCCGCGACCACCGCGACGGCGAGGACCTCGCCCCGGGGCGCAGACGCACCCTGGAGGACGCGGCCCACGGCGCCGCCCAGGTCGACGAGTACTGCAAGGGCCTGCTGAAGAACGGGGACCGCAAGGGCTCCGACGACGACTGGAGCGGCGTCGGGTCCGGGCGCGGCGGCCGAAGCGAGGACGGCGACGGCAGGAACGGCGACGGCGGCCAGGACGGCCAGGGCGGGGGCGCCGGCGGCGGTGCCGGGGCCGGCGCCGGGGGCGACGGCAAGGACCGCGGCGGCGACCGCGGCCACACGGGTCCGGGCACGTTCAAGGGTGACCGGGGCGGCCAGGAGGATCAGGGCGGCCGGGGGCACCGGGCGGGTGTGACGTTTTCAGCCGTCCCGACGCAGTACTGAACGAGCCGACTGGTCATCGGCTGGCGCACGAGCCGGGGTTCCCCCCGTACCCACGGCTCGGTGCACACAGGCGCGGGCGGGACACGTTCCCCCGGTCCCGCCCGCGCCCGCTCACCTCTCCCGCCGAGGGCGCGTCACCAGTAGACGACGACCTTGTCACCGTTCCTCACCTGCGAGAACAGTGCCGAGATCTTTCCCTTGTCGCGGACGTTCACGCAGCCGTGCGAGCCTCCGTAGTAGCCCGTCGCCGCGAAGTTCTCGGAGTAGTGGACCGCCTGGCCGCCGCTGAAGAACATCGCGTACGGCATGGGTGAGTCGTAGAGCGTCGACACGTGATGGCGCGACTTGAAGTAGACGTCGAAGACGCCCTCCCGGGTGGGGGTGTACTCCGTGCCGAAGCGCACCTCCATCGTCGAGACCGTACGGCCGTCGATCATCCAGCGCAGGGTGCGGCTGGTCTTGCTGATGCACATCACCCGGCCCGTCATGCAGCGCGGGTCCGGCCGCGCGGCCGGCTGGCCGCCCGACGCGTACAGGTCCCACTTGCCCGGTTCGCGGGTCATCCCGAGCAGCCGCCGCCAGGTCACCGAGTCCGTCGAGCCGGTCTGCGGCAGGCCCCGTTTGCCCTGGAAGCCCCGTACCGCGGCGGTCGTCGAGGCGTCGTACGTGCCCGTCGGTCCCTGGTAGAGCCACTGGACCTGACGCAGCCGGGCCTGCAGCTCCCGTACCTCCGCGCCCCGGTCGCCCGACGACCACAGGATTCTGGACGCCGGCTGCCCGGCGGGCTCCGGCCGCTTCGAGGGCTTCGCGTCGTCGGGGCCGGCGGGGGAGCGGCCGGCCGGAACCGACGACGTACCGGCCGGTGACCTGCCCGCCTGGTCGGCGGTCTGGATGGTGCAGCCGCTCATGGCCGCGAGCGCGGCCACCGCCGCCACCGCGGTCGTCGCCGCGACCGACATCCTCATGCCCGTTGTACGCATCCGAACTCCCCGCCACTCACCGGACTGGTTCCCCCACGGACCCGATCGCGAACCACGCGGCATTGTGTCGTACCCGAGTGCGACACTGCTTCCCATGCTTGGTGTGACCGACCTCCCCACCTATCTCGTGGGTCTCGTGCTGATCGTGCTGCTGCCGGGACCGAATTCGCTCTATGTGCTGTCCGTCGCCGCGCGCCGGGGCATCAGGACCGGGTACCGGGCCTCCGCGGGCGTCTGGTGCGGCGACGCCGTGCTGATGACCCTGTCGGCGGCCGGTGTCGCGTCGCTGCTGCAGGCCAACTCCCTGCTGTTCGGGATCGTCAAGTACGTGGGCGCCGGATACCTGACCTGGCTGGCGTTCGGGATGCTGCGGGCCGCGTGGCAGATGTGGCGGACCCGGGGCGAGCGGGACGAGGCCGCGCAGGCCGCCGCCCCGGCCGTCGCGGAGGAGCGGCCCTTCCGGCGGGCGCTGGTCATCAGTCTGTTCAACCCGAAGGCGATCCTGTTCTTCGTCGCCTTCTTCGTGCAGTTCGTGGATCCCGGATACGCGTACCCGGCCCTGTCCTTCGTCGTGCTCGGCGTCTTCGCCCAGCTGGCGAGCTTCCTCTACCTGAGCGCGCTGATATTCGGCGGGACGAGGCTGGCGGCGGCCTTCCGGCGGCGCCGGCGGCTCTCCGCGGGAGCCACCTCCGCCGCCGGCGCGCTCTTCCTGGGCTTCGCCGTCAAACTGTCCCTGGCCTCCTCGGTCTAGCCCCGGTCCGCTCCGGGTCCGCTCCCGGTCCGGCCCCTGGCCTCCTCGGTCCGGGCGGAGTTCCCGGCGGGGCCGGGGAGCGCGAGGCCCACGAGTGCCGCGTACCGCGCGAGTTCTCGGGCGGACCCGCCCGCCCAGCCCACGTACCCGTCGGGCCGGACGAGGAACAGCCCGGCCCCGTACGCCTCGTACGCGGGAACGCGGACCGTGCGGGCGCCGGGGAGGTCCGGCACCCCGGTGTCCGTGCCGACCGCGAGCAGCGTCCAGTGCGGGCCCCGGAAGGCGTCGAAGAGGCGGACGCCGCCGCGGATGCCGTCCGGCGCGCGGTCGCCCGCACGCAGGGCCTCCTCCGGCAGGTCGGTGCGCGTCTCCACCGTGAGCGGGGAGCCCCGGTAGCCGAGGCCGAGCTGCTGGGTGGCCGCCCCGCGCCGGACCTCGCCGCGGTGCACGCCGGTGGACAGGCCCAGCATCTGCGCGGCGACGGGCCGCCGCTCCTCCTCGTACGAGTCGAGGAGGGCGGCCGGGGCGTTCCCGCGCAGTACGGCCGCGAACTTCCAGGCCAGGTTGTAGGCGTCCTGGACGCTGGTGTTGAGGCCCTGGCCGCCGGCCGGTGAGTGGATGTGGGCCGCGTCGCCCGCCAGGAACACCCGGCCCTGCCGGAAGCGGTCCGCCAGCGCGGCGCGCGGCCGGAAGTCGGAGGCCCAGCGGACCTCGGTCACGTCGTCCTCGGTGAGATGGGTCCGGGTGGCGACCAGCTTGCGGATGCCGTCGAGGGACAGGTCCGGCTCGGCGGCCGGATCCGCGAAGCCGGCCATCAGCTGGAAGTCCTCGGTGCGGGGGAGGGGGCAGATCGCGAGGAGGCCGGCGTGACCGCCTCCGCTGCCGCCCGTGCCGCCTCCGCCTCCGCCGCCCGCGCCTCCGCCCGCGCCGTCGGTGGGCGGGAAGAAGTGCCAGTTGTCGCGGTCGAGTCCGGTGACGCGGATGTCCGCGACCAGGGCCGGGGCCGGGTCCACCGTCTCGCCGGTCATGCCGATGCCGAGGGCGCGCCGGACCGCGGAGCGGCCGCCGTCCGCGGCGACGGCGTAGCGGGCGCGCACGGGGGCGCCGTCCGTGAAGGTCGCCGTCACGCCGTCGGCGTCCTGGACGAGACCCGCCAGTTCCCGGCCGAAGGCGACGCTCCCGCCCAGCTCCTCCAGCCGGGCGAACAGGATCTCCTGCGTCCGCCACTGCGGCACCATCAGCGCGCTGCCCGCGTACGGTTCGGCCTCCGTCGCCGCCACCTCGTCGAACATCCGGTGCTCGCCCTGCCGTCGGCCGTCCTTCCAGATCATGCCGACGGGGTACTGGCCGCCGCTCGCCCGCAGCGCGTCCAGTACGCCGAAGTCGTCGAAGACCTCCTGCGTGCGCGGCTGGATGCCCTTGCCCCGCGAGCCCGGGAAGAGGGCGGCGGACCGCTCCACGACGAGGGCGCGCACCCCGTGCCGGGCGAGGTCGAGCGCGAGGGCGAGTCCGGTGGGTCCGGCGCCCACGACCAGGACGCCGACCGGTTCCTTAACGCTGTTAAGTTCCATGGGTCGAGGATGTACTTAACGGCGTTAAGTTGTCAAGGGGGGACCGCCGGATAGGGTGCGAGCGTGGCTGTGGGGAAGATCGACCGAGCGCTGGTGGCCGACACGGCGTTGCGTCTGCTGAACGAGGTCGGCCTCGAAGGGCTCAGCCTGCGGGCCATCGCCCGGGAGCTGGACGTCAAGGCGCCGGCCCTCTACTGGCACTTCAAGGACAAGCAGGCGCTGCTGGACGAGATGGCGACGCTCATGTACCGGCGGATGATCGCCGGCACCTCGATCCCGCCGGACGCGGACTGGCGCGAGCGCCTGGTCCTGGCCAACCGGGGCCTGCGCACGGCGCTGCTGGGCTACCGCGACGGGGCCAAGGTGTTCAGCGGCTCCCGCTTCACCGGCACCGAGCACGCCGTGCAGATGGAGGAGAACCTGCGCGCCCTGGTGGACGCCGGTTTCACACTGCGGCAGGCGGTGCACGCCTTCACCACCGTGTACCTGTACACCCTGGGCTTCGTCACCGAGGAGCAGGGCGTGTATCCGCTGCCGGGGGAGCGCCGCGAGGGGTTCGACGTGGCCGCCCGCGCGCGGATGCTCGCGGACTTCCCCCTGTCGGCGGCCGCGGGCACCACGATCTTCGAGGGCTACGACGAGAACTACGAGGAAGGCCTCATGCTGCTGCTGACCGGAATCGGGGCCCGCTATGGCATCGGCTGAACCGGACCGCCCGGACCCGGCCCACCCGGCCCACCCGGCCCACCCGGCCGACCCGCTGGCCGGGTTCGTGCCCGACCCCGCCGCTCGGGCCGAGCTGGCGCGGCGGATGTCCGAACTCGCCGGCCTCGTCGAGGAGGCCGGCGACGCGCTCGGGGAGATCCTGGCGGAGGTTCAGCGCGTGGGCGACGCCGGGGACGCCTCGCGCGGACGGGACAGCGCCGAGCGCAGCCGGGGGGCCAGCCGGTCCTCCACGTAGTGGTTCAGCAGCCACGCCAGGACCAGCATCGTCACCACCGTGAGCGGCGCCGTCGCGTACGACGGGATGCCCAGGCCCTGGTGGTAGGCCCTGATGGCGACCCAGCCCAGGTGCTCGTGGACCAGGTAGAAGGGGTACGTCAGCGCCCCGGCCACCGTCAGCCAGGGCCAGTCGGCCCGGTTCAGCCGGCCCAGCGCGATCGCGGCGACCGCCAGGAAGCCGAGCGTGACGACGAGGATGATCCCGGCCGAGGTCCGGTACGAGAAGAACCGCGGATCCGGCGCGTGCCACAGCTCCGCCACCGCGTAGTGCTGGCCGATCAGCCAGCTGACGCCCACGACGCCCCAGGCGTACGCGTCCCGCCGGTCGCGGTGGACCAGGTAGAGGCCGATGCCGCCGATGAAGAACGGCGCGTACTGGGGCATCAGGACCAGGTCGAGCAGCGGTTCGTGCGCGGCCTGCGCGATCGCCGCTGCGAGCGTCCAGCCCGCGCAGAACAGGATCACGCGCTGCCGGGTCGCCCCCGGCAGGACGACGCACAGCGCGAACAGCGCGTAGAAGCGGACCTCCGCCCACAGCGTCCAGCAGACCCCGAGCACCCGGTCGGCGCCGAGCGGCTGCTGCATGAGCGTGAGGTTCACCAGCGCGTCGCTGGGCGAGACGGCCTCGTACGCGACCACGGGCAGTGCGAAGACGGCCGTGACGAGGACGACCGCCGCCCAGTACGACGGCAGCAGCCGTGAGGCCCGCGAGGCGAAGAACGAGCGCAGGGTCCGCCCCCAGCCGCTCATGCAGATCACGAAGCCGCTGATCACGAAGAAGACCTGCACGCCCAGACAGCCGTACGCGAACCACGTGTGCAGCGTGGGGAACTGCAGCCGCGCCGAGCTGCCCCAGGCCCCGGTCACCTCGCCGCCCCGGCCGCCGTAGTGGTACGCGGCGACCATCAGCGCGGCGATCAGCCGGAGCCCGTCGAGCGCGCGCAGCCGCGGTACGCGCTTCGGCGGGAGTATCCGGGGCGGGACGGGTGGACTGTCGCCGGCCTCGGTCCCGGCGCAGGACGCGGGGGCGGGCGGCGAGTTCACGGTGCTCATCCGAGCGTCGCCCTCTTGAAGGACCGGGCGCGCTTGGCCACCCGCCGTACGGTCGCGTTGCGCGGGATGAAGGCGAGCTGGGCCGGCACCGCGCCGGGGAGGCCCAGCGAGGTGAGGCGCCGCCGCTTGAAGTACCGCCAGGTGTCCGCGTCCAGACGGCGCGTCAGGTAGCGCTCGGCGTCCGGCCGGCTGTCCGGGTAGATCTTGGGCTGCATCGCGAAGCCCACGGCCCGTACCAGCTCGCCCAGTTCGTCCGGGCCCATGCCCGGGCGCTGCCCGGCGACCGCCGCGCGGTCGGTGAGCTCGGGCAGCAGGGCGTCCACGATCGTGACCGGGACGCGGTTGCTGTTCTCGTACGGGGTGAGGCGTTCGAGGAGCGGCTCCGTGCCGATGCGGGCGACGGGCAGGCCGTACAGCGCGGAGGCGGTGAGCAGCGCGGTGGAGAAGCAGCCGACCACCAGCGCGGGACGCATCCGCTGGTAGAGCACCTCGGCGAGGACCGGGGTGTCGAGCACCGTGAGGTCGGCGCCGATCCGCCCGGCCTCCTTCTCCAGGGCGCGCGACCAGCGGGCCGGCGCGCTGGGGTGCGGCTTGAACACCAGGCGCTCGTGGCCGAGCGCGACGGCGCCCTGGAGCATCCGGACGTGCAGGTCCTCCTCCTCCTCGGCGGTGAGGATGCCGAGGGCGGAGAGGTACTGGCCGAGCAGCAGGGCCGGTTCGTCGACGGCGGGCAGTTCGTCGCCCGTCCTGACGAGTTGCGCGAGGACGTCGGTGAAGGCGGCCGTGGGCACGATCTCCGGCCCGACGCCGAACTCCGTGAGCAGCAGCGGGGTGAGCCCCGGCACCAGGTCGAGGTGGAGCAGGCGGTCGATGCGGGTGCCGACCAGCGGGTCGATCTTGCTGCGGGTGGGGCCGTAACTCATCAGGCCGTCCGCGTAGACGGTGACGGGGGCGCCCGTGAAGATCTGCGTCACACCGAGCGCCGGGTTCACCTGGATCGACTCGACGACCAGTTCCACGTCGTCGTCGCCGAGCCCCCAGGCGAGCCGCAGGTGCCGCTCCCACAGGGGTACGTCGTCGGGCCGCGGGGCCCAGCCGCCCGGGTGGAACGGGGAGATGGTCTCGTTCCACGAGACCACGTCGTCGAACCGGCCGCGCAGTTGCGTGAAGCCGGGCATCTCGTCGACGCCGGGTGTCGTCTCGGGCGTCGCGGAGTTGTTGGAGACGAGCAGCACGCGGCGGTCCGCGGGGCGGAAGCAGCCGGCGTCGACGGCCGCGGCGAGCGTCGCCGTGCCGTACAGCGTCGACGCCATGAAGATCTGGGTGCTCACGCGGACACCCCCGCCGCCGCGGGACGGCGGCGCAGCCGGCGCAGCCGCGTCGCGCGCTGCAGGTCCATGGAGTCGAGGGCGTCGTCGAGGACGTCCTGCGGCATACGCCGCAGTGCGACGGCACTCATCGACTTCAGTTTCCGTGCCACGGCCGGCTCGAACCTTTCGATGGATCCCAGGTGATGGGAAATAATTGCACAGTAGGTCCGCACGGCTTTCGGCAGGAGTTTATCGGCGTCCCGGTCCTGCGCGGTTTCGCTTATCACCTGGTCGAACGCCCGAATGAAATCCAGCTGCCGTACGTCACCGATCTGCGTCAGTGAGGAGGCGACACCGCGCCGGTAGAACACACCGAGCAGCCCCACCGTGGCGAACGACTCCGCCTCCCGGTGCAGCTTCCAGATCCACGGCCGGTCCTCGGCCGTGCGCAGTCCGTCGGTGAAGTGCAGCAGGCCCCGGTCGGCCAGCCGGCGGTGGTAGATGCCGGCCCACGCGTACGCGTAGTCGACGGACGTGGAGCGGTCGGCGGGCAGGATCGCCTCGCGCGGATCCAGCACGACACCGCGTCTGCCGTACGGCACGCGGTGGACGCTGCGAGCCCGCGCGGTGCACTGGACATGGTCCGTGCGCACGAAGTCGCAGCCCAAGCCCTCGATGGAGGCGAGCAGTTGACCGTAGTAGCCGGGGGCGAGCCAGTCGTCCCCGTCGAGGAACGTGAGGTACTCGCCACGCGCCGCGTCGATCCCTGTGTTGCGCGCGGTGGCCAGCCCTCCGTTCTTCTCGTGTCGGACGTGCACCGCGCCCGGGAGCTCGCGCTCCGCGCGCGCGAGGATGTCCGGCGTCCCGTCGCGGGAGCAGTCGTCGACGAGGATGAACTCGAAGTCGTCACGTGCGTTGGCACGCAGACTCCTCAGGGTGTCGGGCGCATATTGCTGCACGTTGTAGAACGGCACGATGACGGAGAGCTTGACCACCCGTGTGACGTTAGGCGGCGCCCCGGCATTCGTCTCGACCGGTGGTGGGATACCAGGTGAACGACGCGTGGCGGAATGGTGAACCAGACCTTATTGCGGACGGATCGGGGGCCGTGACGCCATTCGGCGATGTGCTGTTAACCCTTTGTTGTATTCCGGTTGGGCCGGGGATCGAAATAGCTTCCTAGCGTCTTCGGTGTGCCAGCAAGTACCGCGAAACCCCTGCGAGTGGCCGTCCTCGCCGATTCCGACACCCGGTGGAAATGGGGCGCGCTCACCGCGAACCGCATCGCACCGGCCGATGCGGACATCACGCTCGACGGCTACCTCCTGAGGGGCCGTGCCACCCCGACCGCCCGCCAGCTCGACGAGGTCGGCGTCCGCGCGGACTCCCTGCGGGAGGTCACCGCCGTGGAGTTCCTGCGCGAGATGGCCCGCGAGGACGCCGCGTACGACGTCCTCGTGCTCTCCCTGGTGGGCGGCGGCGTCCAGGCGATGCTGCACGGGCTCTCCCACCAGTGGCGGGAGAGCGCGGCGACGGGACGCACGAAGCGGCCCGTGGTCGTCACCGGCTACGTCGGCGTCGTCTACGAGAAGCTCGCCGACGGGCTGCTCCTGCGGCACGGCGCGGACCTCGTCCTCGCCAACTCCCGCCAGGACGCGGACCGGTTCACCGCCGTGTACGAGGGAGTGGGCGCCGACGCCTCCTCGGTGACCGAGGTCGCGCTGCCGTTCCTCGGCGGCGACCCGTACGAGAAGCACGACCCGTACACGGTCGTCTTCGCCGCGCAGCCCTCCGTGCCGGAGAGCCGCAAGGACCGTACGTACCTGCTGAACCGGCTCGTCCGGCACGCCAGGCTGCACCCGGAGCGCGAGGTCCTGCTGAAGCTGCGGTCCAGGCCCGGCGAGCACACCACGCACATCGAGGAGCAGCCCTACCAGCGCCTCGCGGAGCGGATCCCGGGCGGCCCGCCCGCCAACTTCCGCCTCGTGTACGGCCACATGGGCGAGGTCCTCGACCGTACGGACCTCCTGGTCACCGTCAGCTCCACGGCGGCGCTGGAGTCGCTGCACCGCCGCATCCCCACCGTGGTCCTCACCGACCTCGGGGTGCGCGAGTCGCTCGGCAACCACCACTTCGTCGGCTCCGGCTGCCTCGCCTCCTGGGACCGGCTGGACGACGGGCACGTCCCGGCGCCCGACGAGCGGTGGGTCGCCCGGCAGGGCGTCGCCGCCGGCGGTTCTGCCGCGGAGGGCGGCTCGTACGCGACGGCCTTCGACGCGGCCCGCGAGCGCATCGCCGAGCTGCTCGCGGGCGAGCCGCTGCCCGCCCTCGCCCCCTACTACACGCCCGCCACCGCGCCCGGCTACCTGCCCGGCATCCTCGCCCGCCACCACCTCGCGCCGGACGGCAGCCCGCTGCCGGGGGCGCCCGACGCGGACCGGGAGCCGGGGCCCGTCCGGCAGATCGTGCGGCGGGCGGCCCGCGGTGCCTACCGGCACGGGGTGCAGCGGGTGGCCCCGGTCATCCGGCGGATGGGGGAGCTGTGACGGTTCGCTCCGCGGCGGATGCCGTTTCGGACCTGCGGGTGCGCCGTGGCCGGGCGCGCAGTTCCCCGCGCCCCCTTCGGGGCGCCGTACGCCAGCCCCTCATCAAGGAGTACAGCCAATGACCATCTCGGAAGCGGGGCGGCTCACGTCCGTGCCGCGTGTGCTCGCGGTGATCCCGGCGCGGGGCGGGTCCAAGGGCGTTCCCGCCAAGAACCTGCTCCCCGTCGGGGGCATACCACTGGTCGCCCGCGCGGTGCGCGAGTGCCGGGCGGCCCGGCTCGTGACGGACGTCGTGGTCTCCACCGACGACCAGGCGATCGCCGCCGCCGCCCGGCAGGCCGGCGCCGAGGTCGTGCTGCGGCCCGCCGCCATCGCCGGCGACACGGCGACCTCCGAGGCGGCCGTCCTGCACGCCATGGCCGCCCACGAGGCGCTGCACGGCTCCGCCGTCGACGCCGTGCTCCTCGTGCAGTGCACCAGCCCCTTCATCGTCCGCGAGGACATCGACGCGGTGGCGGGCGCGGTCGTGGAGAACGGCGCGGACACCGCGCTGACCGTGGCGCCCTTCCACGGGTTCGTCTGGCGCGACGCCGACGACGACCCGGCCGCGGTGGACACCGGGGCCATCCGGTCCGTGGGCGGCGGCACGGCCGTCGCCGGCGCCACCGCCACCGCCACGGACGGCGGTTACGGGGTCAACCACGACAAGTCCTTCCGGCCGCGCCGCCAGGACCGCCCCCAGGACCTCCTGGAGACCGGCGCCGCGTACGCCATGGACGCGGCCGGCCTGCGCGAGCACAAGCACCGCTTCTTCGGGCGGACGGAACTCGTCCGCACCGACCCCGCGCGGGTCCTGGAGATCGACGACCCGCACGACCTCGCCCGTGCCCGGGCCCTCGCGCCGCTCTTCGACGCGAACAGGCCCGGCACCCTTCCGACCGCGGCCGACATCGACGCGGTCGTCCTCGACTTCGACGGCACCCAGACCGACGACAGGGTGCTGATCGACTCCGACGGAAAGGAGTTCGTCTCCGTGCACCGCGGCGACGGACTCGGCATCGCGGCCCTGCGCAGGAGCGGCCTGTCGATGCTGATCCTCTCCACGGAGCAGAACCCGGTCGTCGCCGCCCGCGCACGCAAGCTCAGGATCCCCGTGCTGCACGGCATCGACCGCAAGGACCTCGCGCTGAAGCAGTGGTGCGAGGAACAGGGCATCGCGCCCGAGCGCGTGCTCTACGTCGGCAACGACGTCAACGACCTCCCGTGCTTCGCCCTCGTGGGCTGGCCCGTGGCGGTCGCGAGCGCCCACGACGTCGTACGCGGCGCCGCGCGCGCGGTCACCACCGTCCCCGGTGGCGACGGCGCGATCCGAGAGATCGCCAGCTGGATCCTCGGCCCCTCTCTCGACTCCCTCGACAAGTAAGGAACGTCTCCACCATGAGCACCAACTCCCGTCTGCGCACCTTCGGTTCGAAGACCGCCGGCCCCGGCCACCCCGTCTACGTCGTCGGCGAGATCGGCATCAACCACAACGGCGAGCTCGAGAACGCCTTCAAGCTGATCGACGCGGCCGCCGAGGCCGGCTGCGACGCCGTGAAGTTCCAGAAGCGCACCCCGGAGATCTGCACCCCGCGCGACCAGTGGGACATCGAGCGCGACACCCCCTGGGGCCGGATGACCTACATCGACTACCGCCACCGCGTGGAGTTCGGCGAGGACGACTACCGCAAGATCGACGAGTACGCCAAGTCGAAGAACATCGACTGGTTCGCCTCGCCGTGGGACACCGAGGCCGTCGCCTTCCTGGAGAAGTTCGACGTCCCGGCCCACAAGGTCGCCTCCGCCTCGCTGACCGACGACGAGCTGCTGCGCTCGCTGCGCGCCACCGGCCGCACGGTCATCCTCTCCACCGGCATGTCGACGCCGAAGCAGATCCGCCACGCGGTCGAGGTCCTCGGCAGCGAGAACATCCTGATGTGCCACGCCACGTCGACGTACCCGGCGCAGGCCGAGGAGCTCAACCTCCGCGTCATCAACACCCTGCAGGCCGAGTACCCGAACGTGCCGATCGGCTACTCCGGCCACGAGACCGGCCTGCAGACCACGCTCGCCGCCGTCGCCCTCGGCGCCGCCTTCGTCGAGCGCCACATCACCCTGGACCGCGCGATGTGGGGCTCCGACCAGGCCGCCTCCGTCGAGCCGCAGGGCCTGACCCGCCTGGTGCGCGACATCCGCACCATCGAGGCCTCCCTCGGCGACGGCGTCAAGAAGGTCTACGAGTCCGAGCTGGGCCCGATGAAGAAGCTGCGCCGCGTGTCGGGCGTCGTCGCGGAGGCCGAGATCGCCGCGGCCGCCGGCGAGCCCGTCGCGGTCTGAACCACCGCCACCCCTTCCGGCTCCCACCCTTCCGATTCCAGGGAAGCGACGGTCGTACGTCGATGAGTCCCCGCGCCGGGTCCACCGGCCCCCAGTCACCCGCCACGCTGGCTTTCGTCGAAAGCCCGGTGCAGCTCCTGAACGTCCTGGAGTGGGCGCACGCGCACGCCCTGAAGGCGGCCGCCGCCAGGAGCACGGGCGAGACCTCCGGACCCCCGGGCCCGGAGCTGGGGGCCGGCCGGCCCGGCACGACCGGCAGGTTCGGCCGCTCCGGCCGGCCGGACACGTCCGGCGACGCCGGAACCCCCGAGGACGGCAGCGGGCTCACCCTGGTCGTCCTGTCGCCCACCGACCCGATGACCCGCGGGCAGCTGCGCCGCATGGCCGAGCTGGCCCGGGACGAGGGCTACGAAGTGCGGTGGGAGGAGGCGAGGGGCGGCACGACCGCTCCCTTCCACACGGTCGGCGGGCTCGCGCCCCTGCTGCGCAGGGCCCGGCGCATCGTGATGGGCGACCCCTTCTCGCGGTACGTGCAGTTGCTGCTGACCATCACCCGCGCCCGCGACCTGGTCGTCGTGGACGACGGGACCGCGACGATGGAGTTCGTCTCCCAGCTGGCGCGCGGTGAACGCCTGGTGCGCTGGCACCGGCGCGGCGGGCGCCCCGGGGCCCGGGACCTGGTCTTCGCACCGGTCTCGGCCCGGGCCCGCCGCCGGCTCACCCCCGGGGCGGGCCGCCGGGTGGAGGTCTTCTCCTCCATGCCGATCGCCGACACGCCCGAGGGCGTCGACATCACGGCGAACGACTTCGCGTGGACGCGGGCCCGGTTCGGCCCGCCCCGCATCACCAAGGGCGCCGACCTGGTCGGCACGTCCCTGGTGGAGACCGGGGTCGTCGACCCCGACCGCTACCTGGAGGCGGTGCAGGGCCTGGCCCGCACCTACGGCGCCACCCGCTACTTCGCCCACCGCCGGGAGAGCCCCGAGAAACTGCACCGGCTGGCCGTCGAGACCGGCCTGGAGATCGTCCGGCCGGACCTCCCTCTCGAACTGATCGCCCGCCGCGGCCCCATCGGCCGCATGATCCTGAGCTTCCCGTCGACGGTGGTCCACACCCTGCCGCTCGCGCTGGCGGGTACGGACGTCAAGGTCGCCGTCTTCGACATCGACCCGGCCTGGCTCACGGAGAACGCCTCCCCCCGGGCCCAGGGCTTCCTCTCGGGCGTCACCGACACGGCCCGGGACGCCCACCGCCTCTCGGCGATCACCGCCACCTGACCATCCGGGGCTCCTCAGGGGTCCCTGAGAGGTCCCTCAGAGGTCCCTCAGGGGCACGGGGGCCTGCCCGGCCGGCCCCTCAGCCGGAGTCCCCGGTGACCGGCGGCTTGCGGGCCAGCAGGAAGGCGCGCGGCAGCTTCTCGTCCTCGTACGGCTGCCGTTCGACGCGGGCCCGCTCGGGCAGCCCCGCCTCCGCCAGCAGCCCGGCCACCGTCTCCGGGCGCCGCCAGTGGCAGTCGAGGGTGACGGCGCGGCCGAACCGCTCGGTGAAGCGGGCGTGCCCGGCGCCCGTCTGGAAGGCCAGCAGGACGTGCCCGCCGGGGGCCGGCACCCGGTGGAACTCCCGGAACACGATCGGGAGTTCGTCGTCCGGGACATGGATCGTGGAGTAGAGCGCCGCGACACCGCCCAGCACGCCGTCCGGCAGGTCCAGGGCCGTCATCGAACCCACCTCGAAGCGGAGTTCCGGGTACGCCTCGCGGGCCAGGGCCACCATGGCCGGGGACAGGTCGATGCCGAACACCGGCACACCGAGACCGCGCAGGTGGGCCGTCACGTGCCCGGGCCCGCAGCCGACGTCGGCCACGGGCGCCACGGGCGCGGCGGGCGCGGGCATGGGGGAGGCCACCGAACCGGCCGGCACCGCCGCCCAGGACGCGGGCCCCTGCGTCCGTACGAGTTCCCCGAACGCGGCGAGAAGCGCCCGGTCCAGGGCCGGCCCGGCGAACCGGGAGGGGAAGGCCCGCGCGTAGTCCGCCGCCACCGTGTCGTAGGAAGCACGCGCGTGCGTGAGGAAGTCGGGTTCGGCCACGGCCGGTGACCATAGCGCCCGGCCCCCGCGCGGCCCGGGCCGGGCTCCACCGCGACCGTGTCCGGAACCGGGACCATGTACGGCACGGGACCGTGTCCGGCAGGTGAACAGAACCGTCCGGGGGTCCGTATGCGTGGTATGCGTAGAGAGCCTGTTCCCGGAGACCCGGGAATGGGCATCGCTGTTCGGCGGTTGTCCCACAAGGAAGACCGCTTGGCGTCCTTCGGCCCAAAAAGCCGGGCGAGTTTACCCAAGCCAGTCGATTCCCATGCGCCGCGCGGTCAATTTTTCTTTCCCAACGGGTTGAAATTTTGTTGATCGTAGGTCGTCGGACCGTCGCGTCGCCCTACCCTTCAGAGGGTGAACCAACTGATGTCCGAAGAGTCCGAGGCCACGCCGTCCGGGGAAGCCCCGTCCGCGCAGGCGCCGCTCGCCGGTGAGCTGTCCGAAGCGCTGCGCGCCGAACTCGTCGCGTTCCGACGTGACTTGCACATGCACCCGGAGCTGGGCAACCAGGAGTTCCGCACCACCGCCGCGATCAAGGAGCGGCTGGAGCGGGCCGGTCTGCGGCCCCGCGTGCTCGACACGGGCACCGGGCTCATCTGCGACATCGGCGTGCCGGACCCCGCCCTCCCGATGCTGGCCCTGCGCGCGGACATCGACGGCCTGCCCATCCCGGACATGAAGACGGGCTGCGCGTACCGCTCGACGGTGCCCGACCGCGCCCACGCCTGCGGGCACGACGTGCACACCACCGTCGTGCTGGGTGCCGCCCTCGTCCTCGCCGACCTGCACGACAAGGGTCTCCTCGACCGGGCCGTCCGCCTGATCTTCCAGCCCGCGGAGGAGGTGCTCCCCGGCGGCGCTCCCCAGGTCATCAAGAACGGCGGCCTGGACGGTGTCGGGCGGATCGTCGCCGTCCACTGCGACCCGAGGGTCGACGCCGGGCGTATCGGCCTGCGGTACGGGCCCATCACCTCCGCCTGCGACCGCGTCGAGATCCACCTGGACGGGCCCGGCGGTCACACCGCCCGGCCGCACCTCACCACCGACCTCGTCACCGCCGCCGCCCGGGTCGCCGTCGACGTGCCGGCGGTCGTCGCCCGGCGGGTCGACGCGCGCTCCGGCCTCTCCCTGACCTGGGGCCGCATCGAGTCGGGCCACGCCTGCAACGTGATCCCGCAGCACGCCGAGCTCTCCGGGACCGTGCGCTGCCTGGACCTCTCGGCCTGGCGGATCGCCCCCGACCTGGTGCACGCCGCCGTCGACGAGGTCGCCACGCTGCACGGGGCCAAGTCGGAGATCAACTACGTACGCGGGGTGCCGCCGGTCGTCAACGAACAGGACACGACCGACCTGCTGCGCGACGCGATGACCGCCCGGCTCGGGGCCCACTCCGTGGAGGACACCGAGCAGAGCCTGGGCGGGGAGGACTTCTCCTGGTACCTGGAGCAGGTGCCCGGCGCCATGGCCCGCCTCGGGGTGCGCACACCGGGCGAGCGGACCGTGCGGGACCTGCACCAGGGCGACTTCGACGCCGACGAGTCGGCCATCAAGGTGGGCGTCGAGCTCTTCACCGCCGCCGCCCTCCTCGACGCCCCGGTCTGACACCGGACCGCACCGTCCGCAGGGGCGAAGGGGTGCCCGGCCGGTCCCCCTTCGTCCGCTTGTGTCACTCGTACGTAACCGGCGGCGGACGTTCGTAACGGGCCGTCGGCACGAATCGGTAACGGCAGTGATGAACCCCGTTCCCCTCCCCTTCTACGCGCGTTACTGTGCGCCGCAGTCAGCGTCGGCAACGGCGCCGTTGGGGAATGTAAGGGGTGCTCTCTCATGCGTCGGATCTCTCGGGTTTCTCGGAGGACAAGGCTTTCCCAAGCCGCTGTCGCCGTCGCGGTCGTCGTCCTCACGGCCGCCGGCTGCGGCGACACCAGCAACGAGTCGTCGGACGGCGACAGCGGGTCCGACTCCGGGTCCGGCTACCAGGGCAAGGGCATCGGCCTCGCCTACGACATCGGCGGCAAGGGTGACCAGTCCTTCAACGACGCCGCCTACGCCGGGTTCGAGAAGGCCCGCAAGGAGTTCAAGATCGGCGGCAACGACATCGAGCCGAGCGACGGCGAGTCGGACGCCGACAAGGTGCAGCGCCTGACGCAGATGGCGAAGGCCGGCTACAACCCCATCGTCGGCGTCGGCTTCATCTACGCGCCGGCGGTCAAGGAGGTCGCCGCCAAGTACCCGAAGATCACCTTCGCCGTCATCGACGACGCCCAGGTCCAGGCGAAGAACGTCGCCGACATGGTGTTCGCCGAGGAGCAGGCCTCCTACCTCGCCGGTGTCGCCGCGGCCAAGGCCAGCAAGAAGGACCACGTCGGCTTCATCGGCGGTGTGGACATCCCGCTGATCCACAAGTTCGAGGCGGGCTTCGTCCAGGGGGTCGAGTCGGTCGACCCGAAGATCAAGATCGAGAAGCGGTACCTCACCGAGAAGCCCGAGGACGGCGGGTTCGCGAACCCGAGCATGGGCAAGGAGGCGGCCAGCGGCCAGATCGAGTCCGGCGCCGACGTGATCTACCACGCGGCCGGCCTGTCGGGCCAGGGCGTCATCCAGGAGGCCGCGTCCGAGAAGGTCTGGGCGATCGGTGTGGACTCGGACCAGTACAAGCAGAAGCCGCTCGCCGCGTCCAAGGACTGGATCCTCGGCTCCGCTCTCAAGGACGTCGGCGGCGCCGTCTACGAGGTCGCCAAGTCCGTCGTCGACGGGAAGCCGCTCTCCGGCGAGCACCGCGGTGACCTGAAGTCGGGCGGCGTGGGCTTCGCCGACTCCAACCCGAAGTACCAGGCGATGACCGACGTCGTCGAGGCCGTGGCGAAGGCGAAGGAAGACATCGTCAGCGGCAAGGTGACGGTCAAGACCGAATAGCGCTGCCGCGGCCGGTCGGCCGACCGGGCGACCGGGCGGGGCGGCGGGGGTGCGCTGTCGGGTGCCGCCCGGTGGGGGTCGCCCGCGCAGTTCCCCGCGCCCCTTGGGCGCCGGGGGTGGCCGCCGACTCGTACGCCTCGGGTGGCCGTCCGGCCTGTACGGACCGGGTGGCCGCCGGCGCGGACACCCGGGCGGGGCGGCGGGGGTGCGCTGTCGGGTGCCGCCCGGTGGGGGTCGCCCGCGCAGTTCCCCGCGCCCCTTGGGCGCCGGGGGTGGCCGCCGACTCGTACGCCCCGGGTGGCCGTCCGGCCCGTACGGTCGGCCGCCCGAGCGATCGCCCGAGCCGCCGCCCGGCCCGCACGGACCGGATGGCCGCCGACGCGGACACCCGGGCGGGCCGTCCGGCTCGCGCTGCCGGTCGTCCGCGGGCGCCGGATCGCCGCCCGGCCCGGCTGCCCGACCGCTACGCCCCGGGCGCCCACCGACACGCGCACCCCGGGCGGCGGCCCGGTGGTCCCGGCGCGCGGTGAGCGGATTCACCGTGGGCGCCCGCGCGTACCCGTCGGTAGCTCCATGAGGAGACAGCTTCCCAGGTCGTACGCCCCTTGCCTCCCGCAAGGGGCGTACGACGTTCCGTAGTCTGTACGGCATCCGCGGCCACAGCTCGATAACGGACCGGACAGAAGGGGTTTTCCGTCTGGTCTACGCGCGTTACGCTGCGGCGGAACCAGCGCCTGGTACGGGCGCTTGCACTAAGGAGTCACGTTCCATGCGCCGGGTGTCCCGAATTGCTGTCGCGGGCGTTGCGACCGCTACCCTCACCGCCGCCCTCGCTGCTTGCGGCGGCACGTCCAACGACGCCGCCGACAGCGGCGACGGCAAGAGCAAGGGCGTAGCCCTCGCGTACGACGTCGGCGGCAAGGGCGACCAGTCCTTCAACGACGCCGCCACCGCCGGCATGGAGAAGGCCGCCGCCGAGTTCAAGTACGGCTCCAAGGCGGTCGAGCCCACCGACGGCGAGTCCGACGCCGACAAGGTGCAGCGCCTGGCGACGCTGGCCAAGGCCGGCTACAACCCGGTGGTGGGCGTCGGCTACGCCTACGCGCCGGCCGTCGCCGAGGCCTCCGAGAAGTTCCCCGACACGACCTTCGGCATCGTCGACGACGAGACGATCAACAAGAAGAACGTCGCGGACATGGTCTTCCACGAGGAGCAGGCCTCCTACCTCGCGGGTGTCACGGCGGCCCTCACCACCAAGTCGAAGACCGTCGGCTTCGTCGGCGGCGTGGACATCCCGCTGATCCACAAGTTCGAGGCCGGCTACAAGCAGGGCGTCGCGGACACGAACCCGAAGATCAAGGTCGTCTCGCAGTTCCTCACCGAGAAGGCCGAGGACGGCGGCTTCGCCAGCCCCGACAAGGGCAGGACCGCCGCCGAGGGCCAGATCGAGGACGGCGCCGACGTGGTCTACCACGCCGCGGGCCTGTCCGGCCAGGGTGTCATCGAGGCCGCCGCCGCCGCCAAGGTGTGGGCGATCGGCGTCGACTCCGACCAGTACAGCCAGGACGCCCTCAAGGCGTACAAGCAGTACATCCTCACCTCGGCCACCAAGGACGTGGCGGGCGCGGTCTACAACCTCGCCAAGTCGGTCCAGGACGGCAAGCCCGAGACCGGTGTGGTGCGTGCCTCCCTCAAGACCGGCGGCGTGGGCCTGGCGGACTCG
The DNA here is from genome assembly GCF_030817535.1 of Streptomyces sp. V3I8. Taxonomy (NCBI): domain Bacteria; kingdom Bacillati; phylum Actinomycetota; class Actinomycetes; order Kitasatosporales; family Streptomycetaceae; genus Streptomyces; species Streptomyces sp. V3I8. The sequence continues at coordinate 3,390,450 of NZ_JAUSZL010000002.1, read as the reverse complement.
AACCCCGACTTCAAGGGGAACGCCAAGCTGCAGGAGGCCCTGAAGAAGGCCACCGACGGCATCAACGACGGCACGATCAAGGTGAAGACCTCGTAGTAACCGTGGTCAATCAGGCGCTGTAATGGCAGCGTTACGGTCGCGAAAACGGGGTGTGGGAAGGATGGCCTTCCCGCGCCCCGTTCGCGCGGCGGATGATCCGGGTCTGCCCGGGAGGCATGGATATGCCTGGATGTGCCCGGAACATCCGACTCCGCAGCAGTAGTCGAAGCAGGGGCGCTACGCGCGTAGACAGGCCCCTTTTCCAAGGAGTACGCCATCGACGCGTCCAGCAGCCCCCCGCTCGCCGCACAGCCGGAGTCACAGTCCGCCGTGTCGGTCGAACTGGCGGGGATCACCAAGCGCTTCCCGGGTGTCGTCGCCAACCACGACATCCACCTGTCCGTCCGCAGGGGCACCGTGCACGCCCTCGTCGGCGAGAACGGGGCCGGCAAGTCGACCCTGATGAAAATCCTCTACGGCATGCAGAAGCCGGACGAGGGCACCATCGCGGTCGACGGCGAGCAGGTCGCCTTCACCAGCCCCGCCGACGCCATCACGCGCGGCATCGGCATGGTCCACCAGCACTTCATGCTGGCCGACTACCTCACCGTCCTCGAGAACGTCGTCCTGGGCAGCGAGAAGCTCTACGGCATCGGCGGCGCGGCCCGTCAGAAGATCGGGGAGATCTCCGAGCGGTACGGCCTCGGCGTGCGCCCGGACGCCCTCGTCGAGGACCTCGGGGTCGCCGACCGCCAGCGCGTGGAGATCCTCAAGGTCCTCTACCGCGGCGCCCGCATCCTCATCCTGGACGAGCCCACCGCCGTCCTGGTGCCGCAGGAGGTCGACGCGCTGTTCGACAACCTCCGCGAGCTCAAGGCCGAGGGCCTGTCCGTCATCTTCATCTCCCACAAGCTGGGCGAGGTCCTGTCGGTCGCCGACGAGATCACCGTCATCCGCCGCGGCACGACGGTCGGCACGGCCGTCCCCGCCGAGACCACCTCCCGGCAGCTCGCCGAGATGATGGTCGGCAGCGAACTGCCCACCCCGGAGACCGCCGAGTCGACGGTCACCGACAAGCCCGTCATCCAGGTCGAGGGCCTCACCGTGTACGCGGTCGGCGGCGCCTCGCTCGGCGAGACCGGGACCGTCGGTGACACCCCGGCCGTCGGATCCCTCGCGGGCGACGCGGCCGGCGGCGACGCCAAGCGCGTCCTGGACGACGTCACCTTCACCATCCACGCCGGTGAGGTCATGGGCATCGCCGGCGTCGAGGGCAACGGCCAGACCGAACTGGTCGACGCCCTGATCGGCCTCAAGAACGCCGACTCCGGCACCGTCCGCTTCCTCGGCGAGGAGATCACCTCCTGGCCCACCCGCAGGCGCCGCGAGCAGGGCGTCGGCTACATCCCCGAGGACCGCCACCGCCACGGCCTGCTGCTGGAAGCCCCGCTGTGGGAGAACCGCATCCTGGGCCACGTCACCGAGAAGCCCAACAGCAAGGGCTTCTGGCTGGACCCCAAGGGCGCCCAGGCCGACACCCGCCGCATCGTCGAGGAGTACGACGTCCGTACGCCCGGCATCGACGTCACCGCGGCCTCCCTGTCCGGCGGCAACCAGCAGAAGCTGATCGTCGGCCGCGAGATGAGCCACAAGCCCCGCTTCCTGATCGCCGCCCACCCCACCCGCGGGGTGGACGTCGGCGCGCAGGCCGCGATCTGGGACCAGATCCGCGAGGCCCGCCGCGAGGGTCTCGCGGTGCTGCTGATCTCCGCCGACCTGGACGAGCTGATCGGTCTCTCCGACACTCTCCGGGTGATCTACAACGGCAGGCTCGTCGCGGACGCCGACCCGGCGGCCGTCACCCCGGAGGAACTCGGTTCGGCCATGACCGGCGCCGCCTCCGGACACCTGGAGCACGTCGGGCACGGGCCCGCGGAGCGCGCAGAGCACGCACAGGAAGCCCCGGAGGACGAGGCCCGATGAAGAAGTTCGACAAGGAGCGGGTGCTCCTCGCGGTGGCCGGACCGGTCATCGCGCTCGTGGCGGCCGTGGTGCTGACCTCGTTCGTGCTGATCGCGTCGGGCAAGAGCCCGATCGAGCCGTACACCCTGATGTTCGAGCAGGCCGGATTCGCCGACGTCCAGGTCCTGATCATCAACCAGGCCGGCGTCTACTACCTCGCCGCCCTCGCGGTCGCCGTCGGCTTCCGCATGAACCTCTTCAACATCGGCGTCGACGGCCAGTACCGCCTCGCCGCCATGATGACCGCGGTCGTCGGCGCGCACGTCTCGCTGCCCGCCGCCCTGCAGATCCCGTTCCTGATGCTGATCGCCGTGCTCACCGGTGCCTTCTGGGCCGGTATCGCGGGTGTCCTCAAGGTGACCCGCGGCGTGAGCGAGGTCGTCGCGACGATCATGCTCAACGCGATCGCCACCAGCCTCATCGGCTACCTCACCCTCACCGAGGTCTGGGGGCAGCCGCTCGGCAACAACCAGACCACCGGCGTGATGAAGGAGTCCGGCTGGTTCCCGGGCTTCGACATGGGCGACGCGGGCGAGATCTACGGCTTCACCCTGATCGCCGTCCTCGCGGGCGTCCTGTACTGGCTGGTCCTCAACCGCACCCGCTTCGGCTTCGACCTGCGCGCCACCGGCGCCTCCGAGACCGCGGCCGCCGCCTCCGGCGTGGACGCCAAGCGCATGGTCCTCACCGCGATGCTGATCTCCGGCGGCATGGCCGGCCTCGCGGGCCTGCCGATCCTCCTCGGCGACGCCCACACCTACAGCCTGTCCTTCCCGACCGGCCTCGGCTTCACCGGCATCACCATCGCGCTGCTCGGCCGCAACAACCCGGTCGGCATCGCCTTCGCCGCCCTGCTGGTCGCCTTCCTCGACAAGGCCTCGCCCGCCCTCGACTACGCGACCCCGGTCGCGTACGACAAGGAGATCGCGGTGATCATGCAGGGTCTCATCGTGATCGCGGTCGTCGTCTCCTACGAGGCCGTACGCGTCTGGGGCCTGCGCCGCCAGCAGCGCCGGGTCGGCGCCGAACTGGCCGCTGCCGCCGCCAACGACAACTCCAAGAAGGAGGTGGCTGCCCGATGAGCACCTCGACCGTCGCCAAGCCGCAGGCGCCCAAGCCCGCCCGGGGCCGCCGCCGTATCTCGCTCCCGGTCCTGCTCCTGCTCGTCGCGGGCCTGCTGGTCCTCGTCTCCGTCGTCCGGCTCGTCACCGACGCCAACGGCATCACCTCGACCGGCCAGATGTCCACCGCCCTGCGCCTGGCCGTGCCGATCGGCCTCGCCGGCCTCGGCGGCCTGTGGGCCGAGCGCGCGGGCGTCGTCAACATCGGCCTCGAGGGCATGATGATCCTCGGCACCTGGTTCGGTGCCTGGGCCGGCTTCCAGTGGGGCCCGTGGGCCGGTGTCGCCTTCGGCATCGTCGGCGGCGCCCTCGGCGGCCTGCTGCACGCGGTGGTGACCGTCACCTTCAACGTCAACCACATCGTCTCCGGTGTGGCCATCAACATCCTGGCCCTCGGCGCCACCCGCTACCTGTCGACCTTCGCCTTCGAGGGCGAGGAGGGCGGCACGTCCAAGCAGTCGCCGCCCGTCGAGTCGCTCGGCACCTTCGACATCCCGGGGCTCTCGGACTGGCTGCAGACCCTCAACGGCAAACACTGGTTCCTGGTCTCCGACCTCGCAGGACTCATCGGCGGCATCTTCACCAACCTGTCGCCGCTCACCGTGGTCGCCGTCGCGCTCGTCCCGCTCACCTGGTGGGTGCTGTGGCGCACCTCCTTCGGCCTGCGCCTGCGCTCCTGCGGCGAGAACCCGGTGGCCGCCGAGTCCCTCGGCGTCAACGTCTACAAGTACAAGTACCTCGCCGTGGTCATCTCCGGCGGCTTCGCCGGCCTCGGCGGCGCCTTCCTCTCCCTCGTCGCCTCCAACATCTACCTGGAGGGCCAGACCGGCGGCCGCGGCTACATCGGCCTCGCCGCGATGATCTTCGGCAACTGGATGCCGGGCGGCCTCGCCCTCGGCGCCGGCCTGTTCGGCTACACCGACAGCCTCAAGCTGCGCGGCGGCGGCACCAACGTCCACGCGCTGCTCCTGCTCCTGGCGCTGCTGCTGATCATCGGCGCGGCCTGGTTCGTGTGGAAGAAGCGGTACGTCCACGCGGCGGTCACCGGGGTCCTCGGAGTCCTCGTCTTCCTCTGGTACGCGACCACCAACGAGGTCCCGAACCAGGTCGTCACCGCCACCCCGTACGTCGTCACGCTGCTCGTCCTCGCCCTGTCCGCGCAGCGCCTGCGGATGCCGAAGGCGGACGGCATGCCCTACCGGCGGGGGCAGGGCAAGTGACGGCGTCCGGGTCCGGTACCGCGGCCGTCGACTGGGAGGCCCTGCGGGAGGTGGCGCGCGAGGCGATGTCCCGTGCGTACGCCCCCTACTCGGGCTACCCGGTCGGGGTCGCGGCCCTGGTCGACGACGGCCGGGTGGTCTCCGGGTGCAACGTGGAGAACGCCTCGTACGGGCTCGGCCTGTGCGCCGAGTGCGGCCTGGTCTCGCAGCTGCAGAACACCGGGGGCGGCCGGCTCACGCACTTCACGTGCGTGGACGGCCACGGCGAGATCCTCGTCCCGTGCGGCCGCTGCCGCCAGCTGCTGTACGAGTTCGGCGGCCCCGATCTGATCCTGGAGACCCCGGCCGGTCTCCTCCCGCTCTCCGAGATGCTGCCGCAGGCCTTCGGTCCTGAGCACCTCACCAGGTAATTCATGTGCGGCCCCTCCGTATCGTGTGTCGTCAAGGACACCGGGAGGGGCCGCTGCACTTCTGAAGGGAAGCCACAGCCATGGACGCCATCTCCGTCATCCGCACCAAGCGGGACCGCGGCGAGTTCAGCGACGAGCAGATCGACTGGGTCATCGACGCCTACACGCGCGGTGAGGTCGCCGACTACCAGATGGCCGCCCTCAACATGGCGATCCTGCTCAACGGCATGAACCGCCGGGAGATCTCCACCTGGACGGCCGCGATGATCGCCTCCGGCGAGCGCATGGACTTCTCGTCCCTGTCCCGCCCGACGGCCGACAAGCACTCGACGGGCGGCGTCGGCGACAAGATCACGCTCCCGCTCGCGCCGCTCGTGGCGGCCTGCGGCGCGGCGGTCCCGCAGCTGTCCGGCCGGGGTCTCGGCCACACCGGCGGCACCCTCGACAAGCTGGAGTCGATCCCCGGCTGGCGCGCGCTCCTGTCCAACGAGGAGATGCTCTCCGTCCTGGACGAGGTCGGCGCGGTGATCTGCGCCGCGGGCGACGGCCTGGCCCCGGCGGACAAGAAGCTCTACGCGCTGCGTGACGTGACCGGCACGGTCGAGGCGATCCCGCTGATCGCGTCCTCCATCATGTCGAAGAAGATCGCGGAGGGCACGGGCTCGCTCGTCCTGGACGTGAAGGTCGGCACCGGCGCCTTCATGAAGACGATCGAGGACGCCCGCGAGCTGGCCGCCACGATGGTCGGCCTCGGCACGGACCACGGCGTGCGGACGGTCGCCCTGCTGACGGACATGTCGACCCCGCTCGGCCTGACCGCGGGCAACGCCCTGGAGGTCCGCGAGTCGGTCGAGGTCCTGGCGGGCGGCGGCCCGGCCGACGTCGTCGAGCTGACCCTCGCGCTGGCCCGCGAGATGCTGGAGGCGGCGGGCATCGAGGACGCCGACCCGGCGAAGGCGCTGGCCGACGGCTCGGCGATGGACGCCTGGCGCCGCATGATCTCCGCCCAGGGCGGCGACCCGGACGCCCCGCTGCCCACGTCGAGGGAACAGCACGTGGTGAAGGCGGGGGCCTCGGGCGTCCTGACCCGCCTCGACGCCTACGACATCGGCGTCGCCGCCTGGCGCCTGGGCGCGGGCCGCGCCCGCAAGGAGGACCCGGTGCAGGCCGCCGCGGGCGTCGAGCTCCACGCCAAGCCGGGCGACACGGTGACCGAGGGCCAGCCGCTCCTCACCCTCCACACGGACACCCCCGAGCGCTTCGCGTACGCGCTGGAGGCGGTGACGGGCTCGTACGACGTGGCGGCACCCGGCACGGCGTTCACGGCGGCGCCGGTGGTGCGGGAACGTATCGCCTGACCTGCGGTTTCCTTGTACGGGTGAACGGGATCGGTGGCCGGCCGCCGGTCCCGTTCGGCATGCTGTGATCGGTGACGTGCCCCAGGGTGACGTCTACCGGGTCCTGCACGCCGGAAAGTTCGGCGAACGGATCGCGTTGCCGGAGCCCTTCGACCTCAAGCTCGACACGAGCGCCTTTCCCGTGCACCGAGCGTCCGCCGGGCCGGGCGTCGGCTGAGGGACGTCACCCCAGCAGCGCCGCGATCACCACCAGTACCGGCACCGCCAGCATCGTCGACAGCAGGATCGACTCGCGGGCCAGGACCTCGCCGACCCGGTAGCGCGAGGCGTACGTGTAGAGGTTCTGCGCGGCCGGCAGCGCCGAGGTGACCACCACGTCGAGCAGGGGCTCGCCCCGCAGCCCGAAGACCCCCGCCGCCAGGGCCCAGGCCGCCAGCGGCTGGCCCACCGACTTGAGGGCGACGGAGAGCAGCACGGGCGCCCGGTCGGCCCCGCGGCCCGGCATCGTGCTGCCGCACAGGGAGATGCCGAAGGCGAGGAGCACCGCCGGCACCGACATGTTGCCGATCAGGGTCAGCGGGTCCATGACGGGACCGGGGACGGTGAGCCCGGTCGCCGAGACGGCCACCCCGGACAGCGAGCCGATGGCGATGGGGTTGCGGACGGGAACGGTCACCCGCCGCCAGAGCGACTGCTTCTCGCCCGCGCCCGACAGGTCGAGGACCGTCAGGGCGACCGGGGTCATCACGATCTGCTGGAACAGCAGGACCGGCGCCACGAGCGAGGCGTCCCCGAGGACGTACACGGCGATCGGGATACCGAGATTGCCCGCGTTGACGTAGCTGGAGCAGAGCGCGCCGATCGTCGTACGGCCCACACCCCACCGGCGTACGGCACCGACCGCGACGAAGATCCCGGCCACCGCGAACGTGCTGACCGCCGTGACCAGCAGCCGGCTCGACAGGATCACCGACAGGTCGGCCCGCGCGAGGGTGGTGAAGAGCAGCGCGGGCGTGGCGACATGGAACGCGAGCTTGGTCAGCACCTCCCGCCCGTTGTCGCCGAGATACCCCCGCCGCCCGATCAGGTAGCCGACCCCGATGACGACGGCGATGACCGCGAACCCGTTCAGCACCCCTTGCACGGCACCTCCCGGGGTTCCCGGAGTTCCCGGAGGAGATCTGGGGCCGGTGTTCGCGGTGCGGCGGGCGCCGGTTCGTGGGGCATACACCTAACCCTCCGGGTCAGGACATGCCCAGGTCAATGTGATCTTGCCCGGCCGAGCGATGAGTTCCGGCCGACCGCCCGGTCTACCGCACGTGGACGCCAAGACACCCGCCGTACTCGTACTGCCGGGCCCCGTCGCCAGGGACGAGGTGCCGAGGCTGTGCGAGGCCGTGCGCGCACGGCTGGAGCACACCGGAGCCCGCGTCGTGGTCTGCGACGTGGCCGGTCTCGGACCACCGGGCCTGACGACGGTCGACGCCCTGGCCCGGATGCAGCTCGCCGCCCGCCGCGCCGGAGGGCGTATCAGACTCCGCGCCCCCGACCCCGCGCTACGGGCGCTGCTCGCCCTCGTCGGCCTCCGCTTCGAGACGGAGGGGCAGCCCGAACAGCGGGAACCACCGCTGCGTGTCGAGGAAGCAGTGGAACCCGGTGATGCGCCCCTCTGAGATCTCCAGGACCTGCACGGCCCACGCCGTCCGCCCCCCGGTCTCCGGATCGGGCTTGTACTGGGCGAAGCCCGGCAGGCCGTTCACCGCCACCGGGACCAGGTGGGAGTGGGCGCAGGGCGCGCCGAGCGTCGTCATGAAGCCCGTGATGTCCTCGGGCCCGGTCAGCCACAGGTCGAACGGCGGCATCGTCATGACGGCGTCCTCGTGCAGGAGGGCCGTCAGCGCCGCCATGTCGTACCCCTCGAAGGCGGCCACATAGCGCTCCAGGAGCTTCTGCTGCTCCGCGTCGAGCGGATCGGAGGTGGCGGCCCGGGCGGCCGCACTCCCGCTGCCGCTCTCCGCGAGCGTCGCCCGCGCCCGCTGCAGCGCGCTGTTCACGGAGGCGACCGTGGTACCGAGCAGCTCGGCCACCTCGCTCGCCCGCCACGCCAGGACCTCGCGCAGGATGAGCACGGACCGCTGCTTGGGCGGCAGTTGCTGCAGGGCGGCCATGAAGGCGAGGCGCACCGACTCCTTGGCCACGGCGGCCTCGGCCGGGTCAGCGACCGTCGGCAGCACGCGCGCGTCCGGCATCGGCTCCAGCCAGGTGTTGTCCGCGCGCGGGGTCAGCGCCGCCCGCGCGAGCGGCGTCGACTCCGTCAGATCCATGGGCCGGGCCCGCTTGTTGCCCGCGGTCAGCATGTCCAGGCAGACGTTCGTCGCGATCCGGTACAGCCACGAACGCAGCGAGGAGCGGCCCTCGAACTTGTCGTAGCTGCGCCAGGCGCGCACCAGTGTGTCCTGGACGGCGTCCTCGGCCTCGAAGGACGAGCCGAGCATGCGGTAGCAGTACCCCGTCAGCTCGACCCGGTGCTTCTCCAGCCGGACGTCGAGATCCTCCGCCGTCGCCGTACCGTCGCTCATGGCCAACCCACCCCTGTGGCTCTGTCCGTTGCGCAGGAACCGCCGCATTGCGGCCCGGCACTCCGGAAGCTACCGCAGCCCACTGACAACGGCCCCCGGAGATGAAAAAGGTGCAGGTCAGGACAGTCGCTGTCCTGACCTGCACCCGGGTGTCCGCCGGTTGTCCCCGACGGATCCGCGCCGGCCCCGGTGTGTCAGTGCCGCACGGCCACCAGGTTCCGCCGGCGCTGCGTGCGGGCCGCACGCGTACCGGCCAGCGTGATCCCCGCGACCCCGGCCACCGCCAGCAGGCCGAGCGCCACCGTCCCGGCCCAGCCGCCGGAGTGGTAGGCGACCGCGCCCAGCGTGCCGCCCGCGCTGGAGCCCAGGTAGTAGGCGGACTGGTACAGCGCCGAGGCCTGCGCGCGGCCCTCCTTCGCCGTGTGGCTGACCGCGGAGGACGCCACCGCGTGACCCGCGAAGAAGCCCGCCGTGATGAGGACCAGGCCGAGCAGCACGAGCGGCAGCGAGCCGGACAGCGACACCAGCAGGCCCGAGGCCGTCGTGGCGCCCGCCAGGTACAGGGACCCGCGCCGGCCGAGCCGGTCCACCAGCCTCCCGGCCGTCGACGCCGAGACCGTACCGACCAGGTAGACGAGGAAGACCGAACCGATGATGCCCTGGGGGAGCGAGAACGGGGCGTCGGTGAGGCGGTAACCGATCACCGTGTAGACGGCGCCGAACACCGTCATGAACAGCGCGCCGATCGCGTACAGCCTGCGCAGCAGCGGGTTCGCGAGGTGGCCGCGGACCGTGCGGACCAGCACCGCGGGGCGCAGCGAACCGGCCCGGAAGTGCTTCGGCGCCGGGAGCAGCAGGCGGAAGGCCACCGCGCAGCCCACCGCGATCACCCCGATCGTGCCGACGGCGACCCGCCAGCCCCATTCCTGCGCGACCCAGCCGGTGATGATGCGGCCGCTCATCCCGCCGACGCTGTTGCCCGCGACGAACAGGCCGATGGCGGTGATCAGCGCCTTGGGGCGCACCTCCTCCGCCAGGTAGGCCGTCGCCGAGGCCGGCAGCCCGGCCAGCGCCGCGCCCTGGACGGCCCGCAGCGCGATCAGGGCGCCGACCGAGGGGGCGAAGGGCACGAGCAGCCCGACGGTCACGGCGACCACCAATGACGCCGTCATCAACGTACGCCGGCCGAACCGCTCGGAGAGCGCGCTCAGCGGCAGCACGAACAGGGCCAGCGCGCCGGTCGCCGCCGACACCGTCCAGCTCGCGGTGCTCGCCGTGACCCCGAAGTCGTGCGAGATCAGGGGGAGCAGGGCCTGCGTGGAGTAGAGGAGCGCGAAGGTCGCGACCCCGGCGAGGAAGAGGGCGAAACTCATCCGGCGGTAGCCGGGCCCGCCGGGCGTGAGCCGGCTGTCGACGGCCTCGGCGGGGACGGCCTCGGGGGGAGCGGTGACGGCGGAGGGGGCGACCACGACGGTGGACGCCCCGGTACTGGCGGAAGGCATGCTTCGAACCTAAAGTCCTCCCCGTCATCCGTCCAATGCATGAAACGGCCATAATCGTTCCCATGGCGCATCAGCAGAGGTCAGAGGGACGTCTGTCACCGTCCGGTGACACGGAAGACAGCGTGGGCATGTCGAGGTTGCTCGCCCCGCGCCTGGCGTACTTCGCCGGCGTGGCCCGCACCGAGCACGTCACGCGGGCCGCGCAGGAGATGCAGGTCCCGCAGTCGACGCTGTCCCGGGCGATGGTCCGCCTCGAACAGGACCTCGGTGTCGACCTCTTCGCCCGCCGCGGCCGCACGGTCTCCCTCACCCCCGCCGGGCGCACCTTCCTCGGCTCCGTCGAACGCGCCCTCGCCGAGATCGAACGGGCCGCCGACGAGGTGCGGGCCGACGCCGACCCGGCCACCGGCAAGGTCGCCTTCGGCTTCCTGCACACCATGGGCTCCGAGACCGTCCCGGCCCTGATCCGCGCCTTCCGCGTCGACCACCCCCGGGTGCGCTTCAGCCTCGTCCAGAACTACGGCGAGGCGATGATCGAGCGCCTGCGCTCCGGCGAACTGGACCTGTGCCTCACGTCCCCGGTGCCGGACGCGCCCGACCTGGTGGGCCGCCGCCTGGACGAGCAGAAGCTGCGCCTGGTGGTGCCGGCGGACCACCGGCTGGCCTCCCGCCGCCGCATCCGTCTCGCGGAGGCCGCCGACGAAACCTTCGTCACCCTGGAGCCGGGCTACGGCCTGCGCCGCATCACCGACGACCTCTGCAGCCAGGCGGGCTTCCGCCCCCGGGTCGCCTTCGAGGGCGAGGAGGCGGAGACCCTGCGGGGCCTGGTGGCCGCAGGCCTCGGGGTGGCCCTGCTGCCCCCACCGGCCGTCCCCCGTCCAGGAGTCGTGGAACTGACGGTCACGGCCCCGCGAGCGGCAAGGGAGATCGGGGTGGCCTGGCTGGACGGCCACCCGGACACACCGCCGGTGGCGGCCTTCAAGAAGTTCCTGCTGTCGAAAAGAGGAACGCTGCTCCCGGAGTGACCGTGACGGGGCCGTGTGCTCAGCTCTTGCCGGCGTACGCCACGAAGTCCGCCCAGGCCTGCGGCAGGAGCGCGAGCTGGGGACCGCCTATGTTCTTCGAGTCGCGGACGTGGACGGTGGCGGGGGCGGTGGCGATCTCGACGCAGGAGTCGCCCTCGCTGCCGCTGCTGTAACTGCTCTTGAACCATGAGAGGCCGGAGGCGTACCCGGCCGAGGTGTCGTGGATCATGTTTCCTCCAGCAGGTCCTCGATGAAGGCCACCGACTCACGTGGCGTGAGCGCCTGGGCCCGGATGATGCCGTACCGCAGTTCAAGCATACGGAGTTGCCTGGGCTCGGAGACCTGGAAACCGTTGGCCACGACCGGCGAACGTCCCACCGCCGAGCCGTCTGCGAACTTCAACAGCTGGATCCCGCCGTCCACCCCTGCGTGCTCCTCGCGATCCATCGGCATCACCTGCAGCTCGACGTTCCGCAACTGCGCCGTCATCAGCAGATGTTCGAGCTGACGGCGCAGAACCGCCTTCCCGCCGAGCGGACGCCGAAGCGTCCACTCCTCCACGACGAAACCGATCTCGGGAGCCGGATCGCGTGCGAAAACGGTCTTGCGGGCCACCCGCGCGGCGATGAACTTCTCCACCTCGTCCTGCGTGTACGCGGGGCGCCGCATCAGGAGGAGTCCACGCGCGTACTCCGGCGTCTGCAACAGCCCGTGGATGTTGAGGGGGTCGTACAGCTGGAGTTCGACCGCCCTGGCCTCGCCGTCCGCGATGTCCCGGACCTTCTTGGGATACCGGACCTTGGCCACGTCCTGCTTCATCGCCGCGAGCAGCCCCTCGGCTCCCAGCACCTCGTCCGCACGCTCCAGATACTCCGGCCGGGGAATCCGCATGCCCCTCTCGACCTTGTGGACCAGGTCCTCCCCGTACCCCACCGCCTCTCCGAACTCCGCCGCCCGCAACCCCTTCGCCTCGCGCCGCAGCTTCAGCTGCCGGCCCACGGTCGCGACCACCGCCAGGCCCCAGCCGTCGTCCGGGTCCACCTCCCAACCCGGCTCGTCCGTCTCGTCCTTGAGCTGTCCCGCGCCGCCGTCCACCTGCGTCATCCCGAACCCCTCCGTCGTCCCGCCTCGTCGCGATCACGGTAGGCATGCGCGACCACGCTGAGTGACGGATCCGGGGGAAGACACCCCGACCGTGCGACGCCGTCAGCGCACCAGCGGCAGGAACACCGTGTCGACGATCTCCTCCAGGACCCGGTCGTCCACGGGTGCGAAGGTCGCCAGGATCTCGTGGCGCAGCAGGTCGAAGGGGAGCGATTTGATGCGGTCGGTGAGGTGTTCCGCCGTGATCTCGCCGCGGGCGACGGCGCGGTCGAAGAGCACGTCCGCGGACTTCTCGGGGCCCGTGGGGACCAGGTCGCCGGGGCTGGTGCCCGTCTCCCGGTGATGGGCGGCCAGGTGCACGCTCATGACGGTGATGAGCTGGACCCGGGTCGCGTTGATCTCCCGCATGAGGGTGAGGACGTCCTCCCGCAGGCTCCCCGTGTCGGGAGCGGCGACGCGGTTCTCCCGGAGGACGTGGGCGACGGTCGCGCGGACGAGTGCGTCGCGGTCGGGCCAGCGGCGGTAGAGGACGGGCGGGCTGGTGCCCGCGCGCCGGACGACGGCGTCCATGGTGAATCCGGTGTAGCCGCCGGCCGTGAGCTCCTCCCAGGCCGCGTCCAGCAGCGCCTTCTCCAGTGCCGCTCCGCGGCGTCGCTCGGGCATCCCCGTCTCCCGTCTCTCTTCGATCTGCTAGATAGATTTGCCTATCTTATCTCGGCGCCCTACTCTGACCGCCGTAAGATAGAGTGCTGTATCTTAGGTGGTTGTCCGTGAACCTTTCCCGAAACCCCGGCCCCGGCCCCGGCCCTAGCCCCGACCCCGACCCCGACCGCGTGGACCCGGCCGTGTGGCGCACGGCGTTCACCGTCGTCGTGGGCGCCCTCGCCGTCGTCTTCGACACCACGATCGTCACCGTCGCCCTCGACGACCTGGCGAGAAAGCTCGACGCCCCGCTCGCCACCGTCCAGTGGGTGAGCACCGCCTACCTGCTGGCCGTGTTCGTCACCGTCCCGGTCGCCGGATGGGCCCAGTCCCGGCTGGGCGGCACGCGCCTGTGGATCGCCGCCCTCGGCACCTTCCTGCTCGGCTCGGTCCTGTGCTCACTGGCGTGGAGCGCGGGCAGCCTCATCGCCTTCCGCGTCGTCCAGGGCATCGGCGGCGGCATCATGATGCCGCTCATGGTCACGCTGGTCGTGCAGGCCGCCGGGGGCCGCGGCATCGGCAAGGTCATCGCCGCCGTCACCCTGCCCACCGCGCTCGGTCCGATCCTCGGCCCGGTCCTGGGCGGCGTCGTCCTGCACCTGGCCGACTGGCGCTGGCTGTTCCTCGTCAACATCCCCTTCTGCGCCGTCGGCGCCTGGCTCGCCCGGCGCAACCTGCCCGACGACCGGCCCGCACCGGGCGGCTCCCGGCCCCCGCTCGACGCCGTCGGCCTGCTCCTGCTGTCTCCCGGAGTCGCCGCCGTCGTGTACGGACTCTCCCGGGCCGGGGACAGCGCGGGATTCGTCACCGCCGGGGTCCTGATCCCGCTGGGCGCCGGACTCGTGCTGGTCGGCGGCTTCACCGTCCGGGCGCTGGCCCGCCCCGGCGGTGCCCTGGTCGACCTGCGGCTCCTGCGCCACCGCGCACAGGCCTGCGCCGCCGGTCTCGGCTTCCTGGCCGGCATCACCCTGTACGGGTCGATGCTGCTGCTCCCCCTCTACTTCCAGCAGGTCCGCGGCGAGGACGCCCTCGGCGCCGGGCTGCTCCTCGTCCCGCACGGCGTCGGCGCGCTGCTCGCGCGCACGGTGGCCGGCACGTACACCGACCGCGTCGGCCCCCGCGCGGTCGCCCTCGCCGGATTCGCCGTCGTCGCCGCGGCCACCGTGCCGTTCGCCCTCGTCACCGCCGACAGCGGCACGGTCCCGCTGCTGGCCGCCCTGCTCGTCCGCGGCATCGGCATGGGCGCCGTCATGATCGCGCTGGGCGGCGCGGCCTACGCCGGCCTGGAGCGCGCCGAGATCCCCGACGCCAGCATCGTCACCCGCGTCGCGCAGCAGGTCGGCGGCTCGGTGGGCACCGCCGTCCTCGCCGTCGTCCTCCAGCACGCCGCCGGGGGCACCCGCACCCCGGCCGCCGACGGTTTCGGCACCGCCTTCCGGTGGTCGGTGGCCTTCGCCGCCGCGGCCGTCCCCCTGTGTCTGTTCCTGCCGGGCCGGCCCGGTCCACCCGCTGCCCCTGCCTCCGCCCCCGCCGCCGGGCCGAAGGCGGACCCGCGCCCCGCCGCGACCCGTGCCGACGGCACCGAACGGCCCGGCTAACGGCCCGGCCGACGGCGGGGCGAGCGCCCGAAGCCGGAGGCGAGCGGCATCCGCAGACCCAGCGGCGGCGGAGCCGCCAGCGCGTCCTCCACGGGCCGGGAGAAGGTCCGCCCGAACAGCGCCCCCATCACGAAGTCCTCCGCGAGCGCGTGCACCTCGTCCCGGAACGCGTGCAGCGCGTGCCGGTCCGAGTGCACCTCGAACCGGCAGATGTCCCGGTTCGCCTTCTTCGCCCGCTCCGCGAGCCGGAACGACAACTCGGGGTCGGTGCGCTGGTCGTTGGTGCCGTGCACGAGCAGCACCTGCCGCCCCGCGAGCTGCTTCACCGGTTCGGGTGCCGTCGCGACGTCCTCCTCGGGCAGCCAGGGGGACAGTGCCAGTACGGAGTTGACGGCGTCGTGGCCCCCCGCGTGCAGGGCGGCCCGCCCGCCCATGTCCACCCCGGCGAGGCACACGGGCACGTCCCCGTACCGCCGCACCACCTCGTCCGCGGCCCACGCGGCGTCCCGTGCCAGATGTGCCTCACCGCCGTTCCAGCCGCGGAACCGGTAGTGCACCACGTGCACCGCCAGCCCCTCCGTACGTCCCGCGCGGCTGAGCCGGCGCCCCAACGCCCGTACGGACGCGGCCGCCAGCACCGGCGACGGCCTGCGGGCGGAGGTCTTCTCGCCGGCCGGCAGCAACAGCACCACGCCGCCCACCGCCGTCGGTTCCGTCCCGAACGCCCGTCCCAGCCGTGCCGCGCGAACCGGCGTCGCTTGCTGTGCCATGACAAAACAGTGTCAGAAGCGAGGGTGTATGCCATCGGTCCGCACGGTCACCGTTACATATCGACGGATCCGCACACCAGGATGTCTACGCGCGTAGGCGTTACAGTGCGGAGATGACGAGCCAGACCAAGAACACCCCGAGCTCGGAGCAGATCCGCCGGGCGCCGAAGGTCCTGCTGCACGACCACCTCGACGGAGGGCTGCGCCCCGGGACGGTCGTCGACCTCGCCCGGGACGCGGGCTACCCGGATCTTCCGGAGACGGACGCCGGCAAACTCGGCCTCTGGTTCCGGGAGGCCGCCGACTCCGGTTCCCTGGAGCGGTACCTGGAGACCTTCGCGCACACCTGCGCCGTCATGCAGACCCGTGACGCGCTGGTCCGCGTCGCCGCCGAGTGTGCCGAGGACCTCGCCGAGGACGGCGTCGTCTACGCGGAGGTGCGGTACGCGCCCGAGCAGCACCTCGAAGCCGGGCTCACCCTCGAAGAGGTCGTCGAGGCCGTCAACGAGGGCTTCCGGGAGGGCGAGCGGCGGGCCCGCGAGAACGGTCACCGGATCCGCGTCGGCGCCCTGCTCACCGCCATGCGGCACGCGGCCCGCTCCCTGGAGATCGCCGAACTCGCCAACACCTACCGGGACCTGGGCGTCGTCGGCTTCGACATCGCGGGCGCCGAGGCCGGGTTCCCGCCCACCCGTCACCTGGACGCCTTCGAGTACCTGAAGCGGGAGAACAACCACTTCACGATCCACGCGGGCGAGGCCTTCGGGCTCCCCTCCATCTGGCAGGCGCTGCAGTGGTGCGGCGCCGACCGGCTGGGCCACGGCGTGCGCATCATCGACGACATCCAGGTGCGGGAGGACGGTTCCGTGGAACTGGGCCGCCTGGCCTCGTACGTACGGGACAAGCGGATTCCCCTGGAGCTGTGCCCCAGTTCCAACCTGCAGACGGGCGCCGCCGACTCGTACGCCGAGCACCCCATCGGGCTGCTGCGGCGGCTGCACTTCCGGGCGACCGTGAACACCGACAACCGTCTGATGTCCGGCACGAGCATGAGCCGGGAATTCGAGCACCTTGTCGACGCGTTCGGTTATTCGCTCGACGACATGCAGTGGTTCACAGTCAATGCGATGAAATCAGCATTCATTCCTTTCGATGAACGACTGGCCATGATCAATGACGTGGTCAAGCCCGGTTATGCCGAGCTGAAGTCCGAATGGCTGTTCCAGCAGACCGCTTCCACCAGCGGTTCTGTGCGCGAAGAGAGCTGAGGGAGAAGGACGGGGAGCGGCCGGGTGGTGACGACCCGGCCGCTTTTCGATGTTTGCGGGGCGCGCCCGTACGTGATTACCGTTTCGGACCGCCCGAAATCCCCGTCACAGCATGCAAGGACGAAGATGAAGCAGTCTGCTGCCAAGACCCTCGGTGTCGCCGCTCTCGGTGCCGCCTTCGCCGCCGCCGGTGCCGGTGCCGCCAACGCCGCCCCCGCGGTTCCGGACGCCGCCCCGGCGCTCGGCGCCGCCACCAGTGCGCTGCCGGTGGACGGGCTCACCGACAAGCTGCCCGGCGGCGGCGAAGGGGTCGCCAACGGCCAGCGGGCGCTCGGCACTGCTGTCACCGCCGCCCAGCCGGTCGTCACGGACCTCCTCGCCCAGGGCCCGACCGCGCCCGTCGCCGGTCTGCTCGGCGGCCTGCCCCTCCAGGGCCTGCCCACCCAGGGCCTCCCCGTGAACGGCATCCCGCTGGGCTGACCCCGGCCCCCGTGGTTCCCGTACGCGCCGATGGGGCGCACCCCCGCTCGGGTGCGCCCCGTCGGCGTGCTCGCCGTCACTCACGAGCACGCGGGTCACCAGGCCGTGCGGGCCGCCTTGCCCTCCGAGGGGAAGAGGATCCACAGCGCTATGTAGAGCAGGAACTGCGGGCCCGGCAGCAGGCAGGACACCAGGAAGATCACCCGCATCGTGGTCGCGGAGGTGCCGAAGCGCCGGGCCAGCGCTGCACACACTCCGCCGAGCATCCGGCCGTCGGTGGGGCGGGCGAGGCGGTTCATTCGCGTCTCCTTCGTGAGCGTCGTCGGTGGGTCGGGGCTTTCGGTGAGACCGCCCCGTACGACATCCACGCTACGGACACGAAGGTGGTGCGGGCGTCGCCCTACGGAGCGATCCCGACCCTGGGAATCGTCGGGGTCAGACCCTGAGCCGACTCCTCCGCGGCCTCTCGCCTGCGCAGTGCGGCCGCCCTGTTCCGCGTCTCGGCCCGGCGGCGCAGCGCGGCCCGGGCGGCCGGCACGAAGGCGAGGTGCGCCAGCACCACGCCCACGGTGTTCAGCAGCAGCGAGTCGACGTCCACGACCTGGCCGGGCACCCCGGTCTGCAGCAGCTCGATGCCCATCGACAGCAGCGCACCGGCGGCGACCGTCCGCAGCAGGGACAGCAGCGGGGAGACGAAGAGCCGGCCGCCGGCCATCGGCAGCAGTACTCCGAGCGGGGCGAGCAGCAGCAGCCCCTTGCCGATGGCACGGGCCGCCGCCTCGGGGCCCATCGCCAGATCGGCCCTGATGCCGGCGAACGGACGCAGGTTCGCGGCGCTCACCCAGGGCACGTCCAGGGGCCGCAGCGTGACCCAGGCGACAAGCGCGAGATGTGCGACGAGGAGGAGACCTCCCGCCGCACGGACGCGGATCACGGCGGTTCCGCCGTTAGAGCCTTGACGCTGCACGATCCCCAAGACGCGGGCACCGGCAGGATCGGTTCCGTGTGACGGCGGCGCTTGGTCCGCACGGGTGAGGCGTGCGCCACAGACGGGCCGCGGCCGAGGCCCCGGGAAGGGGGTCAGGCCCCGTCGGTCCGCGTCGACGGCGGCGTCTCGGTGCCCGGCCGGGTGCGCAGGGCTTCCGTGCACTCGTAACGCCGCGGCGCGTCCGTGCCGGGGCCGCCGAGGGTCACCGTGCCGTCGTCGGAGGCGGCCTCGGAGTCGCTGAAGGTGCAGATGACCTGTGTCAGGGCGTACGGGGCCAGCT
The DNA here is from genome assembly GCF_030817535.1 of Streptomyces sp. V3I8. Taxonomy (NCBI): domain Bacteria; kingdom Bacillati; phylum Actinomycetota; class Actinomycetes; order Kitasatosporales; family Streptomycetaceae; genus Streptomyces; species Streptomyces sp. V3I8. The sequence continues at coordinate 3,371,984 of NZ_JAUSZL010000002.1, read as the reverse complement.
CCGGGGGCGCCGTGCTCAGGCGCAGCGTGTCACCCGGGTCGGCGGGCCGCGGACCGGTCACCGTCAGGCCCTTCGGGACGGCCGTCGTGTAGTTCGCCTGCTCCTCGGCCTCCGACGGGGGCGCGGCGAGTTCGTCGAGGAGCGCCTGTGCGGCACGCACCCGGTCCGTGTCCGGGGGCCCGGCCCCGATGCGTACGGTCCGGTCGACCGGCGCGAGCTGCGAGGAGCAGACGAGGAAGACCTGGACGAGGATGCCGCGCGAGGACTGCGTACCGATGTCGGGGCCGGTCAGCGCGCACGGCACGCGGGACGGCGCGGGGCCGAAGTCGGTCGGCACCTCCGTCGCCCGGATGCCGCAGCCGCCCAGCGCCACGGCGACGAGCGGCACGGCGAGCGCCAGCCGGGCCGCGCGCGCCACGCGTATGCCCCAGGTGCGCCACGTGCCCCACGTGTTCCGTTCGGACATCAGACGCCTCCCTCGGTGCGGTCGGCACCGCTGCCGGTTCCGGCGCGGCCCGTGTCCCCGGCCCCCGGGCTCCCCGCGTCCTGCGGATCCTCCGGGTCTTCCGGGTCCTTGGGCTCGGAGGCGTCGAGCGGCAGCCGCAGGGTGAAGACCGCGCCGCCCCCGGGCGAGTTCGCGGCCGTGATCTCGCCGCCGTGGATGTGGGCGTTCTCCCGGGCGATGGACAGGCCGAGCCCGCTGCCCTCCGAGCGCGGCCGGGAGGCGCTCGCCTTGTAGAAGCGGTCGAAGACGTGCGGCAGGACGTCCTCGGGGATGCCGGGGCCGTGGTCCTGCACCTCGATCACCAGGTCGGCGCCCTCCGCGCGCACGCGCACCCGCACCGGGGAGCCGCCGTGCTTGAGGGCGTTGCCGATCAGGTTCGCCAGGATGACGTCCAGGCGGCGCGGGTCGATGTGCGCCATGATGCCGCGCGGGGCGTCCAGTTCCACCGCGTCCAGCCAGGCGCGCGCGTCGATGCACGCGGTGATCTGGTCCGCGATGTCGACGGTGTCGGAGACGAGCCGGGCGGTGCCCGCGTCGAAGCGGGTGACCTCCATCAGGTTCTCCACGAGGTTGTTCAGCCGCCGGGTCTCGCTGACGACGAGCCGTACGGCGGGTTCGATCATCGGGTCGACGCTGCCGGTCTCGGCGTCGAGCTCCTCCTCCAGCACCTCGGTCACCGCGGTGATCGCGGTCAGCGGTGTCCGCAGTTCGTGCGACATGTCGGCGACGAACCGCCGGGAGGCCTCGTCACGGGCGCTCATGTCGGCGACGCGTTTCTCCAGCGACTCCGCCGTCCGGTTGAACGTCCGTGACAGGTCGGCCAGTTCGTCGGTGCCCGACACCCGCAGCCGGGTGTCGAGCTTGCCCTCGCCGAGCCGTCGCGCCGCGGTGCCGAGGCGGTGCACCGGCTTCAGCACGGTCGTCGCGGCGGCCTGCGCGAGCAGCGCCGAGCCGATCAGCGCGAGCCCGGTGGCGATCCCCAGCGACCAGGCCAGCGAGTTGAGGTCCTTGGCCTCCGGTTCCAGCGACTTGAGCATGTATCCGGTCGGCCCGCCGCCGATCACCTTCGCGCCGCCCACCAGGTACGGCTTGTCGCCCTGCACGGTGCGCTGCCAGTACAGGTGGTAGGCGTACTTGTTGTTCGAGGAGATCTTCTGTTCCCTGTTCACCGCCTTCTGGAGGGAACGCGGTACGTCCTCCAGCGTGAAGGTGTCCAGGTCGGAGTTGCCGCGGACGGTCCTGCCGTTCTCGTCCTCGGCGATCAGCAGCACGCTGAAGCGCTGGCTGCTGTTCGCCATCTGCCCGGCGGCGCGCTGCAGTTCGCCCTGCGAGGGGTGCTGCCGCAACGTGCTGGCACGGGTCTGCATCGCCTGCTGGAAGTCGCCGAGCACCGCGTCCTGGGTACGGGTGAGGACGGCCTCGCGGTTGAGCCAGTACGCGATCCCGGACGCCGACACGGCGGCGGTCAGCGCGACCAGCCCGAACACCACGACCAGGCGCAACCGCAGACTGGTGAAACGGATTCCCGCCATGACCGTACGGCGGGCGGCGGCCCAGCCGTGGAGCTTGTCCTGCGGTTCGGTCACTGAGGGTTGTCCAGCCGGTAGCCGACGCCGCGCACGGTACGGATCAGGGTCGGCGAGGACGGCACGTCCTCCACCTTCGCGCGCAGCCGCTGCACGCACGCGTCGACGAGCCGCGAGTCGCCGAGGTAGTCGTGCTCCCACACCAGCCGCAGCAACTGCTGCCGCGACAGGGCCTGTCCGGGCCGCCGGCTCAGCTCCAGGAGCAGCCGCAGCTCGGTGGGGGTGAGCTGCAGGTCCTCGCCGTTCTTCGTCACGGTCATCGCGGCGCGGTCGATCACCAGCGAACCGAACGTCGCCGAGTCGTTCGCCTCGCGCTCGCCGCGCCGCAGCACGGCCCGGATCCGGGCGTCCAGCACCCGTCCCTGCACGGGTTTCACCACGTAGTCGTCGGCGCCGGACTCCAGCCCGACCACGACGTCGATGTCGTCGCTGCGCGCGGTCAGCAGGATGATCGGCAACTGGTCCGTCCGCCGGATGCGCCGGCACACCTCGAATCCGTCGATGCCTGGCAGCATCACGTCGAGCACGATCAGATCGGGCCGCTGCTCGCGCAACAGCTTCAGACCGTCCTCGCCGGTGGCAGCGGTGGCCACCCGGTGACCCTGGCGCGTCAAAGAGAGCTCCAGGGCCGTCCGGATGGCGTCGTCGTCCTCGATCAGCAACAGGGAAGGCACGGATGTCATTCTGTCCCATGACGTGGGCGGGTATCGACTGTTGGAGCGCTCCCACACATGTCCCGCGTACGAGTGGGGGCCGGGCGCGTGCCGGGTGTGCCGGATGCGTAGCCGTGCGACGCTTCTGCGTGATCGGCCGGTGATGGGCCGGTGACCGCCCCGTGACCTGCCCGTGAGCCGCCGGGTCCGGGGCCCGCCCGGCCCCTGTGACAGGCCTGTGACAGTCGGCGGACACCGTCATGAAGTGGCCCCGGCAAGCTCTTCGTCACAGGCAGGGAAGCACCACAGCAAGTACCGGACGACCGGAACTCCACGACGGGGGGCGCGAGATGAACACGCTGCACAGCACCAGTACTGGCGCAGTTGTCACGCGGCTCCACGACGTCACGAGGAGCACCGAGAAGTCCGGTGCCGTGAGCGGGCGGGGGTGCGCTCGCGGCACCGGGCGTCAGCACACCGGGTCGTACATGACGGTGGTTGACGCACATGCGGGGGGAAGCGGCACGGGGGCCGCCCACGGGGGAACGGGGGCAGCGTACGGGGAGGGCACGGGGGAGCGCCGTTCGGCGTCGGAGGTGGAGTTCACCACCTACGTCCAGGAGCGCCGCGCCTCCCTGTACGCAACCGCCTACCACCTGACCGGCGACCGCTTCGAGGCCGAGGACCTGCTGCAGAGCGCCCTCTTCTCGACGTACCGGGCGTGGGACCGCATCAGCGACAAGGCCGCGGTCGGGGGCTACCTCCGCCGCACCATGACCAACCTGCACATCAGCGCGTGGCGCCGCCGCAAGCTGAACGAGTACCCGACCGAGGAGCTGCCGGAGACGGCCGGCGACACGGACGCGATGCGCGGCACCGAGCTGCGCGCGGTCCTGTGGCAGGCGCTCGCCCGGCTGCCCGAACTCCAGCGCACGATGCTGGTCCTGCGCTACTACGAGGGCCGCACCGACCCGGAGATCGCGGAGATCCTCGACATCAGTGTCGGCACGGTGAAGTCGAGCATCTGGCGGTCGCTCCGCCGGCTGCGCGAGGACGACGTCCTCAGCTTCGGCCGTGACGAGGAGGAGTCCTTCGGGGAGCTCGTCGCCTGAAGGCTGTGGGGGAGGTGTCCGTCACTTCGGGGGAGGTGGCGGGCGGTAGGGGGAGTCCACCGCTTCGGGGGAGGCGGCGGACGCAACGGGGAAGTCCGCGCACTCCGGGGGGAGGGGGCGGACGACTGCAGGAGAAGTTCGTCGCTTCGGGGGAGGCGGCGAACGGCAGGGGGCGGTCCGTCACTTCGGGGGAGGCGGCGGGCGGCCCGGGGGTTGCGGTACCGGGGGAGACCGACGGGGTCCGGGGGGACCACGGGGGTGCACGAGGAGCGGCGGGGCAGGACGGACCGGGGGGTCCGGCCGGCCCCGTCGCTCTTTTTTGTCCGCGGTCGTCCGCGGTCGTCCGCGGGCGTCTTGTGCGAGCGCCCCTGCAGGGGTGCGGGGAACTGCGCGCTCAGCCCCCACGCACCCGCAGCCGGTCCACGACCTCCGGCGCCGAGCGCCCGGTGGCGGCGGCCTCGAGCCGCCCCAGCGCCTCGTCCCGGTCGCACGCGTACGCGCCGAGCCCCGTCTGCCGGGAGACGATCGACCGCTCGTCGCGCATCAGCCGCCACCCCCGCCGGAGCAGGAACGGCACGGACTTGCGGCCCTCGCGCAGATCCCGCAGGAACCGCCGCCGGAACGTGGTCACGGCCCCCCGGCTGAGACACAGCGCGTCGGCCAGCAGCCCCGCCTCCCGGCACCGCTCCACGATCTCCGCCGCGAAGATGCCCTCGGCGATGAAGACCGGCGCCCCTGCGAAGTCGACGGTCTCGGACCCGGTCCGCGCGCTCAGCGAGATGTCGTACACGGGAACACTCGTACGTCCCGTCCCGCACAGCTGCGCTATCGCCGCGACGGCGGCGTCCGCGTCCCAGGACAGCGGATGGTCCCAGTCGATGTCCGCACTCTCCGCCACCTGCGGCAGCGTCGGGTCGTCGCCCTCCTTGTAGAAGTCGTCGAGCCGCAGCACCGGAAGGCCGGAGCGGGCCGCGAGGAGGGACTTGCCGGAGCCGGAGGGGCCGCACAGCAGGACGACGCGCGCGGTTGCCGCGGAATTCGGGAGATGGGAACTCACGAGACACCAGTGTGCGGCATCATCCGCTCCCGGCCGAGCCCGCGGGTCGTCTTTGGAGTGCGCGTCACACACCAACTACCCTACGTGTCGACCTGATTACTTTACGCGCCACGGCGCGTCAGAACGCACCAGAAGGCGGCAGCAGCCATGGCACGACACCAGGCCTCCCAGAATCCGACCGTCCGGCGCGCCGTGCTGGCCCTCACGACCGCGGGGATCGCGGTGGGCGCGGGCGCGGCCTCGGCCGCCGCGGACACGGACCCCGTGCTGGGCTCGGTCCACACCCGTCCGACCTCGCTGGGCAACATCGACCCGCAGGCCGGACTGCGGTCCGCGACCGGGGCCGTCGGATACATGACCGGGCCGGTCGCGGGGCTGAAGCCCAACCCGCTGGCGGGCACGGGTGTCGACCCGCTCGACAACGGGCTCGGCACGCAGGTGGCCGACTTCCCGCCGCTGGCGACGACCATGCTGACGGCGCCGGTCGCGCAGGCCCAGTCGCTGGGCGCCGTCCCGGTGGTGGGCCAGGCGACGGGCCTGCTGGCCAACTGACCCGTACGGGCGGACCGGCGTACGGGCTGCGGACGTACGCCGCGAGAGAGAGCCGCGCCTCCCCCGGACGGTGGGGAAGCGCGGCTCTCCCGTCCTGGTGGACCGGACCGCCTTCGTGCGGCGCCGGTCCGGCGGGTCCGGCGGGTCTAGTACGACGAGCCGGACACGCCCAGCGCGCCGGTCGGGTGCCAGACCGTCTTCGTCTCCAGGAAGGCCGTGAGGCGCTCGGTGCCCGGCGTGGCGAAGTGGTCCACAGGCTGTGGACGCAGAACCCGCTTGAGGTTGTCCGCGGCCGCGACCTCCAGCTCCTTCGCGAGTGCCTCGCCGGCACCGGCCAGGTCGATCGCGTTGACGTCCTGGTGGGCGGCGAGCGGGGCCGCGATCTCCGCCGTCCCGCCGGTCAGGATGTTGACCACGCCGCCCGGCAGGTCGGAGGTGGCCAGCACCTCGCCCAGCGACAGCGCGGGCAGCGGGGACCGCTCGCTCGCGATCACGACCGCCGTGTTGCCGGTGGCGATCACCGGAGCGACGACCGAGACCAGCCCGAGGAAGGACGACTCCTGGGGGGCGAGGACCGCCACCACGCCCGTCGGCTCGGGGGTCGAGAGGTTGAAGAACGGGCCCGCCACCGGGTTGCCGCCGCCCACCACCTGGGCGATCTTGTCGGTCCAGCCCGCGTACCAGACCCAGCGGTCGATCGTGGCGTCGACCTGCTCGGCGGCCTGCGCCCGCGACAGGCCCTCGGCGTCGGCCACCTCGTGGACGAACTGGCCCCTGCGGCCCTCCAGCATCTCCGCGACGCGGTAGAGGACCTGGCCGCGGTTGTACGCGGTCGCGCCGGACCAGCCGCCGAACGCCTTGCGGGCGGCGACGACCGCGTCACGGGCGTCCTTGCGGCTCGCGCGCGGCGCGTTGGCCAGCCATGTGCCCTTGGAGTCGGTCACCTCGTACACCCGGCCGCTCTCGGAACGCGGGAACTTCCCGCCGACGTACAGCTTGTAGGTCTTGAGGACGCTCAGGCGCCGGTTCCCGCCGCTCTCGCCCCTGTCGTCCTTCTCGCCCTTGTGCGGCTTCTTCGGCTTGTCAGACATCGAGGTAAGCCTCCAGGCCGTGGCGGCCGCCCTCGCGGCCGTGACCCGATTCCTTGTAGCCGCCGAACGGCGAGGTCGGATCGAACTTGTTGAACGTGTTGGACCAGACGACGCCCGCGCGCAGCTTGTTCGCGACCGCCAGGATCCGGGAACCCTTCTCGGTCCAGATGCCCGCGGAGAGGCCGTACTGGGTGTTGTTGGCCTTCGCGACCGCCTCGTCCGGGGTGCGGAAGGTGAGGACGGACAGGACCGGGCCGAAGATCTCGTCGCGGGCGACGGTGTGTGCCTGGGTGACGTTCGTGAAGAGCGTCGGGGCGAACCAGTAGCCCGCGGAGGGCAGTTCGCAGGCCGGGGACCAGCGCTCGGCGCCCTCGGCCTCGCCCTGCTCGACGAGCGAGCCGATGCGCGCGAGCTGCTCGGCGGAGTTGATCGCGCCGATGTCGGTGTTCTTGTCGAGCGGGTCGCCCAGGCGCAGGGTCGAGAGCCTGCGCTTCAGGGAGTCCAGCAGCTCGTCGTGGATCGACTCCTGGACCAGGAGCCGGGAGCCGGCGCAGCAGACCTGGCCCTGGTTGAAGAAGATGCCCGTGACGATGCCCTCGACGGCCTGGTCGATCGGGGCGTCGTCGAAGACGATGTTCGCGCCCTTGCCGCCCAGTTCGAGCGTGACCTTCTTCCTCGTGCCCGCGACCTGGCGCGCGATGGCCTTGCCGACGGCGGTGGAGCCGGTGAAGGCCACCTTGTTCACGTCCGGGTGCGCGACGAGCGCCGCGCCCGTGTCGCCGTAACCGGGAAGGATGTTGACGACACCCCGGGGAAGGCCCGCCTGGCGGCAGATGTCCGCGAAGAACAGGGCCGACAGGGGAGTGGTCTCGGCGGGCTTCAGGACGACCGTGTTGCCGGTCGCGAGCGCCGGGGCGATCTTCCACGCCAGCATGAGCAGCGGGAAGTTCCAGGGGATGACCTGGCCGGCGACGCCCAGCGGGCGCGGGTCCGTCCCGAAGCCGGCGTGGCCGAGCTTGTCCGCCCAGCCCGCGTAGTAGAAGAAGTGCGCGGCCACCAGGGGGAGGTCGGCGTCCCTCGTCTCCTTGATGGGCTTGCCGTTGTCCAGGGTCTCCAGGACGGCCAGTTCGCGGCTGCGTTCCTGGATGATGCGGGCGATGCGGAAGAGGTACTTGGCGCGCTCGGAGCCGGGCAGCGCGGACCACTTCACGAAGGCCCTGCGGGCGGCGCCCACCGCGCGGTCGACGTCCTCGGCGCCCGCCCGGGCGACCTCGGACAGGACCTCCTCGGTGCTCGGGCTGACCGTCTTGAAGACCCTGCCGTCGGCGGCCTCGGTGAACTCGCCGTCGATGAAGAGCCCGTACGACGGGGCGATGTCGACGACGGAGCGGGACTCGGGCGCCGGTGCGTATTCGAATGCGGAAGCCATGTGGATCAGTCCACCGTCACGTAGTCGGGGCCGGAGTAGCGGCCGGTGGCCAGCTTCTGACGCTGCATCAGCAGGTCGTTGAGGAGCGAGGACGCGCCGAAGCGGAACCAGTGGTTGGTCAGCCAGTCCGCGCCCGCGGTCTCGTTGACCAGCACCAGGAACTTGACGGCGTCCTTCGTGGTGCGGATGCCGCCGGCGGGCTTCACGCCGACCTGGACCCCGGTCTGCGCGCGGAAGTCGCGGACGGCCTCCAGCATCAGGAGGGTGTTCGCGGGCGTCGCGTTGACGGCGACCTTGCCCGTCGAGGTCTTGATGAAGTCCGCGCCCGCCAGCATGCCGAGCCAGCTCGCGCGCCGGATGTTGTCGTACGTCGACAGCTCGCCGGTCTCGAAGATGACCTTCAGGCGGGCGGCGCCCGAGGCCTCCTTCACGGCGACGATCTCGTCGTACACCTTCAGGTACCGGCCCGACAGGAACGCCCCGCGGTCGATGACCATGTCGATCTCGTCGGCGCCCGCGGCGACGGCGTCCCGCACGTCGGCCAGCTTCACGTCGAGCGCGGCGCGGCCGGCCGGGAAGGCGGTCGCGACCGAGGCGACCAGCACACCGGAGCCGGCGACGGCCGCCTTCGCGGTGGCCACCATGTCGGGGTAGACGCAGACGGCGGCGGTCGTGGGGGCCGTACGGTCCGTGGGGTCCGGGTGGACGGCCTTCGCGCCGAGCGCCCGGACCTTGCCGGGGGTGTCCGCGCCTTCGAGCGTCGTCAGGTCGACCATCGAGATCGCGAGGTCGATGGCGTACGCCTTCGCGGTCGTCTTGATCGAACGCGTACCGAGCGAGGCGGCACGCGCCTCCAGACCGACCGTGTCGACGCCGGGCAGCCCGTGGAGGAACCGGCGCAACGAGCCGTCTGACGCGGTCACGTCCGTGAGTGCGTGGGCTGCGGAGGATGCAGTGGTGGGCATGGTCACCACCCGAGCATATCTACGCGCGTAGCGGCTGTACACCCCCGGGGTTCGCCTCCGGCGGCCGCGGCGCGTGGCCCCCTGGCCTGCCCCGCCAGGGGCGCGGGGAACTGCGCGCTCGGCCCACACGTGGCCGCACCTGACGACGAATCCGGTCGGGGCGCCCCTTCAGAGGCGCGGGGAACCGCGCGCCCGGCCCTCACGTGGCCGCACCTGACGACGAATCCGGTCGGGGTGCTCCTTCAGGGGTGCGGGGAACTGCGCGCCCGGCCCGCACGGCGCCGCGGACCACAACGAATTCCGCCCGCGGGTCCGCGGGCCCGCGGACCCGCGGAGGCCGGGCACGCAGTTCCCCGCGCCCCCGGTGGGGCCCCGCGGCGCGGCCCGGCCACCCGGTTCGGGCAGAATCGCCACCATGACGACCCCGGACCACCAGCCCCCCTCCCCGGACACCCCGGACCCCCAGTACAAGGACCGCGCCTACCGGTCCCCCTCCGGCGTCGCCGGCGGCGTACTGCTGCTGGCGATCGCCGGCTGGCTCGGCATCGACGCCCTGGTCACGGGCGAGGGCCGGACCCCCTGGGTGTCCCTGGCCACGCTGCTCGTGCTGGTCCCGCTGGTCTCCGCCTTCACCCTCCGCCCCGCCGTCCACGCCAACGAGCGGCGGATGCGCATCCGTAACCCCTTCCGGGTGATCACGATGCCCTGGGGGACGGTCGAGGCGTTCCGGTCCGGCTACTCCAACGAGGTGTTCGACAAGGCCGGCACCAAGTACCAGGTGTGGGCCGTGCCGGTGTCCCTGCGGGCCCGTAAGCGGGCGGCCCGCAAGGAGGCCAGGGCGGACGCGCCGGGCACCCGCCGCGGCCGGTCCCCCCACCCCGCACCGGTCCCCGAGGGCCCCGTACGCGCCCAGGGTGACCAGATCATCGACGAGCTGCGCGAGCTGCTGGAGGCCAGGGCCGGGGATCCGCGCGCCCAGGGCGAGGTCTCGGTGCGGTGGGCGTACGAGGTCATGGCCCCCGCGGCGGCCGGAGCCGTCCTCCTGGCGATCCTCCTGTCCCTGGGCTGACGGAGCACCGGACCGACGAGCCGTCGGACCGACGAGCCGTCGGACCGACGAGCCGTCGGACCGACGCGCCGGACCGACCCGCCGGACCGGCGAAGCGCGCCGTACTTGAGGCGATGGCCCCCGCTGGGCCGTACGAGTGGGAGGCACCCGGTGACCGGGGCCGGGGCGTCCGCCGGTCCGGGCGGGCGTCCCGGTCGCTACTGTCACCACCGGTGCCGGACGCCGGTGTCGGCACCGGTGTCCCACGCGATCCGCGAGCCAGGAGTGCATGTGCCGTACGACGAGCCGCTGCGGCTGCCCGCGGCCGCGATACCCGACGACTGCCGGGACTGGACCGCCGGCCGGGCGGCGGGCTGGTCGGCCGCGCTGCCGCCGCGCTGGACGTTCCCGCGGGTGCGCAGGTCGATCGCCGGCGCGGTGACCACCCTCGCGTTCTGCGCGGGCGCCTGGGCCGCGATGCTCGGCGGACTCCGGCCGTTCGTCGCGGCGGGCTTCGCCGTGTACGCCCTGTGGGTGCTCGCGCGGCCCGAAGCGGTCTGGGCCGGGGCGCCCGCCCTGCTCCTCGGGCTCGCGGTGCAGGCTCCGTCGCTGCCGTGGCCCGTGACGGCCTTCGGGACGCTGGTCGTGGTGGCCTCCTGGGCCGCCGTCGCTGTACGCCTGCGGGCCCGCGGCGCCCAGCTGGAGCGGGCGGCCGAGGCGGCCGGTGACGGTACGGCACGCGTCCCGGACGCGGACGCGCCCGTGCGGCGCGGCCGCTTCCTGTTCCCGCTCGGCCTCGCGGTCCTCGCGCTCGGCGTGCTCACCGGCGCCACCGCGCACCTGTGGGGCACGGCCGACGACCACCGCGGTTCCTGGGTCATGGCCTTCTACCTGGCCGGGCTGGGCATGACCGCCCTGGTCTCGGCGTGGCTCGGCCGCCACCGGGCCCTCGCGCTGCGCCGGACTCCCGCGCCCGTCCTGCGCGTCCTCGTGCGCGACGACGCGCAGGGCACCACCGAGGTGTACGCGGCGGACGACCTCGCGGCACTGCGGCCGCTGTTCACGGTGGAGCTGACGTCGTACGACGACGAGCCCGGGCCGGACGCGGCGGACGCGGACGCGGGCGGGGACGCGGGCGCAGGTGCGGAAAGCCCTGCGGACATCGCCGACGCCGACGCCGAGGCGGAGGCCGCCGAGGAACTGGAGCGGCTCCTCGACGCGGTGGACGACGGCACTCCCGGGCCGGTCCGCGAGGCCGTCCTCTTCGGCGCCCCCTTCGACGGCGCCGAGGTCGTGGTCCTCAGCGCCGACGAGGACCCCGACCAGCCGCCGCTGACGGAGTGGTCGGCGGGACCGGTCCGCCCGCTCTCGCCGAGCGCGGGCATGCGGCGCACCGCCAGGGAGAAGACCCGTGAGGAGCGGAACCGCCAACTGGAGCGGCGGGCCCGGCAGTCGGTCGTGGACCGCGTCCCGGCACCGGTGCGGCGCTGGCGCGCGGGCTGGTTGGACTGGGTGGCCGCCGCACTGCTGGTGCAGTGGGGCGTGTGGCTCACCTGGGCCGGGTTCACCGACTCCGGCCTGTCCCCGTGGAAACTGGGCCTGGTCGCCGCACTCGGCCTCTACGGAGCCGTCCGCGTCGCCGTGAAACTCGCCTGGCGCATCACGGCGGACCGCTCGGGCCTGTGGGTCACCGGGCTGCGCGGCCCCCAGCACGTCCCCTGGGACGACATCCGCTCCGTACGCCGCCGGTCCTTCGAGCTGAAGCTGCGCTGGCGCGACGACAACTGGTCGGTCGCGGCGCCGCGCTGGGCCTGGTTCGAACGACGGCGCGGCCTGGTCCACCCGTACGACGCGCTGGCGGCCGAACTGTCGGCCATGCGCGAGGACCCGGCGCTGCGCCCCACCGGAGAGAGCACGGCCCCCGAACGGGGCCGCCCCCTGTGGCCGCTGGCCGTGCTGCTGGCCCTGGTGTGGGCGGCGGTGCTGGTGATGTGGGGCTGAGGGACGGGCGATGCGCGTCGAGGGACGGTGCGGGCTGCGGGACCGTACGGGCCGAGGGGCGGTGCGGGCCGGCGGGCGCCGAGAGCCGACGGGCGGTGGGACCGCACGGACGCGGGCCCCGTCGGGGCCCCGACGAGCCTGACAGGATCCCGCCTGGTCGGACCGGATCCCACCGGGCCGGACCGGGCCCCACCGGGCCGGACCGGATCCCACCGGGCCCGACCGGATCCCACCGGGCCCGGCGGGCCCGACCGGACCCCACCGGGCCCGACCGGACCCCACCGGGCCCGACCGGATCCCATCGAGCCCGCCGGGCCCGGCGGCCGCCACCGGACCGGCGGCGGCCTCAGATGCCCGCGGCCGCCGACAGGTCGCGCTTGATCGCCGACAGCAGCTCCGCCGCCTTCGTGCGGGCCGCCGGGAGTGCGTCGTGGCCGGACACCGGCACCACGACCTCCAGGTAGCACTTCAGCTTCGGCTCCGTACCGCTGGGGCGGACGACGACCCGGGCGCCGTCCAGCGTGTAGCGCAGGCCGTCCGTGGGCGGGAGCGAGGCCGTGCCCTCCGTCAGGTCCTCGGCCTCGGTGACGGGCAGGTCCGCGAGGCGCGTCGGGGGCCGCTCGCGCAGGCGGCGCATCGCGTCCGCGATCAGGGAGAGGTCGTCCACCCGCACCGAGAGCTGGTCCGTGGCGTGCAGGCCGTGCTCGACGGCCAGGTCGTCCAGGAGGTCCAGGAGCGTGCGGCCCTCCTCCTTGAGCTCCGAGGCCAGCTCCGTGAGGGCGAGGGCCGCCGTGATGCCGTCCTTGTCCCGTACGCCGTCCGGGTCGACGCAGTAGCCCAGCGCCTCCTCGTAGCCGTACCGCAGGCCCTCCACCCTGGCGATCCACTTGAAGCCCGTCAGGGTCTCCTCGTACGCCAGGCCCGCCTTCCGGGCGATGCGGCCGAGGAGCGAGGACGAGACGATCGACTCCGCGAAGGTGCCCCGCGCGCCCCGGCGGACCAGGTGCGCCGCGAGCAGCGCGCCGACCTCGTCGCCGCGCAGCATGCGCCAGTCGCCGGCGGCGTCCTTGACGGCCGCGGCGCAGCGGTCCGCGTCCGGGTCGTTGGCGATGACCAGGTCCGGGTCCGTCTCGCGGGCCTGCGCGAAGGCCAGGTCCATCGCGCCCGGCTCCTCCGGGTTCGGGAACGCGACCGTCGGGAAGTCCGGGTCCGGCTCGGCCTGCCCGGCGACGAGGACGGGGGCGGGGAAGCCGGCCCGGGCGAACGCCGCGAGGAGGGTCTCCTTGCCGACGCCGTGCATCGGCGTGTAGACCGTGCGGGCGGTGCGCGGGGAGCCGGGGGCCAGGACCGCGTCCGTACGCTCCAGATAGGCGTTCAGGACGCCCTCGTCGAGGGTCTCCCAGCCGGAGTCCGGGCGGGGGACGCCGGCGAGGCTCCCGACCGCGGCGATCTCGGCGGCGATCTCCGCGTCCGCCGGCGGGACGATCTGGGAGCCGTCGCCGAGGTACACCTTGTAGCCGTTGTCGCGCGGCGGGTTGTGGCTGGCCGTCACCTCGACGCCGGCCACCGCGCCCAGGTGCCGTATGGCGTACGCCAGGACGGGGGTGGGGAGGGGACGGGGGAGCACGGCGGCGCGCAGGCCCGCGCCCGTCATCACCGCGGCGGTGTCCCGGGCGAAGTCGGTGGACTTGTGGCGGGCGTCGTAGCCGATGACGACGAGGCCGTCGGTCTGACCCTTCGCCTTCAGGTACGCGGCGAGGCCGGCGGCCGCGCGGATGACGACCGAGCGGTTCATGCGCATCGGGCCCGCGCCCAGTTCGCCCCGCAGGCCGGCCGTGCCGAACTGGAGGGTGCCGCTGAAGCGTGCGGTGAGCTCCGCGGTGTCCTCGGCGTCGATGAGCTTGGCGAGTTCCTCGCGGGTCTCCGCGTCGGGGTCCTCGGCCAGCCATGCCTCGGCCCGTGCGATGAGTTCGTCCTGCACGAGGGTCGACCTCTCTTCGTCTCTTCGTCGTCCGTACGTGTTTGTCTACCCCGGTTTCCTCGCCCCCGCCGCCCCTTCCCGTCCCGACCTCGGGGGCTCCGCCCCCGAACCCCCGGTCCTCAAACGCCGGACGGGCTGAAAGCTGACGCCCGGCCCCGCGATGGCGGGGGTCCGGGGGCGGCAGCCCCCAGGGGGGCGGGGAACCTACAGCCGGTCCAGGACCTGGGTGAGGAGCGCTCCCATGTGCGTGGCCGAGTCGCGGCCCGCCTGGAGCACCTCCTCGTGGTTGAGGGGCTCCCCGGTCATCCCGGCGGCCAGGTTGGTCACCAGGGAGATGCCGAGCACCTCCGCCCCGGCCTCCCGCGCGGCGATCGCCTCGAGCGTGGTCGACATGCCGACCAGGTCCGCCCCGATGACCCGGGCCATCCGGATCTCGGCCGGCGTCTCGTAGTGCGGGCCGGGGAACTGCGCGTACACGCCCTCTTCGAGCGTCGGGTCGATCTCCTTGCACAGCGCCCGCAGCCGCGGCGAGTACAGGTCCGTCAGGTCGACGAAGTTCGCGCCGACGATCGGCGACGTGGCCGTCAGGTTGATGTGGTCGCTGATCAGGACCGGCTGCCCGGGCCGCATCCCCTCGCGCAGCCCGCCGCAGCCGTTCGTCAGCACGATCGTCTTGCAGCCGGCGGCCACGGCCGTCCGGACCCCGTGCGCGACGGCGGCGACCCCGCGGCCCTCGTAGTAGTGGGTGCGGCCCAGGAAGACGAGCGCGCGCTTGTCGCCGATCCGGTACGAGCGGACCTTGCTGCCCTGCCCCTCGACCACCGGCGGCGGGAAGCCGGGCAGGTCGGTGACCTGGAACTCGGCGGCGGGCGCGCCGAGGGCATCCACGGCCGGCGCCCAGCCGGAGCCCAGCACGAGGGCGACGTCGTGGGTCTCGGCGCCCGAGTACTCCCGCAGGCGCGCGGCGGCGGCGTCGGCAGCGGCGTACGGGTCGCCCTGGATGTCGTCCGGAAGAAGAGATGCGTTCACGCGCATGAGGGTAGCCGGTTCGGGCCTACGCGCGTAGATGTTGATGGTCACGGGTTCGCGATCGTTGTCTTGTTGTTTCCGCCGAGACCTGTCGAAGCCCGCCCGGGCCCGTCGGCGCCGGGTGCGGGTGCCCGTGTCCCGCGTGGGTCAGCAGGGACGCTTGCGCAGTTCCATCACGTAGTCGTGCGGGGCGCCCGCCGACTCCGCCGCGTCCGCCAGCTCGCCGAGGTAGCGGGCCGAGGGGAGCCCTCCCTCGTAACCGTTGAGGACGTACAGCCACGCCGACTCCTCACCCTCCAGGGTGTGGATCCGTACGCGCATCCGCCGGTAGACGTCGAGACCGACGCCCTCCCAGCGGTCCATGGACTCCTCGTCCGGCGGGGCGATGTCGTACAGCGCCACGAAGACCTGGGAGCGCGGGGCCTCGACGATGGTCGCCAGCGCGCCCTCCCAGCCCATGTGCTCGCCGCCGAACGTCAGCCGCCAGCCGTTGAGCCACCCCGTGGCGCGCAGCGGCGAGTGGGGAGCGCGGCGCGTCATGAGCCGCGGGTCGAGATTGCCGGCGTACGCGGCGTAGAGCGACATGGGACCGAGGGTACGGCAGCGAACCCGTGTGACTCCCCCGTGACCGCGGCCCCGGATCGTGCGCCCCGGGAACGCGCCGCGACGCGCACCCGCGACACCCGGACAGAGCCCCCGGGCGGAAGCACCTTGAAGCGTGCGGGACAATGGAGTACGTGACTCGGATCGTGATCATTGGCGGCGGACCCGGCGGATACGAGGCGGCCCTGGTGGCCGCCCAGCTCGGCGCGGAGGTGACCGTCGTCGACTGCGACGGCCTGGGCGGGGCGTCGGTGCTCACCGACTGCGTCCCGTCCAAGACCCTGATCGCGACGGCCGAGGTGATGACCACCTTCGACTCGTCGTACGAGGAACTGGGGATCATCGTCGCCGACGACACCCCGCACATCGACCGGCCCGCGCGTGTCGTCGGTGTCGACCTCGGCAAGGTCAACCGCCGGGTGAAGCGGCTCGCGCTCGCCCAGTCCCACGACATCACCGCGTCCGTGACGCGTGCCGGGGCGCGGGTGCTGCGGGGCCGCGGACGGCTCGAGGGCATGCAGGGCCTGGACGGCTCCCGCAAGGTCGTCGTACGGGCCGTGGACGGCAGCGAGGAGACGCTCACCGCCGACGCCGTGCTCATCGCGACCGGCGGCCACCCCCGTGAGCTGCCCGACGCGCAGCCGGACGGCGAGCGGATCCTGAACTGGACGCAGGTCTACGACCTGGACGAACTGCCCGCCGAGCTGATCGTGGTCGGCTCCGGTGTCACCGGCGCCGAGTTCGCCGGCGCCTACCAGGCGCTCGGGTC